>JALHFX010000030.1 GCA_022837595.1 Propionibacterium sp.
CGGGGTGTCCGAGCAGGTCCTCGAAGCCGTCGCGAACGCCCTCCAGCTGGACGACGCCGAGCGCGCTCACCTGTTCGGACTCGCACGCACGGCGTCCGCGCGCAAACCCGCCGGGACGCCGCGGCGTCCCGTCCGGCCGGCGGTGCAGTGGCTGCTCGACTCGATGACCGGAACCGCGGCGTACGTGCGGAACCACCGCACCGACCTGCTCGCCGCGAACGCTCTGGGCCGCGCCCTGTACGCACCGGTGTACGAGATGCCCGGACGCCCGAACGTGGCCCGGTTCGTGTTCCTCGACCCCCGCGCCCGCGAGTTCTTCATGGAGTGGGACAAGGTCGCCGCCGAGGCCGCCGCCCTGCTGCGCTCGCTGGCCGGGGAGAACCCCTACGACCAGGGCCTCGCCCCGCTGCAGCTGGCCGCTGTCGTGCGAGATCTGGGGAGAACCCCTACGACCAGGGCCTCGCCGCACTCGTCGGCGAACTGTCGACCCGCAGCGAGATGTTCGCCCAGCTGTGGGCCCGGCACGACGTCCGGCTGCACCGCACCGGGGTCAAGAAGTTCCACCACCCCGTCGTCGGCGACCTCACCCTCGCCTACGAAGCCCTCGACCTGGCCGCCGACGCCGGCCTGCGCCTCAACGCGTACGTCGCCGAACCCGGCACCCCCTCCGCCGAGGCGTTCAGCCTGCTCGCCAGCTGGGCCACCACTCCGACCCGCACCGCCGAGCCGGCCACGAACCCCGCGACGGCCACTCAGGACTGATGGAGTGCCGCGTGCCACGATCAGCCCAGCAGGCCGACCCGCTGTAGCCAGGCCCGCACCTCGGGCTCGGCAGCTCCGGCTTCCTCACCCCGGACGGCGAGCCCCTCACCGAGGGTCGCCCCACGGCAGGTCTGGCGGTACACCTCGACCGCCCGCCCGAGCCCGCTGCCCGCGTGGGTGGTCAACGGGTACACGGTCCTGCCGGTGAAGTCGAGGGCCTCGGTGAAGGTGCGCATGATCATGGGCGGCCGCACGCTCCAGACGCCGCTGGCCAGCACCACCCGGTCGTATCCGGCCAGGTCAGGCAGCGGGTCGGCGATCCGCGGCCGCGCGCCGGCGTCCTGCTCGCGGGTGTTCTGGGCGACCGTCTCCTCATAGTCGGTCGGGTACGGCTCGGCCGGGACGATCCGGTAGACGTCCACGTCCACGAGGGTCGCCAGCAGTCCGACGACCACCTCGGTGTTGCCCACCTCCAGCCAGGTGCGTCCCCCGTAGAAGTGGTTCTCCCCCGCCCGGGAGAAGACCGCAACCAGGGTTCGCGACGCGTTGCCGGTCGCGGTGGGGCTCCCGGACGACGGCTGCGGTCGGGTGGCCATCGTGGGACTCCCCGAGGGTTCCGGTCGGGTGGGCGTGGCCAGCGCGCAGCCGGCCACGCTGAGGCCGGCGGCGCCCAGCAGGCCGCGGGTCAGTAGATCGCGTCGGGTCACCATCGGGCCAGGTCCTTGCGGACGCGGTCCGGCTCGTCCTCGAGCGGCTGGTTCGCGGCGTCGCGGACTCCGTCCAGGGAGCCGGCGGGGTCGACGTGCAGGGCGGCGAACACCGGCTCCAGGTTGACCTGCTCGACACCGGACTCGGCCACCAACTCCAACGTCTTGCACTCGGCCGCCGGCGAGGCGAGGGCGGCGACCAAGACGCGCGCGATCTGGCGGCGGGCGATCACCCCGTCGGCGGGGCTGCCCGTATGGCGGGTGTCGCCCTGCAGCATCACGATCCGCTGCTGATCAGGGCTGTGATAGTCGAACCAGCCCGGCCGCACGATGGTGTAGGGCAGGCCGCTGGCCCGCACCAACCGTTCGGAGCGACGTTTCCAGTCCGCCGACTGCGTCGACCTGTTGTACGAACCCTCGCGGTACGTGACCCCGATGGAGGTCATCAGCGCGATCCGCGGGCGTGCGTCGCCGAGCGCTTCGAGCACGTTGCGGACGCCGCCGTAGTCGACGGTCTCGGCGCCGCGGCTGCCTTGGCCGTTCGAGCCGAGGGTGAAGACAATGGCGTCCACCCCCGAGACGGCAGCGGCGAGGGTCTCGGGGCGCGTCACGTCGCCGACCACGACCTCGACGCCGGCAGGGAGGCTCGCGCGGGCGGGGTCGCGGACCAGCGCCCGCGCCGTGTAGTCGGCGGTCAACGCTTCAGCGACGACGTGCCGGCCGATGCTGCCAGTCGCGCCGACAACCAGAACAGTCGTGATGGGGCTCATGGGTTCTCCTTGATGGGACGCCGATCGCGGTCGAAGGTCAGGGCTGGTCGATGCCGGCGGCAGCGCGATCCGCGCCGAGCAGCGAGTGGGCAGCGTGGTACTGCTCCTCGGTGACCGCTTCGAGCCAGGTGGTGGCGTCCCCCTGTTCGGGTGCGACGAGGAGCGCGAGGTGGCACATCAGGTGGTCGGTCGTGCCGCCGTGCCAGTGTTCCTCGCCGGGCGGGGTCCAGATCGTCTCGCCGGGGTGCAGGACGAGGACGCGTCCGTCGCGGGTGCCGACGAAGCCGACGCCGTCGGTGCAGTGCAGGGTCTGGCCGAGCGCATGGCTGTGCCAGTGGGTCCGGGCGCCGGGGGTGAACCGAACCTGGGCGGCGACCAGACGTGACGGGTCGCTGCCGTCTGCGATGCCGTCGACGAACACGTCACCGGTGAAGGTGGCGGCCGGTCCCTTGCGGGTCGTCGGGGTGGGGTACTTCTCCATGGTCTTCCTTCTCGTCGGGTGACGGTGGGGGTGGTGGGCCCCCGGGTGGGTCAGGCCGGGGGCAGCACCTCGCGCACGCAGGCCAGCGCGTTGAGCGTGCGCGGGTACCCGATCCACGGCAACAGTTGGGTCGCGACATCGATGAGGACGACCCGGCCGTTGCCGATGTTGGCGTTCCCGGCGATGTGGCCCTTCAGCTGCGACTCGCAGCCGCCGAGGGCGCTCAGCATCGCGAAGGTGAGCAGCTCCCGGGTCGGCACGTCGAGCCCACCGCGGGTCCACGTGTCGCCGAAGCAGTTCGCGCTCAGGAACTCATGGAGGTGAACCTCGTCGGCTGGCGCGTTGTCGTAGCCGGCCTGGATCCGGTCGCCGAAGATGGCAGCCTGGAGGGCGAAGCCCGCTTCCCGGCGGGTCGCGGGCGTAGTGGTCGACTGGGCCTCCAGCGGCAGCTCGATTCCCCGCTCGGTCAGGACGTCGTTGGTGGCGTGCAGGAAGTCGAAGACCCGGGCCTGCCCGCAGTAGGGCACGGCGTGGTACACCACCTCCTTGACCTCGACGGGGGTAACCCCGACGTTGAGGGCCGCGCCCAGCATCACGCGGTACTCCGCCACCGCGCCCAGCGCGATCAGCGCCGCGAGGGTGACCTCCAGCCGCAGCTGGACCGGCAGGAGGCTGCGCGAGGCGACCTCGTCGAACGCGAAGTTGTCGAACACTTCCACGAACTCGGGGTCCGTCCGAGCAAGGGAGGAGGTGTGGGAACCGAACAGCACCGCGTGATTCGTGTGCGCGGCGTCGGTGATGGGCATGGGTCTCCTCCTGGTCAGAACGATTGTGGGAGCCGCCGGCGTAACGGTCCTCTCATCGTTCGTACAGTTCCCATGCAACGCGGTTCCGCCGAGCCGAACAAGCTCACGTTGCTGCGGGTACTGCCAGTACCCCCCAGACTCGTCGCAAGTCCGCCCAGTGGGATCGAGGCGTCGGGCGTCCCCAACGCGAGCGATGCGTAGAGCCAGGTACGCCCCTCGCCGGTGCTGACCTCCCCGGCTGGCCCCATGCCGCCACCACCAGCGGCCGGCCAACTCCACCTGAATTCCTGGATGTCGTCCACACGAAACCCGCACGCCGCCGGACAACCCTCGTCGGGGTCACGTGCAATACGGCCGGCTGGGCCATTCCGTGGGGAACACGTGGGGAATGCGTGGGGAACACGACCCACGCGTGGGGGACGAACGCGCCGCCCGAGGCGCCGCCGCTCACCTCAGCAACGCATTCCCCCTTGCCAGCAGCACGTCACAACATCGGGACATGAGAAAGGCGGGAGGTTTTCGCCTCCCGCCTTTTCGCTGTATAACCCCTAGTCAGAGGCGCCTTCTGTGCGCGAGAGAGGAGTTGAAGCTCTCTTCTATCAGCCGATAATGACCCCCTGACAAGGACTTATGGAGATTGATTGCCACTTCGTCACCTTGCCGGGGGGAATACGTGGGGAATCGCTCCGCACCCGAGATCCGCGCGGATCTCGGGTCCATCGCTGCCCTTCAGCATAGCCGCAGCCCGCCCCGGGATCACTGGCGAGCCAGCGGATAAGGACGCGTGCAGGTTCGGCTCCCTCCTGGGCGCCGTGAGGCCTGGCAAGTCCGACACCGACCGCTCGCAGCAGTAAGAAGGCGCGGGCACCGTTCCGGTTGAGGTCGTGCGGCAAGAGCCGCGTCGAGGACACAACGCGGTCGCATGGGCCAGGTGAGGAGAGCTCGTCCATCGCGATCGTCATGGTCAGCGGCCCACTGGGGGGACCAGCGCCGGCGAAGGTGCGGTCGGTGGCTCCGGGGCGATGGCATGGCCGACGGAGACTGCCTCCCAGCGCGTGGGGTCCGTCTGAACTCGGATGTCATCTTCCAGAGCATCGAGCGCGGTATCGGTGATGGTCGGAGCCGGCTGGGTGGTCTGAAGAATCAGATCTGCGGCGCCAATGACACGCTGGCCCGTGCTGCGGAGGATGTCGGCGAGGTCACGCTGCTCGGTCACCGCGTTGAGTGCCCAGCCGGCGACGTAGTTGAAGGTGTATTGGCTGGAGTCGAGACCGTGCGCGCTGGTCACGATGTACGCGACCGATTCGGCTTCCACTTCGACGATGCCGCGGCAGTCGCGGCTGCCCTGCTCCTGGTGGAGGAGCACGTGCCCGGCTTCGTGTGCGAGGGTCTTGACGGTTTGGGCGTCGTCGACGTCGTCGCGGACCATAACGAGCCGCTCGCCGAAGTCGGTATAGCCGTTTGCGCCGCCGAGGTCCGCGCCGCGACGTACGTCGAATCCTCGGTCTCCGAGGAGGTCTTGCAGTCGGTTCCAGAGCCCTGTGGGGGCTTGTCCGGTGAGCAGGACGGCCTCGCCGATCTTGGGGTCGGGCAGCGGAGGACCGTCCGTCTGGCGGATGTCGAACACCGTGACGGGCTTCGTGCCGACGACGTGTGTCTGGTGCACCGCGCGGCCCTGGTCGTCGCGCACAGGTTGGCCCGTGTCGTCGAGGCGCGGCGCCCGGCGCGTGATCGGCGCGAGGACCTTGATGCCGGACTCGCCTCGGCGCACCTGGCGGCCCATGGCCTTGAACGCCTCGTAGCCGGCGACGTGGGTGGCCTGCGGGTCCTGAGCCATGATCAGCAAGGAATTGCCGAACGAGTATTTGTGGAACCGGCTGGCGAACGTGAGCCAGGCCTGCCAGGCCTGCGGGTCGTTGAGGGCGAGGACGCCGTCGCTGAGTTGGGCGTGGAGTTTGTCGATGGTGGCCTGCCGGGATTCGGCGGCTGCCGTCCGGTCGGCGTCGCTGACGGGTCTGTAGCCGGTCATCGGCCGCGGCCTTCCCGGATGGCGTCGACGTGGTCAAGGAGCGCGTCGATCGCTTCACGAGGCGCGCCGGTATCGGCCAAGTGTTGGGCCTGGGCGAGGAGTTCTTCGACGATGAGCGGGACATCAGGGGGCTGGAGCATCGGTTCGGTCACGGCCTGAACCCCATGCGCGTGGTCGGGGCTTCTTGCGGGTGCGAGAGGTCCTCGACGGCGACGCCCCGGGCTGAGATCCGTTCCCCCTTCCCCGTTCGGGTCGCGAACATGGACAGGGTCAACGCAGGGGTCGAGGTGACCGCCCCGGCGTTCGACGGCGGCCTCGATGAGTAGGGCCCGCGCGTATGCGATGTTGGCCGCAGCCTGGTAGTAGTCGCGGGCCACCTCGTCGAACGACTTGCCGTCCTCGTCGTAGCGGACGCCGTGCCCCGCGGCCCACTGGAGCGACAACTCGGCTCGGGTGACGAGGCGGTCGGGATCATCGTTCATGTCGATACTCCTGTCGGGGCACGAAATCCGTCCACCCCCCATAACTCGCAGACACCCCCTCCCGTGGACACGACACCAGCACCTACTAGCTCTAGCTAGTGAGGACTTGACAGGTCCTCCTTCCCAACAGGCAGGCCGCGACGCAACCGGTGCGAGCGGCCGCATCCCATTTTCCAGTGATGGTGGCGCCTTAGGTTGGAGCCAGTGACAACTGTTCAACACGTCGAAAAAGCGAAAGGCCAGCGCAGGTCACCGCATCCTCAACAGCAAGGCGACGGTGTCAGGGCCCCGGACCTCGGGTCGAACGGAGACTTCCTCACCAGCTGTACGGGCGACCCCGACTGCTGCCGGCCCGACAACCGGCCCTGCCGAAGCCTAAAGATCGATCGTCACAGTCTCGGTACCGTGAGGCTGGTAACCTCACGGAGTGGCCGATTCCGAAGTCAGAACTGATCTCAAAGTCATGAAGCTCGGAGTCTGGTTCTCGGTCGGCGGGCTGATCCTAGTTGGCCTGTCCGAGATCGAGTTCATCAAGACCACTCTCTGGATTGCTGCGGTTGTCTCCCAACTTGGCGGCCTGTTGCTGGTTACTGGCCTTCTCAGTGTGGGATGGGAGAAGCTTGCCAAACGCGAACTCACCGAAGAAGTGCTCGAAAAGGCAGGGCTCGGCGAACGCGTTCGCCGGTCAGGCTTGGCTTACGTCGGAGAGCCTTATGCTGATACCAACCAGTGGAGCGCATGGCTATCGGGTGCGAACCCCTTGGAGATCGTCGTCGCCTACTCCTCAACTTGGCGAAACGCGAACCGTGATAGCCTTAGGAAGGTCGCAAACACACCCGCCCGCGTGCGGGTTGCGTTGCCAGACCTCGACCACGACGTAACGCTTCGGCCAATAGCGCAGAGGTTCAACATCTCCTTATCGGAACTGAGGACTAGGATACGTGAGGCCCAAGCAGACTTTGACGATATCTTCGACAAGAAATCGTGCAACTATAAGCGGGTGCAGTTCAGGGGCGAACTTCTGTATAACATGATTCGGTGCGGCCCGCTGATTATTGTAACGCTATACTCGCATACCCGCGACAGGCGCACGAATGCCCCGATCCTTGGTTTCAGAGAAGGAGCCATGCAGGAGTTCCTGCGATCCGAAATCTCCACCTTCATCGGCGATGATTGACTAATCCCCGACGCAGACATCACTGCCCACTGCCCCAATCGAACCCAATTCAAGATCCAAGATCGAGCGGATCGCAGGATGCATGCGACCGTGGTAAAGAGACGGAGCATCCCGGTCGGTGGGGTCGTTGATGCGCGAACCAATGGACCGCAAGGCATCCAGCAGCACATTGACTTGCGCTGACTTCATTCGAACCGCCAACGTCTCGAGAGGTCTAACAGCTACTCGCGATGTAGCAAGTGGAATGCCACGGTCAACCTCCGGGATAATCACGTGGGCTGTAGCGGTAGGGATGACCCCCAGCGCGAGGCTCCAAGCCAACGAGTCGAGGCCCCGTAAGCCAGGAAGGGGCCCGTTATGTGAATTAACTAGGAGGACATCCGAGGCCTCAATGACATCAGCTGGAATGATTGGCATACCGATGACCGCCACGGGCAGCCCTGGCCGCACGGCCCTGAGCCATTCAGCTACATGCGGCCATGAGGCTGCGTCGATCCCCCGCCTCACCGTGTCGAGGGTCGGCGCTACCGCGACGCTATTAGATGGTTTCCACGCAGGCAGAGAACCCGTCTGGCTTGTCACCGAGGGACCCAACCATCGACAGATTGGGAGCGCATCCTCGGGAGTGCTGCGGCTGGCTTCGAAAAGAGTCTGAGCCGTCCCGGAGGACTTGCCGAATAGAACGCCGAATTCGATTTCCGAGAGACTCCACCCGATCTTGCTAGAGGCGATAGGTGTGTCAAGAACGAGAAGAAGATGAGCACGGATGAGCTCGTGGGCGGTCGCCGTGCACCGATCAATAAGAGACTTTCTCACCTGCGACCCTCCGCCAGTCGCTTCAAGACCCTTGAAAACGACGTTTAGATGTCTTAGGTCAAGACCAGCCAGAAAGCTTTCGGCGAGGATCTCCAACCACAGGTTTGCCCGAGACAGCCGACCACTGGACCACTCCGATCTCTCCCACCGATAGCGCTCCCATACTTCGATGCCCCCCTCGGTCCGGGGGTCGATTTCCGTGATATCGAGCACCGCGGACCGCAGCCTAGACCCAAGCCTCGCGGGACAGGGACGCAAGCCCCTCCGCATAGGATTCGACGAATGCCTCATCACCGGGATAGCCCCAGAGGGGCAGCTTCAGGAAAGTGCTGGCGAACTGCTCCACGCCTGGCAGTGGTTCGCGGTGAATGAAGCGCCTTGTAATTGGATGGCTGGGTGAGCCCGAAGAGAAGAGCGGCTCCGCCGTGATATCCTTCGTCGACCCGGGAGCGTCCAGTTCAGCGCCCCCGCGACGCCCGAATTCAGCCAAGAACTCAGCCCTGCTCATGCGCGAATGCTCTGGCGAGAACCGCATTCCGGCTACATACAAGCCGTGCAGGCAGCCCCGGTCGACTCGATCAATAACCCTGAGGATTCCAAACGGTTCAATCGACTCCTTAAGGATGCTTAGATTTAGGCGGCGCCTACGCTCTATTTCGTCAGCGATTGCCAACTGCGACAGGCCAAGTGCGGCCGAAAGCGTGTGCATCCGGTACTTCAGTCCGTAGCCGGTCAATGCTAGAGCTTTTCCCGGGTGCGAATCGGACACTTCTTGATAGCACCGTTTGTTGTAGTGGCCAAACAGGAGCGCATCGTCGTGAATGCGTCGACTATTGGTCACCAAGATGCCACCTTCGCCGCTGGTTATTGCCTTCTGGTTTGTGCTGAACACCGCAGCATCTGCGTGAAGCCCTACGCGACGGCCGTCGATCGACCCGAAGTGAGCGTGCGAGCAATCCTCAAATAGGAGCAGAGACTTGGAGTGGCAAAACTCCACGATTTCACGCATTTCGCAAGGCACACCCCACATGTGGGTGATTATGACAGCGCTCACATCTGGCGTATAGGCGCGCTCGATGGTGTCCGCGGTGACGTTGCCATATGTGTCACAATCAGCGAAAACCACGTCAATGCCTTCATACGCGAAAGGCGAAGCGGTCGCGAAGAATGTATAGGCAGGAGCAATCACCCGTGATCCAGGTGGTATCTGCGTCGCCGCCAAGCAGTGCAACGCTCCGGTGCCCGACGAGAAAGAAACAGCGTACTGCGCACCAACGAACTGGCGAAAAGCCTCCTCGAATTCGCCAACGATCCCCGAGGCATCTCGATCAGACAGCGAACGCGAGAGTTGATCATTCACCATCCTGCGAACAGTGGAGTCTAGGAGTGGCCACGTGTAGTGTGGCGCTGTGAGGTCGTCGAAACTGGCCATAATTCTTAACTTCCTGTTCGCAGCGACTAGACGGCTTGAATGATGATGGAAGAATGGTCCGTTATGGACGGGCGCGTCGAGTGATCATATGCAGCCTTGAGACCAATCGTCAGACCCTTACCGAACGCATGATCGAGGCGCTGCGCTCCGCAGCGAGCACTGTACCAACTCGTGTCCAAACCCTTCGGGTGCGTTGAGCGATATAGATCCAAATACCCTAGGGCAACAATCGATGAATAGAACTCATAGTCGTGATCCGAGTACAGATCGCTACGCGGTACGTGGCCCGGCTCGAGTACATTGAAGTCACCTAACAGAAGCCCGGGCACGGGAAAACTAGAAATGGTTCGAAGGAACTCCTTTTGCCAATTTCTCCGACGTGCACTAGATTCGATCGTCATGGCATTCGTGGGTGCGTACACACTTGTCAGATGCCACTCGGCTTGCGTCTCCGCCGGCCGGAAGGCAATCTGTACCCATCTTCCGTCTTGTGCCACCGCACGAAGTTGCGGCTTGACTCGAGAGGATGCGGCAACCACCGCGCACCGGGCACCAGACTCCATCGAAGCGGGGGCGAAGCACTCGTAATCCAAGGCCCGTAGCTCTGAGACTAGTGTGCCCACGTTCGATGACAGCACCTCGGTGAACGCGTAGGCGTCGGCGCCCACCCGGCTGCACCATTTTATGAGCGGGAACGTTCGAGACGGGCTAGCCCCCTGCAAGTTGAGGGATGCGAGGCTCAAAGGACCAGTCCCCGGCCGCAAGTCCTCCCCACCTATGACGCTAAACAGTACATCTTGCATAGCGTTGATCCCCTCGATCTTTGCTGGTGCGACTGTGGGCCAAGCGAGACAGCTCTCCGCTCGCCCAGATAGCCAAGCCGCTTCCGGGTGAAACTCTCCATCGGCAGCTTATCGTGGAACGCGGTGCCGTTCGAGGTAACCCGGTCACCCGGGATCCACCATCGTCGATGGGGGGTGTGGGCTTGTCGTGGGCGAAGTGACCTTGCGAGCAGGGAGGATGGTGACTCCTTAAGCCGCCGCCTACCCTCACAGGATTACCTCACTGCTCCTTGGATCGCCATCAACGACGACCGAGCCGCTGAGGCCGCCAGCCTGCCCAACCCCCGATGGCGCCCCGCGTCGCCAGCACAGTGGTGTCGCGGGACCGGCTAGCCGTGACCGGCCACCGCCTCCTCCTCCACAACGACCGACTGTCCTCGGCCCACCAGGTGCGAGCAAGGACCACAAGCGGAAAGGCTGGTTTGGTTGCCCACACGCGCCGACAACCACGTACACCCGATCGAAACAAGAAGCCAGCCCAGCGAGACACCGTGGCTCGATCAGGGATGAGCTTGCCGCACCGCCACGCCACGGGATCTGGAGCAGCGAGAGTGTAGTGTCTTCGTTGCCGGCTATGCGCAACACCACTCATACGCCCTCCACTCATCAGCCCTCGTCGCCCGAGGCAGCAAAGGCAGGTTCCATGGCGCCGCACAGCATCGCGATTCAGCGCGATCATTCGACGCCAACATCGAGCGGGCCACGCACCTTCCGGGATTTGGTGGACCGTATAGCTCTTGGTTGTTGGCCATTGGGCGGCGCTGGCACCAACTTGGGCACTGCAATGGGCTGGTCCAACATGACAGATCTCGATGCCGAGGAAGTGGTGGAGCAAGCTCTCGAGGCGGGCGTCCGCCGCTTCGACACGGCTGACGCTTATGGCCTTGGACGATCCGAACTCCGTCTTGGCAGAGCCCTGGCGGGGCGCCAAAGGGACTCGTTCGAAATCACCAGTAAAGTCGGCTATCTCCAGCCTTCCGATCGCTCTGAATTATGGATAGAAGTCAACCTCCGTGCCGCCCTTGAAGCGACTCTTCAGCGCCTCAACACGAACTACGTGGACACGTACTACCTACACCACAACTCACTCTCCCCTCGGCAGTTGGACAGCGCCGCGGAGGCCCTCAGCCAGTTTAGGAGCGAAGGCCTCATCCGCCGAATCGGTATCAGGGGTCCACATACATACTCCTTGGATAGGGCCACGGGAACGCCTGGAGACAAGACGCCGCAATTCGAAGCTGCCCGAGCGGCCCTAGACCCTGGCGTTATGAGTGTTCGAGCGAACCTTCTCTCGCCGTTGCAGACTCCACTTAGCCTGTACAACGTGGCACGCAATCAAGGGTTGGACGTTGATGTCTATAAGCCTCTCGCTCAGGGCCTGCTCACAGACAAGTTCATCGACGGATTCCCAGCATTCGGCGAGGGCGATCACCGATCCAAGAAGGCGTGGTTTCGGGCGTCGACGCACGGGGTCCTTCGGGCGCTCTGGGAAGAGATCCGAGAGTTGTGCCCATCCAGCATGCTATCTGTCGGCCTTTCTTGGGTTCACCACTACTTCCCTGAGGCCAATCTGATCGTCGGAACACAAAATGCGCGGCATTTGCTTCAGTGGCTGCAGACGCCAGTAATCGAGTTCACTGCTGAGGAGCTTCGCGGACTTGGTGAGGCAGCCGAGCGTTTCCGCGAGAATGCGCCTAGCTACATGATTTGAAAGTCTTGGGCCGTACCGCTAATCTCTATCATGTAGTAGCCGCCACGGCTTCGGTTTGACCCATTCCAAGTAGTAGGGATTGAGAGCACTTCCAACCCCCTGTGGGAGTGCACCCATCAGTTCTGATATTTCACCTTGGAGAACTCGTCGCAACGCATCCATTTCTTGCTCCAGAGTCCTCAACAACCGAGGCGGCATAGAGTCAGCGTCGTTCACATCACATTCCTCGGCTGCAATCACCATCGCACCGAGGACGGCGAATGCGGACGTCTTCATCAGTCTCCGAACACGATGAAGTCTGCTGTAGGTCTCCGCGTTAGCGGTCTTCTCCAAGCTCTTCAGTGCGTAATCAAAGGAGAAATTGCGGTCGATCCACATTTGGGCGTGCAGGCTCACGTGGCCGATCCTTGGGTCCAGGTAGCGAGAGTTAAGCCTTCCCATCTCCGACTGGCTTGTGACAGCGAGTCCTGCTGCCTGCACCCTCTTGGTGTAGGCAGCCCCAGAGAGGCACTCCATCGACACCAGCATGTATGGAATGTCGTGATAAAGCGGCCGATGCGCTGAGTGCTCACGCACGAAGTCCGCGTCGTTAACGCCAGCCACGATGTCAGCCACGGACATGTCATCACAAGAGCGCAGAATAAGGTCAGTGCGCCCCTGAAAAGCTGCGGTTTGCCTCAGCTCTTCCAGGCTCATAAGCGGGTCAAAAGTGATGTAAGTAAACCTAGTGGGAACCCCGAGGGCGCTGAGTGTTCTTATCGCAGTCGCGTTCTGTGAGGCAGTCGTTTCCTTAGCGAAGCGATCAAGCACCGAGGTGACACCAGATTCCACCCCGAACAGACATCGTCGCAGGCCTTCGTGCTTCAGCCGACGCCACAATTCAGCCCTCTCGAGGTGCCAGGCTTCATTCTCCCGTCCATCCACGACTTGGTCAATGCGGCAACTGGTCTCCCATTGAAAGCCTGCTCGCTGAAGAACTGACGCAATTTCGATTGCGCGCTTTGAACCTCCGCTACCAATGAACTCCTCGTCGACAAGGTAGATGATCTTTTCAAGATCTGAATACGAGTCAGCCACCGAAGCGATCGCACCCACCACCCAGCGAAAATCCCAATTCGGACTTCGACCGATCCAAGCACCCTTGTGCCCACGGGGGCAGAAGGAGCAAGCATTCGTGCAGCCCCTCGAGGTTTCCATTTGAGCAGCTCCGCGTCGATCCAAGATCGGACCCAGAAGATCAAGCTCAGGAGTGAATCCCGTATCAGCCCTTCGTGCCACTGGCGTTCGACGAATGCGTGGGTGCGCCGGCAGTCCGGGTTCTGCACGATACGAGATACCGCGAACGCTTCCGAAAGACAGGTTCCCCCGCAAATACCTCACCATGTCTTGTACGGTCGACTCTCCGGCGGCGCGCGAGATGATTAATTTCGGGTATTGCGCCATTAAGGACGCCTCATTGCGGGCAGTGAGGCTCCCCCCAGCCATCACTACGGTATCCGAAGCACTCGAGAAGAGTGCCTCGAGGATGGCTTGCTGCTGGTCATGCTGGCCAAAAGTGGCGGACACTCCCACCAAGTCGTAGTGTCCGCCAAGTGCGGCGCTGACGACGTCGGATGTTGTGCATCCGGTCTGCATGTCGAGCAGGTCGACACGCGCGCACAGTTCGTCGCGGGCCGCGCGAGCAAGGTCGGAAATGCCTAGAGGAAAGCGCGCGAATGGGAATATTTCGGGGTGATAGAGTGATGCAAGGAGAATTCTTGGCCTTCTCATCCGATCCAAGACAGGCGGTGGGATCGAAGCTGACGAAACACACGCGTCCGATCTGCGCAATAGAACATTCCGGAAAAACCATTCCGGCCAGCTTGCGCTAGCGATAGGGGCCCCATTTAGATTTCCAACAATCCAATCATCACCTTCTTTGTTGACTGCGAGAAGCCGCCGACTCGCACTGGAGGTTACTATGACCTCGTTGTTCGGCAGGAACGTCCTGATCGACTCTGCAAGCGCGCTCGGCGTGAGCAGAGTCTTCACGTCAGGCGAGACGCGTGTGTCAACGCCGACGGCAGCCAAGACGAGGTTCACGGTGTCAATCTGAGCGGTGGCCCAGTCGTGCGTGGAGGTAGGGGTCTCCTCCTGCATGTTGTACCTGCCTTCTGAGTTTCAGCCGGAGGCGCTAGTCACAGCTAACCGGAGCGCCCCGAGCCAGTTGCGCTCCCACGCGGGCCGCCTGCAGTGGCTAGCGTACACTCGGCAGGTACCGCTGTAAGGAATGAGTCTGAATTGCATAGAAGCCAAAGCCCGCTGGGCGATCCGATTTCGGCCTTCGAGGCTAGCCTGCACGCAAGCCCACTCATGCGGGAGGTCCTGATCCGCATGGTTGCCTGCGACCTCCCCAACTATGTCCTGGGTGCGGGGGTCGTGGCGCAGTCGGTGTGGAACGCGCGCCACGGCTACGACGCGCGGCACGGAATTGCAGATATTGACGTCGTCTACTTCGACCCTGACACGAGCCAATCCAGCGAGGCGCGGGCCTCGGCGAAGGTCGCGACGCTCTTAGCGGACTTGGGATTGTGTGTTGACGTGAAAAATCAAGCGAGAGTGCACCTGTGGTACCGAGACCGCTTTGGCGCTTCAATACGATCCTACACGTCACTCGAGGATGCCCTTTCTTCTTGGCCCACAACAGCCACCGCGGTGGGTGTTAGGTTAGAACGAGAGAAGACCCACATTGTTGCGCCATTCGGAGTGCGGGATCTGATGAGCCTTGTGGTCAGGCCGAACCGGGTGCAGGTACCTCGAAAAGTCTACGAAGAGAAGGCGGTCAGATGGCAAAGCTGCTGGCCCCAACTCACAGTTCTCCCGTGGGCCGCCGGCATAGGAATCGAGGGCGAACGGATCATCGACGACTGACCTGACCCCCGGCTCTTTCCTGAATGAATTCCTGGAGCATTCCGAGCGTTCCGGCACCGGGTCGGTGACCTTCTCGAAGGACACCCAGGGGCCGACGTTGGCGCGCGCGGGGAGCGCGTCCCCTGATGTGGTCGCGTGGCTGCTGGGCCCTGCCACGCTGACGGTCCCGTCGACCGTCGGGACTCACCTTGCCGGACGGTGGCGCGGTTCGGGGGCCGACACCGGACCGAACGACTGCTCGAACAGGCGTTGCGCGCGGTCAAGCACGGGATCGGTCACGATCTCGTAGCCGCTGGGGTTTCCCTCCCAACCTGCGATTTCGGCTTTGACGAGGTCCCGGGCCTCGTGGAGGCGCCGGCGGGCGGTGCTCTCGGAGTATCCGGCGTCCTCAGCGATCGTCTTGGTTGTACTGCCCCGCATTGACTCTTCGAGGGGCCCTCGGAGCGCTGTCGGCAACAGCTCAACCGCGCGCGCGAGCAGGGAGATGGAGTCGCGTTGCTCGATGATGTCGCTCGGTCCTGGATTGGTGCTGGGTGGATCCCACTGGTCCATGGAGACCGCCGTGGGCCGGGGGCCGCGGATGCGCTTGCGGACGACGCCGGAGTCGTCGACGCCTCGCCACAGGGTGTGCTTGACGGTCATCCAGGCGTACATCGGCCACCGTTCGGGACCGATGATGCTGGGGTCGAACCGGTAGGCCGCCCCCATCAGCTCGACGAACATCTGCCCACGCAGGTCCGCAGCGTTGGTGAGGCCGCGCGTCTGGGCGTAGGCCATGGGGATGACGGAGGCGACGAGGTCGGTCACTGCCTGCCGACCCTCGACGACGAGTTGCGGCCACCGGGACGGATCGATCCCGCGCACCAGTTCGGGAGGGTTCCCTGGATCGACGCTGGCAGCTGCGACGCCGAGGTCCCGGGCACGGCAGTGCGCCTGGACAGCGGCGCCGTCCAGCACCGTCCCCGGCTGGATGGACGGCTCGGTCAGAGGCGGCGTGGGGGCAGCCTCCCGAACCGGTGCTGCCGCGCGAGGCGTCGGCCGTCCGCCGTCACCGCCCTCCGAAGGCTCTACGGAACGCAGCAATGTCGGGTTGGCGACGTACTCGAGCGCAAGCCGACCCAAGGCTTCGGTCGCCGTCCGCGCCGACGGCTGCTGGATGAGGTGGCCGACGAGGACCGCCTGACCGAAGCGCGAGCGCAGCAGACCGGCGAGGCGTGCGTGGGGCGTCTCCGCTGCGTCGCGGGTGGTCATCTGCCGGACGGCCACCCCGACCTTGAGCATGACGGCCTGGTCCACACGTGAGGCCCCGAGTTGGCGTCCGTCGATCTGGCGCAGCGTCGCGTGGTGGGCTCCGGCGAGGCCCCGCAGGTTGTCGAGGACGGCGTCCGCGTACGACTCCGGCAGCATCCCCCGGCCTCGAGCTTCGCTCACCATGGCCTGGGCTTCGCGCAACAGCATCAGGTGACCGAGCGCCACGCTCCGCCGCACGATCGCAGTCTCGTGGAGGGGTTGGACCGCGGCGAGCGCCTCCTGCCACGCCGCCAGGCCGACGCCGATGGTCGACCGGACGGCAGGGGCATGGATGGCACTGTCGAGCGCCGTCTCGCCGGCCTGCAGCCACGCCTTCGCCCGCTGGTCGGGCGTGTGAACCCGCACCCAGTGCACGAGCTCGTAGGCGACCTGGTTCAGCGTCGCCTGCTCTCCCTGTCGGTCCACCACGTGCGAGCCCGCCGATACCCGGCGCGCGGCCTCCGCGAGCGCGGCGTCCACGCCCTGCAGCGACGGCGCCAGGACGGGCGACACATCGGGGACCCGCGCAGCCCCCATTGTGGCAGTCGCGAGCAGGGCAATCGGGTCGTCCGGGGGCACCGGTCCGAAGGCTCGCCGGAGGGCCGTCAGGCTGTGGACCGTGCGCATCCAATCGGACATCAGGTCGAGGGTGAGCGGGGGCGCGGCGTCCCAATGGCAGCGGGTGAATTCACGCCGCACGGCGTCCCACATGGTTCGCTATCCCTGCGAGGCGTTGGCGACGAGAAGGTCCCGCCGGGTGTCGGTGAGGAGCACCCGCAGCCGCGCCAGGTCCGGCAGGTCGGCGGCGAGCGCCAGATCCCAGTTCTGCACTTCGCGGAGCGCGTCTTCGACGCAGCCGAGCACGCTGAGCTGGTTCGGTTCCGGCAGGTCAACGGGCTCCCCGGTGGGGTGCTGGGCCGCCATCAGGAGCGCGATCCCCATGGCCTCGTGGAGGTTGGCGGTGGTGTCGTTCCAGTCGTCGGTGCCAAGCAGGATGGCCTGCCCGAGCAGGAGGTCCACTTTGGCAATCGAGTCGGTGGGCATCGGCCGTGCGGTCATGACGTGAATCCCTTCCTTCCGGTTGTTCGGACGCCGTGGGCGCGCCCACGACTCCCCTCTCCCCCACTCGAGGCCGCCGGCGCCGCGAACCGCCGATGTCCACACACCTGCTGGGCATCGCGAGGCGCCCGGGCGCACGCACGGCGTCCGACTGATGCTCGCTGTGGTCGCGGGTCCGGACGCTGGGGCGCACTCGTCGGAACGCGCCGGGGATCGCTCGCCAGTGCCTCACGGATGAGACGTCCGTAGTGCCCGGCGGTCCAGGGCAGCAGGTAGGTCAGCCCGACCGCGACGAGAACCCCGATCGCGGCGTGGTATTGGCCGGCGGCGACGGTCTGCCAGACAGCGATGCCGGCCGCCACGAAACGGATCCGCCAGGCGAACCCGACCAGCGGCAGCCGAGCCATGCCGCGAGCGAACCCGCCGACGAACGCGGCCAACACCTGCCACGGCCACGTGAACCACTGGTAGGCGACGTCGGCGGACCCCGCCGTCAGCAACTGGCGCCGGCGGGCCACAGCCAGCAACTCCGGCAGGTCTGCCCTGCCGACCCAAGCCTCGGGGACGACGAGGTGGCGGCGTCCGGCCTGCGCGATTGCCTTGAGCGGTCGAGTGGTGACCAGAACGCGGACCTGCGAGTCGCCGGACACCACGATGGGTGGCGCCGGCTGGGTCGCCCACCAGAGCACCCGCACCACGACCGGCTCGGCCACGACCGCGGCGACAGTGCCTCCCACGACGAGCACCAGGACGATCCACGCCGCCAAGCCGGGCAGTGCCTCGATGACCACCAACCACACCACGGCGGCGATCACCACCCTGGGAACCGTCACCAGCGCTCCCGCTCGGCTCAGCCGATCCGAACGAAGCGGGTACCCGATGGTCGTCATGATGGTCCTCCTCGCACCCTTGGCCAGGAAGCTACTCGTCGGCTCCGACGGTTTCCTGACGCCGAGGCTCGCCCGAGGCGAGCCGCACCAGCCGGGCGGCGTCCCTGGTCGAGACGTCACACCACCGGGACGCTTCGAGCACGCTCAAACCGGTGGCCAGCAGTGCCGTCAGCGCCTTGCCCGCCCGTCGCTCGGAGTCGACGACGAGGGCATCGCGCTCGGCGAGGGCCGTCATCACCGCGGACGACAGCTCCTCCTGTTGCCTGACCAGGTCCGCACGCTGCTGCCGCAACCGTGCCACCCGCTCCGCAGCGCTCCTCCGCGCCTGCTGCCGGATCTCGTTGATCGCCATCGTCCGCACTCCCCTCCGCAGCCCGAGTTGTCATCACGAGCTACCTAACGGGAGCGCCATGTCCTACGTGGACATGCCGGGCCGACCATCCCCGTGGATGCTCGTGCAGTCCAAGTCACCCGAAAGCGACCCGTCCAGGGTGACGTGCTCACTCGCAGGCCAGCCCGTCACCGTCGCCGTCGCCCCGGTTGCCGGTCCCGTTGGCGAACCAGTCGTAGATGGCGGCGTCCTCGGGATCGTCCTGACGGAAGGGGCCCGTGGGATGCCCGGCGGTGTTCTTCTTCAGCTTGGAGCAGGACGTGTACTGGGTCCACCACCGGTCACCCTCGTTCGGCTCGGTGAAAGGAGCCACGGAACCGGGAGACCGGTCACGGCACGCAAGCGTGATGACCGAACCGTCCGGACCCGCCGCAGCGACCTCGGCGGCGTGGTAGCTCGCCTGACGGGGATGCGCCGGATAGCCATCGGTGGAGTCGTACCGTGCGATCGCGTTGCCGGCCTCAAGTTGCATGAGGCCAAGGTCGACGCCGTCCTCGGTGATGACGTACCGGACGAAGCGGCCGTGCTGGTCGACGTTGTTCTGCCCCTCTGGCAACAACAGCGCTACCGGTTCACCGGAAGACACCAGCCGCCCGATCGCCGCCGAGGCCTCGGGGTGGCCACACTCCCCCCGCTCGGGGGTGTCGATGCCGATGATGCGGACAGTCCCCACACTGGTCTCGACGGTGTCGCCATCAACCACGGCTACGAAGGTGGCTGACGCGGACGCCGACACGGCCGGCACGGTCGTCGCCTCCACCGCCGGCGAAGCTGCTACCGGCGCGGTGGTGACGGCGACCGTCGGCTCAACCGCCGCGGGAGTGGCTTGCTCCCGCGCCGACGGTGGTTCGATCGCACAGCCCACGATCCCGAACGCCAGCGCCACGGCCAGACCCGCCAAGGAACTCGTACGCGCGATTTCCCACTCGACCCCCATCCCCCACTCCCTGACGCAACAGGTCATCGAACTGCGCCCTGGTGCGTGGAACGGCTCATCCGCCCAGGGCCATTCGGTCACCGTCGACCGACTTTCGAGGAGCGACTCCCGAGCCGCGCAGTACAGCCAACTGTGGGCCCGCACCGTTCCCTCGGTTTCCTTCATGGACTTGGGAAGGGACGCGGCGTCCGCTTGAGGAGGTACACGGTCGCGAGCCTCCCCCGACGGGTGTCGATCAACTCGAGGCCGGGCATGTCCTGGAGGTAGATGTCGACGAGTCTTCGGACTTTGGTGTCGAATCGGATCACGACCTGGTGCAGGTCGGCCTCGGCGGCGAGGTGAGCGAACACCTGCCGGCGGAAGGGTCCTGCCTCGCCTCCCCCTCGGTGGGCGGTGTAGTGGTCCGTGAGCACCCAGTCGCCGCTGTCGGGGTGGACGAGTTGGCTGCTGTCGGCGGTGAAGTAGCCGACCACCCAACCCCCATCTCGCGCCCAACCTCGAATCTCGCCGGCCAAGAAGAACCAGACGAGGACCACAAACGCGACCAGACCGATCGGAGTGGCGATCGCCGCAACGGCGATCGGATCGACGGCGCCCTTCTGGCCGGCGATGAAAGCTGAGCCGATCGCCAGGGAGCACGCGGTGACTCCGATGGCGGCCAGGATGGACGGGCTTGCCGATGCGTTACGCAGACTGAGCCACGCCAACCGCCGAAACGTTCGGCGCGTGAGCGGCTCCAGGCCGGCGATCGGTGAAGGCGGCGGGGCGGTCGCCAGCGGCGGGTGCTGCCCGGACGGACGACGGAGAGCTTGGGCGTCCGTGGTCTGCTCGTCAGAGGGGGTGATCATGGGAGGGGTCCTTTCGGCCCGTGAATCCTGACAACCCCAAGGGTCGCAGATCGCACCGACAACTCCCGGAGCCACCGCTCCCTGGACGCGCCTCAGCGCCAAACCGATCGTCGACTCCCTGCAACTCATCCGGTCCGTCGAGCCTCACCATGCCGCCGTCAAGGACGCCGTCCGTAAGCGTCCCCTCTGTTCACGGCCAATCGCCCCCAGGTTCTCGCCGCTCCCCCCGTCTCCTGAGCCCCGCGTAACCCCTCAACCTCGAGACCCTCACACCTGTTGCATCCACGGTTTCCCCTAGTCAGATGGCATTCGCATCTGATGCGACCGGGGCGCGGCCGAGGGTAGCACTGCACGCTGTCCCCGAGGTCGCCGGGACCCCCGTTAGGGCGGGTGTGATGAGTCTGCACAAGCTGACCGCCGGGGACGGGTACGAGTACCTGACCCGGCAGGTGGCTGCGATGGACTCCACCGAGAAGGGCCACACCGGGCTCGCGTCCTACTACACGCAGAAGGGCGAGACCCCCGGCGTGTGGGTCGGCTCCGGGATGGCCGGCATCGACGGGCTGGACGCCGGCGACCCGGTCACCGCCGAGCAGATGCGGTTCCTATTCGGCTCGGGTCACCACCCCCTCGCCCGCCAGCGCGGCGAGGCCCTCTCGCCGGACGCCCCCCAGGACGAGCGGATCCTGCCCGGCCCCGGTGAGCCAGCCGGCCTCGCGCCCACAGCACTCGTGCTGGCGGACCTGTTGACCCTGCCCGGCCGCTCGGACGCCGAGGCCGAGCAGTTGATGGACGCCCTCGCCGCGACCGATCCGTCGTGGAAGGAGTGACATGGACGCCGTCGCCCCCGAGTATGTCGCCGCCCGCCGCGTCCTCCTCGATGCCCTCGAAGCGTTGACGGACCATCTCCCGAGCCTCATCCTGGTCGGTGCCCAAGCCGTCTACCACCACACCGGCGAGACGGACCTCAACGTGCCGCTGATGACCACCGACGCCGACCTCGCCATCGACACCCAGGGTCTGGCCGACGTGCCAGAGATTGGAGCGGTGCTTCGCGGCGCGGGCTTCGTTCCCGGCCCCAACCCCGGGCACTGGGTCGCCGCCAGCGACGTCGCCGTCGACCTGATGGTGGTTCCCCATCGGGCGCGGACGGACAAGGCGTCGGCGCGTGCCGCACGACTCGCGCCCCACGACCGGCTGACCGCCCGGATCGCCCGTGGGCTCGAGCCGGCCCTCATCGACCGCGAGCACTTCGCAATCGCGGCCCTGGAATCAACTGATACCCGCACGTTCGACTTGGCCATCGCCGGCCCTGCCGCTCTCCTGGTGGCCAAGGTCATCAAGATCAGCGAACGGCTCGGACAGTCCGACCGCCAGCCGGACCGCCTCAAGGAGAAGGACGCCCTCGACGCCTTCCGCCTCCTCCAAGCAGTCGCCACCGCCGACCTCGTGCACGGACTGACCAAACACAGGGGCGAGCTCAACGCGGCGGCCGTCGCCGATGAAGCCGTCCAGAACCTGCGCTTGCACGCGACCACACCCCGAGGCCGGATCGCGCTCCTCGCAGCATCCGCCGCAGGAGGCGACGCCACAGTCGCTCCCGCGTTTGCCGCCCTCTGCAACGACCTGCTGGCAGCCCTGCGATGAGCAACGAACCTTTCGCCAGCGACCCTCTCGTGTCCGCCTATGCTGAGGGGCAGCCTTGGACGCGTGTTCCGCGCGCGTCTGCGGTTCAGAACCATTCCCCACGCGTTCCCCACGGCAAGGTGACGAAGTGGCAATCCATCTCCATAAGTCCTTGTCAGGAGGCCATTATCGGCTGACAGAAGAGAGCTTCAACTCCTCTCTCGCGCACAACGATGTATGGTCCCCTGACTACATCAAATCCCCTGTGACAAGGACTTCGGTCCTTATCAGTTGTGGACTCTCATGGACACGGATGGCCTTGAGAGGCCTCCCATTCCCCAACGTATTCCCCACGGTTCCCCACGTATTCCCCACGACATCCCGTGCGTGGGGAACGTCGTCGGCGTCGCCCAGTGTCCACCCGACCGTCCGCCGGTAGATCCCCGGGAGGGCGCCCACCCACGACGGGCAACCGAGTAGAGCCACGGGTCAGTTCCGTGGCCCTGTTCGGTTGTGCCCGGGGTTGATCAACCGTCCCTAGAACAGGGTGGGCGCGAGTGCGACGGCGAGGGGCGCAGGCGAGGCCGCAGACGCGCAGCAGTTCGTCCAGGCTGGCGGCGGATGTGCGTTGCGCCATGTCGAGGGTGATGTGCGCGCACGCGACGGCGTCGTGGACGGCGTCGTGGTGTTGATCGAGTGGGATCCCGGCCGCGGTAGCGACGGCCTCCAGAGTGTGTTCGGGCAGGTCGTAGCAGCGCCGTGCCATCAGCAGGGAGCAGCCGAAGTCCAGGGTCGGCCAGTCGTAGCCGCAGTGGCTGGTCGCGTCCCGGATCACCGCGATGTCGAAGGCTGCGTTGTGGGCCACGACGGGCAGTCCGGCGAGTCGTTTCTCGATGTCGGGCCAGAGCCGTTCGAAGGTGGGTTGGCCCTCCACGTCGCGTTCGACGATGCCGTGCACCTGGGTGCAGTCCGGGTCGAACCAGCCGCGGCCGTAGGGTGGTTGCATCAGGGTTCCCCACGTGGCCTCGACCCGACCGTCTCGGACGAGGGCCAGGCCGACCTGGCAGGGGGATCCCGGACGCCGGTTCGCGGTCTCGAAATCGATGGCAACGAACTCCAGACTCATCGAGTGCCTCCCGCGGTGCCGTCCACCATCGATCCTTCTGTCAGAAGGTCCTGACGAAAGGATAGCGCCGTGTTGGCTGGAGTCGCCACTGCTGGCGATACTGGTGGAGGGAGGTCCCAATGGAACAACGAATGGCCGTCGCGGCGGTGGCCGAGGCTGCTGCAGGTGTCGAACGGGCACAGGCGCTGCTGGAGGCCACGGTCGTGCTGGCCCGGGAAGCCGGCGCGACGTGGGCCCAGATCGGCGACGCGGCCGGAATGAGCCGGCAATCCGCGCACGAACGATGGGGTTGCATTCCGCGCAGGGGATGCCCGCGCACCGACTGCGGATGCCCGGACCACGCCGTTGACGCCTGCGATTGCGGGCATGGCCCGGGACGCGGACGCCGCCGGCCCGTCGAGGTCCGACTGGTTGAACCAACTGAGGCCGACAGGCCGTGACGGTGCGCGCCGATCCTGTTTTCGACCCGACGTCGCACGTCAGGCTATCCTGACATATGCTGCGCTTGGCAGGCCGAAATTGCCTGTCGCCACCCGCTGGTGGACGCGCAGTATCTGACAGGAGCAGCATGAAGATCGCCATCACCGCCGAGACCGATGCCGGACTGGATGCCCGGGTGGCAGGCCATTTCGGCCAGGCCCCCCACTTCGT
>JALHFX010000292.1 GCA_022837595.1 Propionibacterium sp.
CAATGCCGAGCTCCTCGAAAGTCGTGGCCGTTGCGTCTTCGGGAGCGGTTTCAGTATCAGTCATGTAGCTGTCTCTCGGGCCTGCCTTCACGGCGGCATTTCAATGGCGCAAAACCACGCCGTCGTCAAGTTTAGCCTGAATCCGCCGATTTTCCGCTGCTGCGCGTCTCCTGGCGTGCGCGCTGGCTGCGTTGTCCTCAGTCAGCGCACCCCGGTGCGCCTGGTTCGTCCGCCTTGCCATCGCAGCCGCCAGGTGCCGCTCGCGACGCGGCCCATCGGCGGATCCAGGCTCAGCTGAAAGCAGTAATACGGTGCTCATGCGTGCCGGACGGAGGCTATCGACGGTGACCGCGTTAGCCTGATGCGGTGAGCAACGAGATTGCACCCGAACCCGTGACGGCACTGCTGGCCTGGTTGGCCTACCAAAACCTGTGGGAGGCCGAATCGCTGATCACTCGTTCCGGCCAAAGCTCGGAGTTGGGTGACCGGCTGACCGTGGCACGGCTCAGTTCGGATGCGTTGAACCGCTTCACCCAGGCGTGTGATGTGATTCCGGGCGGGCAGACTGCGGCGCAGGAGGCGATGGCGCCATTGGCCAGCCCTGTCGACGAATTCTGGACGATGACCAAGCCACGTGTGCAAACCGAAGAGCGGCTGCGTTTGATGGTTTTGGCAAGTATCGAGTTGGAATTGGTGCAGCGACTCGCGGATCGTCTGCCCGAACCTGCTCGTAGCGTGCTGACACCTGCCGCCGGGCTGTGGCGAGCCATCGACCACGGCAGCTCACAGGTTCTGGATGCGATCAACCACCACACACGCAGGCGCATCTCGACGGCTGTGCTGGATGAAGTTCTCCAATCGACCGCCGCACGGTTGGCTCAGTTGGGACTGTCGGTCTAGTCGGCCAAGCGCTCTGATCTTGCCGATCAGGCACGGCCGGAGTCACGCCGCGCTGCGGGTGGCGAACTGTTCAGGCTTGACCGCTGAAACCGAAACCGACAGGGTGAGTGAGTTCCTGCCCCAGGTCTATGTAGCCGATGGCTCCGGTGGGTAGCAAGATCTTGCGTCCTTGCACAGCCTCAATAACCAGGAAACCATCGGTGCCTGCCTCACGCAGATCCTTCTCGATTTGCTCGGCGGTCTCGTCGGTCTCGATGTTCAGCTCGCGTCCGATATTGCGGACGCCAATCTTGATCTCCACACCCCAAACCTACCTGCTGGCGCGAAGCTGGGCTGAACGGTTCGGCTGGACGCGTAACGTCTTTGCCCCGGAT
>JALHFX010000031.1:0-24772 GCA_022837595.1 Propionibacterium sp.
ATGCCGCCGTGAAGGCAGGCCCGAGAGACAGCTACATGACTGATACTGAAACCGCTCCCGAAGACGCAACGGCCACGACTTTCGAGGAGCTCGGCATTGCCGCTCCCATCGTCGAAGCGCTGACAAATGAGGGCATCGTCCATCCTTTCCCAATTCAGGAATTAGCGATCCCGATCGCGCTCACCGGCGCCGACCTGATCGGCCAGGCTCGTACCGGAACCGGCAAGACCCTCGCTTTCGGCGCTCCGCTGCTGCAACGACTCAGACTTCCCGGTACGGACAAGTTCGACGATTTCGAACATTACGGCAAGCCGCAGGCGTTGGTGATGGCCCCGACCCGCGAACTCGCTTTGCAGGTGAGCTCAGACCTCAGTATGGCCGCGTCGGTTTTAGGCGCTCGGATTCTCACCATTTACGGCGGGGTCGGCTACGACGAACAGTTGGAAGCGCTGGAGTCCGGCGTGGATGTTGTGGTCGGCACTCCCGGACGCCTGCTCGATCTGGCGCAACGACGCAGTCTGGATCTCTCCCATGTGCAGGTAATGGTGCTCGACGAGGCCGACGAAATGCTTGATCTGGGCTTCCTGCCCGATGTCGAGCGGCTCACGTCGAAGACCCCGACCTCGCGCCAGACGTTGATGTTCAGTGCCACGATGCCTGCCCCGATCGTCGCGCTCGCCCGCACGCACCTGAACCACCCGGTTCATGTGCGAGCAGAAGGCCAGGATGCGCAGGCGACGGTGCCCGACACCACCCAATTCGTCTATCAGGCACATGACCTCGACAAACCCGAGATCATCGGAAAACTCCTGCAGGCCGACGATGTCGGCAAAGTGATGATCTTCACGCGCACGAAACGTGCCGCTCAGCGGCTGGCCGACGAGTTGGAAGATCGTGGTTTCGAGGCTTCGTCCATTCACGGCGACCTCAACCAGGCCCAGCGCGAGCGCACTTTGAAGAGATTCCGCAACGGCAAGATCAAGGCTTTGGTCGCCACCGATGTCGCCGCCCGCGGTATCGATGTCGAAGGTGTCACCCACGTCGTCAACTATGAGGTGCCCGACGATCCGAAGCAGTATGTGCACCGCATCGGTCGCACCGGTCGCGCCGGACGATCGGGTGTGGCGGTCACACTGGTCGATTGGCCGGATATCACCTTGTGGAAGGTGATCAACAAGGCCCTAGATCTCGATTTCGCCGACCCGCAGGAGACCTATTCGACCACTCCCCAGCTACTCACCGATCTGCAGATTCCCGAAGGTACCAAGGGACGCATCGCATCGGCGAAGAAGAGGGAAAGTCGCGATAAGGACCACCGTTCCGGTCGTTCGCATCACGGCGAGCATGACGGTCACGGCAAGAAACATGATCAAAAGAAGGCGGACGAAAAGAAAACGGATCGCCCACGCCGCAAGCGCGTTCGTCGACGCAACGGTGAGGTCGTCGTCCGTGATGCAGAATCGTGATATGACTTTCGATTTCACCGATATGCGGGTTCTGGTCACCGGCGGCGGCGTCGGTATCGGCTTGGGGATCGTCCGAAGCTTCGCCGAGCAAGGGGCGAGGGTGGCGTTCACCTGGAAGACCCACGAGCCTGATCGAGCGCTGCTGGACGAGATCGCAGAACTGGGCGGTAACGCGCCGATCGCATTTCAGTTGGATGCGACCGACGAGGCGCAGGTCAACGAAGTGGTGGCCCTGGCCGCTGACGCACTCGGTGGTCTGGACGTGCTGGTCAATAATGTCGGCGGTATGGTCCAGCGCTCGACGATCGACAAAATGTCACTTGAGCTCTGGCATCAGGTGATGGACGTGAACCTGACCAGCTGCTTCTTGGTTACTAGGGCGGCACTGAGTCATCTCGATGACGGCTCGGCGATCATCAACGTGGCCTCACTAGCCGGCCAGAATGGCGGCGGACCCGGTGCCTCGGCCTACGGCGCATCGAAGGCTGCGATGATCGGGCTCACCAAGGCATGGGCGAAGGAGTTCGCTCCTCGTCGGATCCGGGTGAACGCGGTAGCTCCTGGGCTCATCCTCGATACGCCGTTCCACGAGCAGTTCAATACCGCCGAGGGACGCGCGGCTGGCATTGCCAGTATCCCGTTGAACAAGCCCGGCTACCCCGCCGATGTCGCCGGACCGACTCTTTGGCTCGCCAATCCGCGCGCCTCCGGGTTCGTCTCCGGAGCGACCATCGATGTCAATGGCGGAGCTAACTTCAGCTGATCTTCTTCTGGGTCGGTGCCGTGCCGCTGATGTGGTGTGCGGAACGTTGCTGCTGCCCTTCGGACGCCGATGCAGTGCGTCCACGCCGATGCGGTGCGTCCACACTGCAATCGTCCGGCGTCCGCCGCAAGCTCCAACAGTCGGCACAACACAGCAGCTACCCGAAATGGCAGCGGCTACCCGAAATAGCAGCAGCTACCGAAAATCACCCGCCACCACACAGCAGCTACCGAAAATCGCGCTAGCTACCGAATGATCGGTAGCCGCTGCCATTTTCGGTAGCCGCTGAGCATTTCGGTAGCCGCTGCCATCTTCGGTAGCCGCTGTGGAACCCGCCGAGCATTTCGGAAGCCGCTGCGGAACCCGCCGAGCATTTCGGTAGCCGCTGCGGAACCCGCCGAGCATTTCGGTAGCCGCTGCCATTTTCGGTAGTCGCTGCGGAACCTTCCGCGCATTTCGGAAGCCGCTGTACGGGACACCGCACAAACTTGTAGCTGCTGCGGAACCAGCCGTCCACATCAGTAGCCGGGGAACACACGTCGGCCGGCAGCTCCATCCCTTATGGCTCCGGACGAAGCCTCCCGCACTCCGTCCGGAGAATCCCCTACTTCAGATCCTCCGGAGACGTCTGCGCCGGAGCTGCCAACGGTTTGGGAGCACTGGGCAACTTATTGATGGCCCGGATGACCCGGTAAAGCGACCCAACCTGGAATGGATCGAAGCGGCAGATCAGCCTAGGCAGATCGAGACGGTCGTTGTCATCAACCTCGGGCCGGAGCGGACCTCTCCTCTTGAAGCTGCCGCTGGTCAGCATGCTGCCGAACCGCTCGTTCAATGCCGCAACATCGTCGTCCGTGGGCTCGGTTCTCAACCTGAACACCAAGAGATCCCCTACCCAGCGCAACGAGTCGTAATTGCACCAGAAACTCGTGATCTCCTCCGCCGCCTCACAGACCGAATTGGTGAGGACCACACGTCCGAAGTCGTCTGGCGAAATGACCCCGGCTCGCAGCAGATGTTCGTCAAGGAATTCCCGGAAGTCCGTCCAGAAGTGCCCTCCTGGCTCGTCCAACAGGACGATCGGTGTCGGCTCAGACTTGCCGGTTTGCTGCAAGGTGAGCAACTCGAAGAACTCGTCCAGCGTGCCGAATCCTCCAGGTACGCAAATGAAGCCGCTCGACTCCTTGACGAGCATCAGCTTGCGCGTGAAGAAATACTTCATCACCACGGTGTGCTCATTGGCGATCGAGGAGTTCGGCTTCTCTTCGAAAGGCAGCCGAATCGAGACACCCAGCGAAAGATCGGGTCCGGCACCTTTGGCGGCGGCCTCCATGATGCCCGGTCCAGCACCGGTCACCACCATCCACCCGCGTTCGGCCAACTCTGCGGCCACCCGCATGGTCTGCTGATAGGCCACATCGTCCGGTTTGGTACGAGCCGACCCGAAAACCGTCACCTTCGGACGATGCTCGAATGGCGCGAACAACGCGAAGGCCTCCCGCATCTCGGTCAGCGCTGCACTTGCGATCTTCAGATCGAGCTTGCTCGCCGGATCGGTGCCCAAGCCGAGAGCTGTGGCGAGCATCCTTTCGATCAGAGCGACGTTCGTGCTGATACCGGCCCCATCAATCAACGCACGAAGCGATTCAGAAATATCTGCGGGCAGAATCGGTGAATTGGTCATACCTTCAATCCCTCCAAGGTCATGTCCTCAATCCCTCCAGAAGACATCAGAAACCGAACGCGGCCTCAGTAATCCATCTGCATGGCCTTGCGGACCTCGCTCAACGTCTGGGTGGCCACCTCGTCCGCCTTGGCATTGCCATCCCGCAGTACCTCCACCAGATAGCCCTGGTCGGCCACGAGTTCGGCACGCCGTTCGCGGATCGGCGCGAGATGTTCGTTAAGCGCCTCGGTGACCAGCTTCTTCAGCCCGCCGCCACCGCCGTCACCGATCTCTTCGGCGATCTGTACCGGATCTTCGCCGGTCGCCAAGCCCGCTAGCATCAGCAGATTCGACACCTCGGGGCGGTTCTGGGGGTCAAAGGTGATGTGCCGATCGGAGTCGGTCTTGGCCTTCTTGATCAACTTCGCGGTCTGTTGTGCGGTCATACCCAGCTCGATCACGTTGCCGCGAGACTTGCTCATCTTGTTGCCGTCCAAGCCCAAGATATTCGGTGCGGACGAAAGCAGCGCATCGGCGAACGGGAAGATCGGGCGATCCTTCTCGGCGCGTCCGTAACGCTCATCGAAGCGGCGGGCGATCAGTCTGGTCAATTCCAGATGCGGTAGCTGATCTTTACCGACCGGTACGACGTTCGCCTTGCAGAAAAGAATGTCGGCAGCTTGATGTACCGGGAAAGTCAACATCAGTCCGCTCATCGGACGATCAGAGTTCGCTAATTCATCCTTGACCGTCGGGTTACGGCGCAACTCGGAATCAGTCACCAGCGACAAGAACGGGAGCAGCAGCTGATTGAGCGGGGCGATCGCCGAATGCGCGAAGATCGTGGAACGCTGCGGGTCGATCCCCACCGCAAGATAGTCCGCGATAGCGCTGAAGACGTTCGCTTTGAGATCACCGACGCCGTCACGGTCATAGATGACCTGGTAGTCGGCGATCAGCACCCATGAGTCCAGCCCAAGATTCTGCAGACGCACCCTGTTCGCCAGCGAACCAAAATAATGCCCCAGGTGCAGCTTCCCGGTGGGACGATCACCGGTGAGCATCCGGTAACGCTCGGGATGCACTTCGAGATCGGCCTCGATCTGCTCACTGCGCTTGAGGCTGGCTCGCAAGGATCCATCGATCGAGGAGGCCAGGCCGTCGTCGGCTTCCACCGCGCTGGTGGGCAGATCAACTGAAGTCATGCTCGTCTTTCTCCTTCTCGTACCACGGGCCGCAAGATCTCGCCGATGAATGCGGCAGATCGCGCGATCTCCAAGCCTGTTCAGTGTAGCGGCTCAAAGACAACTCCCCCGTGGGCCTCACCCTCTGGTGGCGTGCGGGTCTTAAGCACTGAGGTTTTAGTCAATCACTCCGCCATGCGCCGCAATCCGGCGCAGCAGTTCGTCGAAAGCCGGCGGACGAGTCGTCGCGCAACCGAGTTCGTGTCCGCGCTTGCCAGTACCGTGATAGTCGCTCGATCCGGTGCGCACGAGGTCGAGGCGGGCACCAAGCTGATGATAAAGCTCTCGGGTATGCAGATCATGCAGCGGGTAATCGACCTCGATACCGTCCAGCCCATGCTCGGCTCGCAGTTGCTCCAAGAGCGTGCCTGTCAGCACGGTCGACGCCCCACGGATACCCGGATGCGCAATGACCGCCGCCGCTCCGGCATCATGCAAGAGATCAATGCCCTCGGCCAACCCAACCGCCGGACGCGGAACAAAGGCAGGCCCGTCACGGTCGAGATAACGCTCGAACGCCTCATCGCGATTCGCTACATAACCTCGGATGACCATGGCATCGGCCACATGCGGACGCCCCAGCGAAGTCCGCGAATCCTTCGCCGCGGCACGCACCTCCTCGAGGGTCAGCGGCATCCCGAGGTCTGCCAGCTTGGCCAGCATCTTCGGCAGCCGCTGCGCGCGGCCAACCCGCAACCTTTCTAGCTCTGTATTCAATCCCGGATCATCGCGGCGGGGGCCATAGCCGAGCAGGTGCAGTTCGTGACCCTCATGGCTGGCGCTCAACTCGACTCCGCCGAGCACTCTGACACCAACCCTGCGTCCCGCCGCGCGGGCCTCGTCCAAACCAGCCAGCGTGTCATGATCGGTCAGCGCAATAACATTCAGCCCGGCCTGCTGAGCGTTCAGCACCAGTCGGGTAGGGCTGTCCGTACCGTCAGAGAACCAGGAATGTGTGTGCAGGTCGATGCGCATATCTCTATATTGCCCGTCGTTTCTCCAGCAAGCCACGCAGGGCCGAGACCGCAACCGACATCCGCGCCAGTTCTGCGGGCCTCGAAGACAATTCATCGAGTACTTCCCGCTGGCGTGTCGCTTCCGGGTTCGCCTGCCACCACTGCTCGACAATCTCCGCAGCATCGTTCAGCTCAGGACCGGCAAGTTCCAGCGCTGCCCCGGTGACCGCCGCCTGCGCATTGATCAGGTCATCGCGCACAGCCGCTCTGGCCATGATCTCCCAACGTCCGGTACGAGGCAGGTCGAGTGAGGTGCGCAGCGCGTCTTCGATACCAAGCCGTTCGGTGAGCTGGAAATAAACCTGAGCACAGCTGGACACGTCGCGTCCGTATGCCATGGCCACTCGGACGATGGGTAGCGCCATGTAACCGAGGGACCAACGGGCGACCCGCTCGGCCACGTCGGGGACCAATCCGCTGTCGGCCAGCTCAGAGACGATGGTCTGATAGCGCCGCACCCCCGATTCGGTGAGCAGATCGGGAAGCTGCGCCATCACCTCGGATACTCCAGGCTTGAGTTCGGCGACCACACCTTCGATGTCGATACCGCTGCGGTGGGTCTGCAGGATCCATCTGGATGCCCGCTCGACCAAGTGCCGGACCTGTACCCGAGCCAGCGTCTGCGCGGCCGCATTCGCGCCCGAAGCCGCCAGCTCCGTCTCCAAAATGCCCGCGTTCATCAGGTTACGTGCGGCAAGCTGCGCCCGGACGATATCGGCCGCACTGGCGCCGGTCTCCGAAGCGAGACGGTGCGCCGCGCTGATGCCTTGGGAGTCGACGAACCGATTGACCGCAACCGTGGCGATGATCTGGCGTGCTAGAGGATGAGCCGGTATCAGATCGGCAAAGCGTTCCCGCAGCGCCGACGGAAAGTACTTGATCAGGCGATCAGCCAGGTACGGATCTTCTGGCAGATCGCTGGCCAGCAATTCCTCGGCCAGACTGTTCTTGACGGTGGCCAGGAGTAATGCCAACTCGGGCTTGGTCAGCCCTTGGCCTTCGGCTGCTCGGGTTGTGAGTTCCTTGGTCGATGGTAGACCGCCCTCTACTCGGTCAAGTTGGCCACGCGCCTCCAGGGAACTGATCAGATCGTCATGGACTCCAGCGTTGGCGTGAGCATACGACAAGGAGTTCGCTAGCGCCCGGTTCTGCACCATGCTCTGGTACAGAACAATTTCGGCTACCTCCTCGGTGGACTGTCGCAACAACAGATTGCGCTGATCAAGACTCAGTAGGTCATCAGCCACCGCTGCATCAAGCAGGATTTTTATGTTCACCTCGTGATCGGAGGTCGCCACACCCGCGGAGTTGTCGATGTAGTCAGTGTTGATCTTGCCGCCGGCAAGCGCATACTCGACTCGTCCTGCTTGCGTCCAGCCAAGACTGCCGCCCTCGCCGACACAACGGGCGCGCACCTGCGAGGCGTCCACCCGCACCGCGTCGTTGGTGCGGTCATCGGCAGCACTCTGGGGCTCATGGGTCGCTTTCACCCAGGTGCCGATGCCACCGTTCCACATCAGATCGACCGGCGCACACAAGATCGCCTTGACCATCTCGTTCGGCGTCAGCGTGGTGACCGACGGCTCCAGACCCAGACAGCGGCGCACCGGTTCGGTGACCGGTATCGACTTGGCGGTGCGCAGATAGACCCCGCCGCCGGCGCTGATCGCGTCGAGGCGATATCCGTCCCAGCCGCGGCCCTCGGTGAACAACCGAGAACGCTCGGCGAAGGAGGCTGCGGGATCCGGGTCAGGATCGAGGAAGATATGCCGGTGGTTAAAGGCTGCAATCAGCCTGGTGTGGGGCGTGTGTAACATGCCATTGCCGAAGACATCGCCCGACATGTCGCCAATACCGACGCAGCTGAAGTCCTCAGACTGCGGGTCGATCCCCAGTTCGCGCAGATGCTGGTGCACTGAGACCCAAACACCGCGAGCGGTGATCCCCATCTTCTTCTGGTTGTAGCCTTCTGAGCCGCCGGACGCGAAAGCGTCGCCGAGCCAATAGCCACGGCTCGCTGCGATCCGGTTACCCATATCACTGAATGTCGTGGTGCCCTTGTCCGCCGCCACCACTAGATAGGAATCATCATCATCCCAGGCCACCACGTGATCGGGACGCACGACTTGTCCTTGCACATTGTTGTCGGTGACCGAGAGCAAAGCGTTGATGAACGAGGCATAGCAGGCTCGCGCCTCGGCGATACGGGCCGCCGGTTCCAGGCCACCCAAGTGTTGCGGGTAGAAGCCGCCCTTGGCGCCGACCGGGACGATGATTGCGTTCTTCACCGTCTGCGCCTTGACCAGGTCCAGTACCTCGGCCCGATAGTCCTCCGCCCGATCCGACCAGCGCACCCCGCCCCTCGCGACCTTGCCATAGCGCAGATGGACGCCTTCGACTTGCGGTGCATAGACGAAGATCTCGTACGCCGGTTGGGGTCCGTGAGCGAAACTCAACTTGCGCGGATCGATCTTCATAGCGAGCGCGTCGGGCCGCACCTTCGAGCCTACGGGAAACGCGCTGTTGTCCAACGCATAGAAGTTGGTGCGGACCATCGCAGTGATGACCTCAAGATACTGGCGAAGCATGCGGTCTTCGTCGAGTACCGTGACGGTATCGATTGCCTCCTGCACCTGGGTGGTCAACTTTTCGACCTGGGTTAGCCGATCGGTGCCCGGATCCAACCATGGCGAGAATTTGGCCACGAATAGACCAACCAACTGCGTGGTGATCTTCTTGTGTGTGTTCAGCGTCTCAGCGATATACGGCTGCGAATATGTCGTCCCCAGCTGGCGTAGATAGCGGGCGATCGCACGTAAGAGTCCGACCTCGCGCCAGTTCAGATTGGTCCGAGTGACCAGTCGGTTCAGCCGATCAGCTTCTGTCAGCCCCGCGTAGCTAGCTGCAACCGCGTCGCTGAATCGCGCTCTGGCTTCGTGTGACCAGCCGTCCAGCCGCTCGCGGCCACCGGGCAGGCGCAGCCCGAAATCGTAGATGCGGGCGTCGACACCACGCAGTTGTACGTCGAAGGGACGCTCGTTGATGACATCGACACCCAGGCTGGACAGGTGAGGGAGAATCTCCGATAGCACCATTTCGGAGCCGACGCGAAACATCTTCAACCGGAAGTCCACACCATTCTCAGGTGGGCTGGGTATGTACATGACCTCGACCATGTCGTCCGGCCCGCTCACCTGGTTCAACGAGACGAGGTCGTTGATGGCTTCTATGGGCAGGTTCTGTTCCTTGTAGCCATCAGGGAACTCCACGCCACGTTGGGAGCTGTCCATTCGCTCGGCGATCTGGCTGAAGCGGTCATCCCAGCTGCGGGAGATCTCCTCAATCGTCCGCGAAAGCCGCAGCGTATCGATCCGCGGCAAATCGAGTCCGTCGGGCATCTTCAGTGTCACGTGCAGACTCGCTAATTCGGCATCGCTGACTTGGACGCTCCACTGCGACGATTGAGCGCCGGTCACAGACAACAGCAGCTCCATGATCTGCCGACGCACTGTCGTGTTGTAGCGTTCGCGCGGTAGATGAACCAGTACCGAGATGAACCGCCCCCAGCGACCCGGACGAACATGGGTGATCACCTTGCGCGGATCCTCCACGTCCGCGATATCGGCGATGATCGGGGTCAGTTCTTCGGCGCTGGCCTCGAAGAAGTCGTCCCTGGGATGGGCCTCGATTGCGGCGGCGACCGATCGTCCGCCATAGGAAGCCGGGTCGTAGCCGATCGCAGCGCTGATCTGGCGAGCTTTGCCGCGCAGCAACGGAATGCTCGTCACCGGTTCACGCAACGCGGCGGGCATGAATAAGCCGAGGAAGCGTCGCTCGATCTGAGCGCCGTCCGGACGTGTCAGGTGGAGGCCGAGGTAGTCCAAGTAGCTTGACCGCAGCACAGTTGAGCGCACCGACGCCTTGGTGATGACCAGCAGCTGGTTCTCTTTGGGCACGGCGCCGAAACTCGCGGCTGCTCGGGCGTCTCCGGTCAACGTTCCGAGCCCGCCGGGCAAGGGTCGAAGCCTGTTGCCGGTTAGTTCGAAATCGCGGGCGCCCAAGAGTAAGAACCGTTCATCGGCGCACCAGCGCAGCAGCTGCGCGGTATTGAGTGCATCAGGATGACCGCACGATTCGGCCTGCTCGGCTGAACTGAGCAGCCGGGCGTACATCGCATCGCGATCGCGGGTGGCAGCCTCGAGATCAGCCAGGCTCTCCTCGAGCGCCTCCGCGAGGAAGGGCAAGGCGTCTTCGGCCGGCGCACCTACCGGCGGGTAGAGCTCGATCCACAACCATGCTTCGGTGATCGGCGACTCTGCCTCGTCACGATGGACGACATTGACTAGGTTTCCGTCGTCATCGCGTAAGACCCGGTACTGCGGGTGGACGAGGTCACGTACCGCCCAGTCTTGACCTCCAAGCACCATCGTGATGGTGTCGACCAGCCAGTCTTTGTCATCGGCGACGACGGTAAGCACGGTATGTCCGCCTGCATCCCAGCCGTCTTCCTTCAGCGATGGCGTGAACAACTCGATATGGGACTCCCCCGGCAAGCGGCGCCACGCCAGCTTCGCATGATGGATGAGCGAGCGGGCGATCAACTTCGGTGGACGAGTCAACAGCATCGAACTGTCGGCATGGCGAAAATAGTGTTGGAGGAATTCGGGGATCCGCTCTGGCTCGCCGACTTCAATACCGGCGGCCATCACCTGCCTCGCCACCTCCTGGTAAAGGCGATCGCGATTCTTCCGTGGCCTGCGACTGGCGTCGCTCTTCATTTCTTGGTCACACTCCCGTGCCCTGAGCTTCCGTCTCGAGCAGAATCTTCGTCACCTAAGACTAGTGGCCGTAATGTCACCGTGACTATGACTTGAACGTGAGCGACGAAAGTAGGCCAGAATGGACTGCATGCAGATCAGCGCTCACCATAGCTATGCCGCCACCCCAGGCCAGGTTCTCGCCATGATGGCCGATGAACGCTGGCTCCTCGAGGTCGCCCGCCGCGCGGGTGCGACGGACTGCTCCGCCCAGGTCGACGAGACCGGCAGTCGTGTGTGGGCGTCAATGCCGGCTCCGGTCCGGGCCGAACGATTCACCGGCCCCAACATGAGAGTAGGCCTGACGATCGTCTGGAGTCCGCTCACCAGTGAAGGCACCAGCACGGGACATCTCGATGTCGACACACCGGGAATGCCTGCCACGATGAGCGGGACTGGCCGACTGATGCCTGATAACTCCCGGAGCATCGTCGAATACATTGCGGAGTTCACCGTCAATGTGCCATTGCTCGGCAAAACCCTTGAACAGGCGGCGGCACCCTATGTGCGCCGGGTCATCGATATCCAGCAGGTTGTCGGCAACGATTACTTCGCCGGCAAACTGGACGACTGAAACTGCGCTTGGCCTGATCCTTGTGCTCTGAGCCGCTGTTTCACGGGAGCGACGCGCGTCTGTTCGTCCGTGCACAGCAGCTCCCGATAATCGCGGCCTCACCCCGCAGCGGCTACCGAAAACCGCAGCCTCACCACCAGCAGCTCCCGATAATTGCAGCGACTACCGATAATTGCGGCCCGACCCCGCAGCGACTACCGACAATTGCAGCAGCTCCCGAAAACCGCAGCCTCACCGCCAGCGACTACCGATGATTGCAGCGGCTACCGAAGGTTCGGTAGTCGCTGCAATCATCGGTAGCTGCTGCGGCGCTTCGTGAACCGGCTCGCAGCCGGGTGATGGTGCAGATCAGATGGCTGCGCGCCCAGATATCATGGAGACGCTGTGGCGGACGAGCTTCGCTGCCACTATCCATCGGTTTGGCGGGAGAGGACGACCATGAAGCTTGCCTTCGGTGGTGATCCCAACGCAGCCGAACTCAAGATGGCACTGATAGCCAAGGCCCAATCGCTCGGACACGAGGCAACCGATTTCGGCTCCGAAGATCCGATCTACGCAAATGTTGCCGCTGATGTGGCTCGCGCAGTGGTGAATGGCAGCTACGATCGCGGCGTGGTGGTTTGCGGCACAGGGATCGGGGTCTCTCTGGCCGCGAACAAGGTCAAGGGCGCCTATTGCGCACTGCTCGCCGATCCGTATGCGGCCGAGCGCGCCACGGTGAGCAATAACGCGAATATGATCGCGATGGGCGCTCGCACAACCGGGATTGAGAGCGCCAAGATGCTTCTCGAGATCTATCTGAGCAACACTTTCGATCCCGATTCCCCTAGTGGAGTGAAGGTCGCTCGGATCCTGGAGATAGAGGAAGAAGAACTCTGAACCCGCGGGTGGCCGAACTCGCACTGCCTGCCACCGGATCACTCCAAGCAGCCTCGCGCCGCAAGTGTTGATCGGTGAGCCATTCACGGCTCTTGCGTTTATCAAGCAGGCCCCACTGACAGAGTTACTGAGCCCCCGCTGACAGAGTTGCCGAACTGGGCAACGCGATCGCCGGGGGCGTCGACCACGGTCAGCGCATGCGATTTGGCGCTACCGGCGCTCTTCACTCCGCTGCACAGGCAGCCGGAGCCGGGGCAAACACCGTGCTGCTGCGTCCAATCACTCAGCGAGCCCAAAGCACCGGAGACTCGTCCGAGGTTCTTTGGGGTTCAACATTGACGGCTTCAGGCAGCGTCTTGGCCGACGAGGATCCGTGACGACCTGTCGTCGGCTCATAGCAGCTTCCGATCTGTACCAGTCGGCCCCAGCGGCTACCAAAAAGCCCACCCCCTCACACAGCGGCTACCGGTCTGTATCAGTCGGCTCGTAGCAGCTGCCGAGAATCACAGCGGCTACCGAAAAGCCCACCCCCTCACACAGCGGCTACCGAGAATCACAGCGGCTACCGAACGTTCGGTAGCCTGCGCTGTTTTCGGTAGCTGGTCGCGTGTCATGTGTACAAACCGGTAGCCGCTGTGCTGCACAACAGTGGACCGTCCGTCCGTTATCACGGCGGAGCTTAGATCCCTCGCCTCGCTTGGCTACGTTTCGTGATCCTTTCCTCCAGATACGACATGAACGCGAGTCCGTCGTGTAGATCTCTCCAACCCCAGCGGAAAACCCAATAGCCTTCGTTTCGGAACTGATTCTCCCTGTGTTTCTCGCTCATAATGACGTCAGCTGCAGTGAGACCATCGGGGACGAGCTCGTCGTACTTGATGCGTCCATCAAACTCACCCAGTAAACCCAGATCGGGCCAATCAAAGTCCGCGCGTCCGAGCAAGTTACCCGAACCATTCCGCACCTCGAACTGGAGTACCGGCGCGGGTATTCCGGCCCGGATCATCCAGTACCGGCTGATGGATTCGCCGGGACTCTCCGATAACGGGTCGGCGTGGGCGAGCGCCCATTTCGCGTTTGCGATGCCAACCCTGCCAACTGCCTGGTCAACGCACTCCGCTACGGCGTCCAATGAGCCCAGCTTTCGCCAGCCTGCGTCCATGATTGCAAGCGCTTCGTGCGGCGCTGTCAGGCGACACAAGTCGGAGACGGTGCGTGCGAGACTCGTGACGACCAGTCCGTCGTGAACGTCGATCTCGTCCTTACCCAGCGACAGGCGGTGACTATGCAGCCAGTTCCCCACCTTTCCGTTCGAGGTCTCCCGCGTGATGTGCACCCGGGTCAACAATCGGTACGGCACCGGCAAGTCCCAGATCAAGCCCGCCGATACATGACTCAGGATCGTGTGGTCCCTGAGCAATGGCAGGGTTGTTCGTATCAGCGCCCGATGCTGGGCTCTCGGCTCTGCACTCGGCTCGCCGAAGCCATAACCTCCGTGTCTCACGGTATGGAGCTCGCCGGTCTTAATCATCTTGTCCACTGTGCGCCGTTGGTATCCGGCGTCGCGCAAGTCAGTAAAGCGATCTGTCTTCATACAGAGATGATTGGTAAATGACCATGCGAATCGGTCAGACTCGTGCCGGCTTGTGGAGAACTCATCGTCCTTAAGATGGCATCTCAAGATACCGGGATGTCCGACTCGTTCCGCAGCGGCTACCGAAAATAGCTCCGGCTACCGAACGTTCGGTAGCTGCTGCAATCATCGGTAGCCGCTGCGCAACAGCCCGCGATTATCGGTAGCCGCTCCGCAACAACCCGCGATTATCGGCAGCTGCTGAGCAACGACCCACGGCTATCGGTAGCTGCTGCAATCATCGGTAGCTGCTACGCAACAGCCCGCGATTATCGGTAGCCGCTGAGCAACGACCCGTGAGCATCGGTAGCCGCTCCGCTCCAGCCCGGGACTTCTGACAGCCACCGACACGTTCGGTCCGGACGAAATCCTGCCTTATCAGACGACTGCGGAGCTAAATCGGCCTGCGCATCGCGAATCGTTAGGGTCGCGTGGCTAGTTCGGTGACCGAATGCCAGGCCAGATCGTGTTCGGTGTGCAGGGCCTGCACCTGCGGAAGATCCCAGGCGTCGTCCAAACACAGACCAACGAGGACCGCATGAAGTGCGCCGCTATCAAGGTCCTCGTCATCACTGAACCAGGCCTCAACCGAGGACGCCCGCAGGTCGCTCACGCTCACCCCACCGTTGGCTACTTCATCGCCGGGCCCCAGCGTCCGCGGATCGATCATTGCAGTGAGCACCAACCGCTCGCCGTGGTGGATGAGACCCCATAGCCCGGCAAGGAGCAGCGTCGCGTACTCTGCCTGCTCGTCTTCGGAGGCTGCCAAGCCGAAGGTCTCGTGAAGAGCTGGGTTCGCGGTGAACCCTTGCACCGGGCCTTCGAGTGCCTGCCCCGCGGCGATCCGATTTGCCTGCGCTGCGTCGACCGGGACGCACACCAATACGCGGTCTGTCACCGGGACCTCCTCGCCTTCACTGCTTCGATCTTAGCTGGATCCGCCGATGGGCCGCGTCGCGAGCGGCACGGCGGGTGCGATGGAAAGGCGAACGAACCAGGCGCGCCGAGGTGCGCTGACTAAGGACAACTCCGCCAGCGCGAACGCCAGTGGACGCGCAGCAGCGGGAAATCGGCGGTCCAGGCTCAGAGGCTCCTGATTCCGCCAGCAGCTTTGCGGCCCGCGGACGATCCCCGGAGCGCGAATACTGCGGTTGAACAGTGACCCCGGCAGACCATCACAGGGTGAGTTATCCACAGAACGGACGAAGACCCAGCACGGTGGAGGGTATTCGCGTCATGCTGAGACATGGAATTCGCTCCACCCCTGATCGTCGGTAAACCACACGCGCCCCAGGATCGCCTGAGCATGCATGGCTGGGATGAACTGACCGAGTTCGCACCACTGAACCCGCTTCCCGCCAGACCGATACCGCGACAAGCTCAGGTCCTTGCCCAAGCCGCTGCGCGGCTACTCGCAGAAACGCTCACCGGGCACCGCAGCATCAAACAGCTCAGCGATTGGCTATCACCCGACGAACGCGAGCGCTTGAACTCTTGGATCCGTGCGCACCGCGGCCACCAGGTACTGCTCAGTCGGCTCAAACTCGTCGAAACTGCGCCCGGGCGGGTCGATGGCCAACTGCACTTCGTCTGCGGCCAGGTACAGCTATGCGCAACGATCTGTCTGGTCCTCGATGACGGACGATGGACCTGCCGCCATTTGAACCCGCTGCTGCCTGGCACAGCTCCGCATTTATGAGGTGTGCCAGGCTGCGATCAGCAATCCGCGAACCCTGAAATCAGATCCCGATCGAGTCAGACCGCATTGGGATTGCGGCCGTGGCACATCTTGAACTTCTTGCCCGAGCCGCAGGGGCAGGGTTGGTTACGTCCGACACCTGCATAGGGGTCGTCATCGGTCTTCCGAGCGGCCCCACGCTTATCGACCCCGCCCTGCTCGTCCGGCGACGAGTAGCTCAACTTGCTCGGGTCGGTGGGAGTCTCAGCGCCCTTGACACGCAATGTGGCGGCGCGTTTCGGGGCGGGCGCACCCGAGTCGGTTTGGGCGGCGCGCTTCGGCTTCGGCTGGCTACCGGCAGCTTCGGTCGCTGCCCCGTCGCCTGCCGAAACCTTGACTCCGGCATCGGACGCAGCCTCGCTGGCTGCAGTCTCCGCCGAACCAACCGCCGCGCCAGCCCCCAGCTTGACGCCGGCGAGCTTGCCTGCTGTGGCAGCAGCGCTCTCGGCCGTCAACTGTGGTCCGGTTTGCTCGTCGGGAACAACCTGAACATCGATGTTGAAGAGATAGCCCACGACTTCTTCGGCGAAGCCATCGCGCATCTGATCGAACATCTGGGCGCCCTCGCGCTGGTATTCGATCAGCGGATCCCGCTGAGCCATCGCCCGCAGGCCGATGCCCTCACGCAAATAATCCATCTCGTAAAGATGTTCACGCCATTTGCGGTCGAGTACGGTTAGCCAGACCTGCCGCTCGAGTTCACGCATAGCCTCCTCGCCGAGAGCCTCCTCGCGAGCATCGTAGGCATTGGCTGCGTCCTCAGCGAAGGCATCGGCAAGTTCGTCCGCGTCGTCGACGACCTCCCAATCGTCCTGTTCGAGGCTAACCGGGTACAGCTCGCGCATTTCGTTCCAGAGTTCATCAAGATCCCAGTCATCCGGAAGACCCGCGGTGAAGTTCTCGACACCGGCCCGGACGACCCGCTCAACCGTCCCCCGTAACTGCTCATCGACAGGAGTGCCCTCCAAGACTTTCATTCGGTCGCCGTAGATGGCGTGACGCTGGCGGTTCATCACATCGTCGTACTTCAAGACGTTCTTACGCATCTCGAAGTTCTGCGCCTCGACCTGCTTCTGCGCGCTCTCGATGGCCCGGGTGATCATCTTCATCTCGATGGGCTCATCGTCGGGCACATTGAGCGAGACCATCGCACGCTCGATGACCTCACCCTTGAACAGCCGGAGCAGGTCGTCCTCGAGCGAAAGGTAGAAACGGCTTTCGCCCGGGTCTCCCTGACGTCCGGAACGACCGCGCAGCTGGTTGTCGATACGCCGCGACTCGTGGCGCTCGGAACCCACCACGTACAGACCGCCCGCGTTGACGACCTCCTCGTGCTCGGCTTTCGCCTGCTCCTCCAGCTCTTTGAGCGTTGCAGGCCACTGCGCCTCGTATTCTTCGCGATCCTCGACCGGGTCGATGCCGCTGTCCTGCAGGAGCTGGTCGGCCAGGAACTCCGGGTTGCCGCCCAACATGATGTCGGTACCACGACCGGCCATATTCGTGGCCACCGTGACTGCACCCTTGCGTCCAGCCATCGCGACGATCGATGCCTCACGCGCGTGCTGCTTCGCATTCAGCACCTCGTGCGGGATCCCCGCCCTCTTCAGCTGGTCGCTGAGCAACTCCGACTTGTTGACCGAGGCAGTACCAATCAGCACCGGCTGGCCCTTCTCATGCCGCGCGGCCACATCGGCGACGATGGCATCGAATTTGGCGGCCTCGGTGCGGTAGATCAAATCGGTTTCATCTTTGCGAATCATCGGCATGTTCGTGGGAATCTCCAGCACGCCCAGGCCGTAGATCTTCTGGAACTCGCTTTCCTCGGTCTTGGCCGTGCCGGTCATGCCCGCCAGCTTGTTGTACATGCGGAAGTAGTTCTGCAAGGTGATCGTGGCGAGAGTCTGATACTCATCCTTGATCGTCACATTCTCCTTGGCTTCGAGCGCCTGATGCAGGCCTTCGCTGTAGCGGCGACCGATCAGGGTTCGTCCGGTGTGTTCGTCGACGATCAAGACTTCGCCCTGGGCGATGACATAGTCACGGTCGCGTTTGAACAGTTCCTTCGCACGTATCGCATTGTTCAGATAGCCGATCAGCGGAGTATTCGCGCTCTCGTAAAGATTCTCGACCCCGAGCACGTCCTCGGTGGTTTCGATACCGTGCGAGAGCACCGCGATGGTGCGCTTCTTCTCGTCCACCTCGTAATCGAGGTCGCGCTGTAGGCGGCTCGCCAGCCGCGCAAAGACCGGATACCACTGCTTGTTCTCGCTAGCCGGACCGGAAATGATGAGCGGCGTGCGAGCTTCATCGATCAGAATCGAGTCGACCTCGTCAACGATGGCGTAGTGATGGCCACGTTGGACGAGATCGTCTGGGCTGAGCGCCATATTGTCGCGCAGGTAGTCGAAACCGAACTCATTGTTCGTGCCGTATGTGATGTCTTTGCCGTACGCAGATCGACGCTGGGCGGGAGTCATCTGCGACAAGATCACCCCGACATCGAGCCCGAGGAAGTGGTGGACGCGGCCCATCTGCTCCGACTGATACTGGGCAAGGTAGTCGTTGACCGTGACCACATGCACACCCTCACCGCTGAGCGCGTTCAGGTAGCTGGGTGCCAGCGCGACGATGGTCTTACCTTCACCGGTCTTCATCTCGGCGATGTTCGCCTCGTGCAGCGCGATCCCACCGACGATCTGCACATCGAAGGGGCGCTTGCCGAGCACCCGATTGGAGGCCTCCCGCACCGTGGCGAATGCTTCGGGGAGCAACCGGTCGAGACTCTCACCGTTGTCGAGACGCTGCCTGAAATCGGCGGTCTGCGAGCGCAGCTCGTCGTCGGTCATGGCAACGAAGTCGTCCTCGATGTCATTGACCTGCTGAGCGACTTTCTGCATTCGCTTCAGCGTGCGGCCCTCGCCGACGTTGAGCAGGCGGTCCATGAAACCCACGGGATACGTCCTTTGCTGATTCCTCGCCGCTGGACGCGCCGGATGCACGTCTCTGACAACAGCGTCCACCAGTGTAGTTCGTGACTACGCTCACTCATACTCCGGCGGATGATACCGGAACAGGCGGCGGGGACACTACCGGTGGCAGTGTCCCCGCTCGTCTTCTGTTAGCCGAACGATCGGGTGCTAGGTCGTCGTCTCCACCGTCAGATGGATCACGCCATAGTCGTAGGCTTTGCGCCGGTAGACCACGCTCGGCTCAGCGGTCTCTGCATCGACGTAGAGGAAGAAGTCGTGACCGACCAACTCCATTTCGTCCAAGGCTTGAGCCAATGTCAACGGAACCGTCGAGAACCGCTTCTCGCGCACCACCAGGGGGCCGTCTCCGGTGACCTCGAGCCCGCCGACGACCTTGCGTGTCGCGATCGGCTTCTCGAGCGTGTCGTCGACAGCCACCGCCTCCAGCTCAAGCTCAGCCAGCTTGGCGCTGCGCAATCCACGATGCCGTTTGCGTCGATCAGCAGCCTTACGCAGTTGCGCCTTCAGCTTCTCTTCCGCACGATCGAAAGCGATCATCTTGTCGGACGCGTGGGCGCCGGCCCGGATGACCGGTCCTTTGCCTCGCAGCGTGATCTCGCAACGGATCTCACCATCGGGATCACCCTTGGAGTCCCCTTGGGTGAATTCGACTTCTGCCCGAATCACGCGATCGCGGAGCTTCTCGACAGTCGCGGTCAGTTCTTCAGTAACCTGCTCGCGAGTCGCATCGGAAACTGTCAGATGCCTGCCGGTGATGCTGACGTCCATGATCATTCCTTCCTTGTGCGGACCGGCTGTTGCCAGTCAGCCGTTCGACGGCCGAGGCTGTCGGCGGAAAATACGTGGCACGACCCATCAGAAACGCCCTCCGGAGCCTTTCAACTCCCTCGTTGACGCCTCAGCAGATCGTGCCATACATCAACGTTACTCATCTGGATGGTCGGCGGAGCGCAAACCGCCAGTTGCGTGTTTCGGGGTGTCTCCGATTACCGCTATACCCTGCACCTGACATCCGGCGGCGCGTAGTGCACGCACCGCCTCGACAATGGTCGCCCCTGTGGTGACTAGGTCATCTGTGACGATCACTGGCCTTGAAGACGCGTTGAGAGCCAGCATCGTGCCCGACTGGGAGGCCAAGCGAGCATCTCGTCCACGACCGACCTGATCATGAGCGGTACGGCTTCGGATCAGCAGCGGGACGACAGAAAGACCGAGCCTGCGACCGGCCGCCGAGGCCAAAGCCCGCGAGTGATCGTAGCCCCGGCGACGAACAGCCACCTGATCCGAGGGCACCGGCACCAGCACGACGCCCGGCGAACGCGCACGCTGTTCTTTGAGACCGGTTCGATCCTGCGGCACGAGTCCAGCAATAGACAGAGCGAGGAGCCCACCCAGCTGGTGTGCGAGCTGCCAGGCGCCATCGTCCTTGTGGGCGATGATGATGGACGAAAGAGGCTCGCGATACCACCCGGTAGCGATAGCTGGCGGCATCGAGACCTGGTCTGGTCGTTGCGAAGCCGGCTGCCAACCCGGCCGGACCAGCCGATGAGGCTTGGAGGGCAGCAGCTCTCGGCAGGACTCGCACAGTCCCCAACCCGGAGCATGGCAGCCCGGGCAACTGGATCCGAGCATGAGGTCGGCGGCGGCGTCGCGAAGACCGCGCAAGTTGAACAGTGAAATCGGCACGCCAGAAGTATTGGCAAATGGCACCCCGAATCGGTCAAAGTCCTGCGTGGCTGTGGACAATCTCAACGAACTGAGACGCCATCAGCTGGGGTACGCCAGCGCAGTGACATCGTCCAATAATTCCTGCCAGCGATATTGGCTCTCAAAGCGCAGTGCGAGATCTGTGGCCGTGAGCACCGCGGCGGCGACCGTGCCGTCCCGCGGCATCGCGGTCAAAGCAACCACATCGGCCCCGTAGAGCGGACCCTGCGGTGCCACCTGTGCGGCATCAATATCAACCGAATAGACGCTGAACTGCGCATCGCGTTCGTCGGCGCCCACCACCATCATCTTCGCTGACGACGTGAAGACCACATCCCGGAAGACCGTGATCTGACCAGAAGTAGTGTTCAGGGGCAGTCTGCGCCAGCCGTCGATGACCAGTTCATCGGTGCCGCGCAAACGCAGCATGCCAAACTGCTCCGTTTCACCGGATTCGACGATCACGACCATCCGGGCAAGACCCGGTGAGATCCGGAAACTCACGACGCGATCAGATTCGAGTTCGGGAATAGGCACCAGCAAAGGCTCATCCTGTTTCCCGATGACCACGGCGATCACCCCGGCGGGAGTGTTGTCGAGGGTCCAAAGTCGTCCCTCGCTGTCGAACTGAGGCTTGGTCAGGGCTGATCCTTCATAGACCGCCCGCAACTCACCGTCGGCAGTATTCGCCCGATAGAGGGTACTTCCATCAGCATCAACGACACTCACCTGATCGCCCTGCCACGAAACTGCCAGCCACCGCGGCGGCTGCTCCCAGCTCTCACCAAGCGCTCCCGGAAGAGCGATCGGGCCGGCCGCAGCGTTGTCGGGGAGCTTGATGATCTCGGCGTCGTGAACCGCGTAGAGGTCACGTGGGGCCATTGGGCGCCTCGGATTGAAGGCCGCTAGCGTGCTGAACCGGACGACACCGTTATCATCGGCACCTCTGATCGATAGCGGTCGGTTATTGACGTTTATCTGCAGCCCGGTGATCGATTCGAAATAGGAAAGTGTGAACAGCAATTGGGCCGCTGCCTGTACCCGCTGATCTGCGCTGAGCGCCTCGATCTGTTCGCTCAACGCCACGTGCGCGACGCCCTGTTCGTCAACCCAGGTACCCGCTGAGGTCACGTCCTCAGGTAGAACGTTCGTGACGGCCGGACGGATCCACGTCCCCGGTCCCCGGATGACTGCACGCACCAGCGCGTCCGGAGCCGAAGCACTCAACTCGTTTTGTCGCAGGAAGACCTGCTGAGGCACCAGCCGATCACCGGCGGGGTCCAGGAAATAGACCAAGACACCCAGGAAGGCCTGCTGGAAGCGTTGCCTCGACATCAGGATGCCATCTCCCGGATTGGTTATCCGCCACTGGTCGTCCACCCTTGTCAGCTCGAAGTTATGAACGTATTCGGTATCGCTCGCTGCGGTGAAGATGTGGTCCTCGTCGAGACTGCCGACCAGCGGTGCACGAATCACAGCCGAACCGTCGGAGGTGATCACCCTGGACTGCCCCGACGCATCGTAGACATCAATGCCGACTTCTGGACGCCACGAACTCGCGGCCTCGTCGGTGAGGTATGTGCGGGCGACCGCGTAGCCATCCGCCGGAGATTCGGACGCCCCGAGGAAACCTTCGATGATCGCTTCGGGAGTTGCGTCCGGTGCTGGTGGTTGCACGGTCAGGTCGATGCCCGTGGAGCGTTGCCCGCCACCGACATCGTCGACTGTCTCGATCGGCCCTGAAGTCGGCAGGCTACCGCAGCCTGCCAGCATGAGGCTCAACGCCCAGCCGAGGATGATCACTATCCTGCGGCGCATCATGGCCGCCTCCCGATGTCCGAGGCCTGGCCGGGCTCAAGAGCGTGGGGTGCCCAGTCGACCGGTTGCAGCGGCAGCGCCGAGCCGACCAGGACGGTCTGCCGGGTGCGCGGCAGCGTCAGCCTGAACTGGGCGCCCTCACCGGGTCTGCCCCATGCCTCCAGCCAGCCATTGTGCAGACCGGCGTCCTCGCGTGATATCGCCAAGCCGAGCCCTGTTCCACCCACTACCCTGTCGCGACTCTCGTCCGCACGCCAGAACCGGCGAAAGACCTGCTCCGCCTGTTCAGGTTTGAACCCGACACCGTGGTCGCGCACGGTCAGCGCGACGCTGTCCGCATCGCCTACCACCCTCACGACGATCGGTCGATGTTCGCCGTGGCAGATGGCATTGGCGAGCAGATTACGGACGATGCGTTGCACCCGCCGCGGGTCCGCCTCGACCATGGTGGCATCACCGCGCTGCAAGACCAGTTCTGAACCCATCGCGTCAGCCATCGCCTGGTGGGCGTGTATTTCGGCTTCGGCCAGATCGGCCAGGTCGACATCGTCGATGGCCAACACTGCGGCGCCTGCATCGAAGCGGGAGATCTCAAGCAGATCGCCGAGCATCGATTCGAATCGTTCCTCCTGGTCATGCAGTAGTTCTACGGTGCGGGCCAGCTCTGGGCTGAAGCTCTCGCGGGAATCGTGCAGCACTTCGGTGGCCATCCGCATCGTGGTCAGCGGGGTACGCAGTTCATGGCTGACGTCCGAGACGAATTGGCGTTGGACGAGCGAGAGGTCTTCGAGTTCACCGATCTTGTGCTGGAGTTCGGCGGCCATATTGTTCATCGAGGTGGCCAGGCTGGCGAGTTCGTCAGTTCCCCTGACCTCCATGCGCTGATCGAGGTCGCCGCTGGCGATTCGTCCGGCAACTTCGCCGGCGGTGCGTAGTGGCTTGGTGATCTCGCGTGCGACCAGGTAGCTGATGAGAGCCAAGCAGATCATCAGCATCACTCCGGTTGATGTCAGGTCACGTTGCAGCATGCGCAGCGTCTGTTGTTCGGTGCCTGCCGGGAAGATGAAGTAGGCGGGGAAAGCCTGTCCGGATGAGGCGTAGAGATGTCCGCCGACGACCACGGCGGGTTCCGTGGCACCATCGGTGTAGCGGACCTCGGTGAGGGTGACGTAGACGCCGCCAGGTTCGTCGTTGAGGGTCTGGCGCAGCGCGTCGGGAACACTGTCGGATTGCAGGCCTCGGGAGACGAAAACGCTGGAAGCCGACTCGACCATCACGCTGAACTGGCTCGGCTGGCTGCCGACTTCGCTCGCCAATTGGCCTAGTCGTTCCTGCAATGAACTGCTGGCCAGATCGGTACCGTCCAACTGCACCTGCATACGGCGCAATGCACTGCTCGCCTCAACCACCGATGCCTGCTTCTTCGCGTCCACGAGTCCCGTCGTCGCCTGATTGAGAAAGACCCAGCCACCCACCACGAGTACGAAAATCGACGCTGACATCGTCATAATGATCACCCTTAGCGGCAGGGACGATCCCCAGAAGCCGCGGACGAGGCGAACGATCCGGGCGTACCAGCGGGGCGGCCGCTTACCCATTAGGCGTCGCTCGCGGCCTGCTCACCAGCGCGGTAGCCGACGCCACGAACGGTGACGATGATCTCGGGATGCTCGGGATCGAGCTCAACCTTGGAGCGCAACCGCTGCACGTGAACGTTGACCAGTCTGGTATCTGCGGCGTGTCGATAACCCCAGACCTCCTCGAGCAGGACTTCACGGGTCAGTACCTGTTTCGGACGCTGGGCCAGGGCCACCAGCAGGTCGAACTCGAGTGGGGTGAGGTTGATCGGTTGACCGTTTCGGGTGACCTCATGACCTAGCGTCGAAATCACCAGATCGCCGATGGTGAGCAATTCCGAGGTGGGTGATTCGACGTGAGCACTGGACCGCAGCCGGGTGCGGATGCGGGCGATGAGTTCTTTGGTTTTGAAGGGCTTAGCGACGTAGTCGTCGGCGCCCTCTTCGAGACCCCGGACGACATCTGTGGTGTCCGTGCGCGCGCTGAGCATGATGATCGGTACCCCCGACAGCTCCCTGATCTGACGGCAAACACGAATACCGTCGACGCGCGGCAACATCACATCCAACAGCACGAGCGACGGCTGATACTGCAGAAACGCGCTCAGTGCCTGGTCGCCGGTCGCGCACCATTCGGTGTCGAAGCCCTCTTGACGCAGGACGATCTGTAGCATTTCGGCGAGCGCGGCATCATCGTCGACCACCAGAATCTTTTGTTGGTTGCCCATCGGGCCCGCGGAAGTGCTCATGCCCCCTCGATGCAGTTCGGTTGCTCGTCATCTTAGCCAGCCCGGCGACCGGCGAGATACGCCGTTGGAGGTGTGCCCGGACTTATCGGTTGGCGACGAGGTTTCTCTGTTCGTCTGGCTGTTTGTCTAGGAACT
>JALHFX010000031.1:24822-25285 GCA_022837595.1 Propionibacterium sp.
CGGCTGGGCATGCGAAACCAGGCTCCGCGGGCGAGTTCATCGTCCAGTTGGCCCGGCGCCCACCCGGAGTATCCGGCGAAGATCCGAAGGTCGGTGTATCCCCCACTAGCTAATTCGACCGGGGTGTCGAGGTGCAGCAGGCCGATGTCAGCGATTACTGGACGCCAGCCCGGCGGTTCTTCCGACGGGTCCTGGAGTTTGGCCACACAGACCGCTCCCTGTGGTGAGACCGGACCACCCGCGAAGAGCACACGTGGCGGGGTAACTAGTGTCGTCCACTCAGGTAGGACGGCGTCGAGAGGGGTATCGGCCAGCTTGTTGAGGGCGACACCCAGCGATCCGTCCTGATCGCAGTCGAGTAAGAGCACCACCGATTGATCGAAGAACTCCTTGCTGCCCCCCGATGTGGAGACCAGCAGTTCTCCGGCACGCGGTGGTTCGGCGGGCATCACAGTCCGATTGT
>JALHFX010000122.1 GCA_022837595.1 Propionibacterium sp.
CAACTTTGATTGACCCCTACTATGCGGAGACCTGATGGACACTGAGAAGCTGACCACCATGAGCCGCGATGCGGTTTCCGCCGCGTTGCGACTCGCATTGACCAATGGCAACCCGAACGCGGAGCCGGTGCATCTGCTGCACGCTCTGCTGATGGTGCCTGATAATTCCGTTAGCCCGTTGCTGGCGAAAATCGGCGTCGACGCTGGTCAAATCGACCAACAGGCTGATGCCGCAATAAAGAGGCTGCCGGCGACCTCGGGCGCCTCGGTCACCCAGCCGCAGCTGTCGGGCCCGTTCGCCCGCGTGCTGGCCGACGCCGAGACCCGCGCCAACCAGATGGGCGACCAGTTCGTCGCCACCGAGCACCTGTTGATCTCACTCGCTCACGTTCAATCTGAAGCCTCCCAGATTCTGACCAGGGCTGGCGCTACCGCGAAAAAGCTGGCCGAGATCTTCAACGAGACCCGTGGCGACAAGCGCGTGACCAGCGCTGAATCCGAAGGCAGCGAATCGGCACTCGACAAGTACTCGGTTGATCTGACCGCTCGGGCCCGCGATGGCAAGCTTGATCCGGTCATCGGACGAGATGCCGAGATCCGCCGCGTCGTGCAGGTGCTGAGCCGCCGCACCAAGAACAATCCGGTGCTTATCGGGGAACCCGGCGTCGGTAAGACTGCGGTGGTCGAAGGCCTCGCCCAGCGCGTGGTCGCCGGCGATGTACCCGATTCCTTGAAAGGACGTCGGGTTGTTTCGCTGGACCTTGCGTCGATGGTTGCGGGAGCGAAGTACCGCGGCGAGTTCGAAGAGCGGTTGAAGGCCGTGCTGAACGAGATCAAGGACGCCGAGGGTCAGATCATCACCTTCATCGATGAGCTGCATACGGTCGTTGGCGCGGGTGCTTCCGAGGGTGCCATGGACGCGTCCAATATGCTCAAGCCGATGTTGGCGCGCGGTGAGTTGCGCATGATCGGCGCCACCACCTTGGACGAGTACCGCGAGCGCATCGAGAAGGATCCTGCTTTGGAGCGGCGCTTCCAGCAGGTCTATGTCGGCGAGCCGAGTGTCGAGGACACCGTTGCGATCCTGCGCGGTATCCGCGAACGTTACGAGGCTCACCACAAGGTGCGCATTACCGATGCCGCGTTGGTTGCCGCCGCGACCCTGTCGAGCCGCTATATCACCAATCGTCAGCTCCCTGACAAGGCAATTGACCTGGTAGATGAGGCCGCTTCACGACTACGCATGGAGATCGACTCATCCCCCGAGGAGATCGATCAACTGCGTCGTCAGGTCGATCGGCTGACCATGGAACAGTTCGCATTGGGAACTGAGACCGATGAGGGCTCCAAGCAACGGTTGGCCAATCTGAACGTCGAGCTTGCCGATGCCAAGGAGCGGCTGCGCGCGCTCGAAGCCCAATGGGAGGCCGAGAAGGGTGGCCTGAACCGGGTCGGTGAGCTCAAGGAACAGATCGATGCCTTGCGCACCGACGCCGAGCGTTACCAGCGCGAAGGCAACCTCGAGAAGTCCGCACAGATCATCTATGGTGAAATTCCGGCGCTCGAGAAGGAGATCACCGAGGCCGAGCGAGCGGCCGGCGAGAAGAAGACGATGGTCTCCGAGGAGGTGACCAGCAGCGATATCGCTGAGGTCGTAAGCGCTTGGACGGGTATCCCGGTTGGCAAGATGCTTGAGGGTGAGTCAACCAAGCTGCTCGAGATGGAAGATCGGCTGGGCAAACGGCTGATCGGCCAGAAGCAGGCCGTCAAGGCAGTCTCGGATGCGGTGCGGCGTGCGCGAGCGGGCATCTCTGACCCGAACCGCCCGACCGGCTCGTTCCTCTTCCTCGGACCAACCGGTGTTGGCAAGACTGAGTTGGCGAAAGCGTTGGCAGAGTTTCTCTTCGACGACGAGCAGGCGATGGTTCGCATCGACATGAGCGAGTACATGGAGAAGCATGCGGTCTCGCGGCTGGTCGGTGCGCCGCCCGGCTATGTCGGCTACGAAGAGGGCGGTCAGCTGACCGAAGCGGTGCGGCGTCGTCCGTACTCGGTTGTGCTGCTCGACGAGGTTGAGAAAGCTCATCCCGATGTCTTCAATATCTTGTTGCAAGTGCTGGACGACGGCCGGCTGACCGACGGTCAGGGACGCACGATTGACTTCCGCAACGTGATCTTGATCATGACCTCGAATCTGGGCAGCAACTTCCTGGCCGACTCGTCGATGACCGAGCAGGCCAAGAATGAGGCAGTCATGAGTGTCGTCCGCCAGGCCTTCCGGCCCGAGTTCTTGAACCGGCTGGACGAGATCGTGATGTTCTCGCCGCTGAGCCGCGAAGACCTCGCAGCGATCGTTGACATCAACCTCGCCCGGATCAACGGTAGGCTCGCCGAACGGCGGATCAGCGTGGACGTCAGCGATAACGGACGCCAGTGGCTGGCCAACCGGGGTTACGACCCGGTCTATGGGGCTCGTCCACTGCGTCGGCTGTTGCAGACGACCGTGGAAGATCAGCTCGCGCGCAAGGTGTTGGCCGGGCAGGTCGCCGATGGTCAGGTCATCCACTTCGGGGTCGCTCCCGACGGTGACAGCCTGGATATCGAGTCGATCGACTGATCAGGACCCGCGCCTATCTCCGCCGGCAGTCTCTGAGCACGATGGCCATCGCTGCTTGAGGACTGCCGGCGGTGCGCTAGGTTCTGGCGGTAGTGGGCTGTCTCATGACGGGAAGGGAAACGATGCCTGGAGGATTCACCAGACGCCAGTTCGTTCATCTGGGTGCCGGCATCGCTGCCGTCGGAGCGCTCGCCGCCTGCGGGAGATCCGACAAGGTGCAGACGACTTCGACAGCGCCGGCATCGACCTCCGCGCCACCCAGCGCGGCTCAGTCCTCGGCGACGCCGGTGAACAAGGCGATGGTGACCGTGCCGAAGCTGACCGGTATCGCGTGGACGGATCGGGTGGCAGAAGGCGTACGGATGTACGCCGACGACTCGCATCGCGATGCCTACTGCGAAGGCGCCGCCCAGGCATCTGCCGAAGCGCAAGCCCACGTGCTGCAAGACCTGATCGATGATAGGGTCGCGGCCCTGCTGGTCACACCCTTCCAACCGGACGCGGTCGAGCGCCTGCTCGCCCAGGCCATGGAGGCAGGCATTGTCGTTGTCACTCATGAGGCGCCGAATATCACCAATGCCCACTACGATGTCGAGCCATTCCATAACGCCGAATACGGCATCCACCTGATGCGAGAGCTCGCGAGCCGAATGAACTACGCCGGTGAGTACATTCAGCTGGTCGGCTCACTGAACTCGGTCACCCACAAAGCCTGGGTTGACGCTGCCAATGAATATCAGCGGGCGCACTACCCTGAAATGATCAGGGTGAATGAGCCAATCGAAACTGCGGACAATGCCGAACGAGCCTACGAGACAGTACGCGAGCTGTTGTCGGTCTTCCCGAATCTCGCAGGGATTCAGGGATCAGCGTCTACTGATGTTGTCGGTGCTGGTCGGGCGGTCGAAGAAGCCGACCTGAGCGACGGGGTCGTCGTCGGCGGTACTTCGACCCCGAAGAACGCCCGGCCATGGCTCGAGAACGGTGCCGTCGATTTCATCCAATTCTGGGATCCTGCTATGACGGCCTACGCACAAAACGTCGTGGCCCAGATCCTGCTCGACCATGGCAAGATCCGGTCCGGCATCTCGCTGGTAGCCAATGGCTACGGCAAAGTCACGCTCGCGGGGAAAGTCATCTTTGGCGACAATGCTTGGATCACCGTCACCAAGGACAATGCCGATGCATATGACTTCTGAAACCGGCGCAGGTGGTCGCACTTGTGGATCGGCCCGCAGATGACGACTGACATCTCGTTCGTTCCGGATGGTTCCGGCTGGATCCTGGTCATGGACGAGGTCGCTCAGTCGTGGGTTGATCCGGACGATCCGACCAGACTCGAGTTTGCCTATATGTCCAGGATGGCCGACTACCTGGATGGCGCCGCGCCACTTGGCGAACGAATGCGAGTCGTCCACATTGGCGGGGGAGCAATGAGTCTGGCCCGCTATGTCGCGGCGCGGCGCCCGACGTCACCGCAGATCGTCTTGGAACCCAATGAAGAATTGACAGCGAAGGTCCGCGAGTATCTTCCGTTGCCAGCTCATTCCGGGATCAAAGTGCGTGCCAGGGATGGTCGGGCTGGTCTCGCCGAGATGCCTGACGATTACGCTCAGGCCATCATCGTGGATGCGTTTACCGAGGCGAGAGTGCCAGCGTCGCTCATCAGCATTGAGTTCTTCGAGGACTGCTTCCGAGTGCTGCACTCCGACGGGCTACTGCTGTTCAACGTGATCGACGTCTTCCCTTTGAGCTGGACGAAACGAGTTCTTGCCGGTCTCGCCAGTTATGCCGATCACCTGGCGTTGAGTGCAGAATCATCGG
>JALHFX010000293.1 GCA_022837595.1 Propionibacterium sp.
GGGGCGACCTCGCCGGGATTGACCGCTGTCTCCGCATCATGGAACGCCGCGCGAAACTCCTCGGACTCGATGCGGCGCAGAAAGTCGATGTCCAGGGCCTCATGGAGATCCACTTCGACAAGGAGGACGAAGATCTGTGACCGGCATCAAAAAAACCGCCAAACAGCGGCAGGCCATCGCCCTCATGAGCGACCCCGATATCCGGTATATCCTCCTCTCCGGCGGCTCCCGGAGCGGCAAGACCTTCATTGCCTGCTACTCTATCATAGTCCGGGCACTCAAGGCCGCGGGCTCCCGACATGCGATCCTCCGGTTCCACTTCCGCGACGTGAAAAACGCGGTCGGGCGGGACACGATGCCGAAGGTCCTGAAGCTCATCGGCACCCCCTACACGCTCGACAAGACAGACTGGTTCTTCACACTCCCCAACGGCTCCGAGATATGGCTCGGCGGGCTCGACGACGATGAGCGGGTCGAGAAAATCCTCGGCATGGAGTATTCGACGATCTACTACAACGAGGCCTCCCAAATCTCCTACCACGCATACACCACGGCACAGACCCGGCTCGCGCAGAAGACCCGTCTCGTCAACCGGGCATACGTGGACTGCAACCCGCCGACAAAGAGCCACTGGCTGCACAAACTCTTCCTGGAGCATATCGACCCGGAGACCCGCGTCGCCGTCCCGAACCCAGAACGCTACGCCGTCCTCAACATGAACCCGATGGACAACCGCGAGAACCTCCCTGAAGGGTATATCGAGGACACGCTCGCCTCTCTCCCCGAACGCAAACGCCGCCGGTTCCTAAGCGGAGCATGATCGACGAGCACCGGCACACGGGCACGCTCCCAAACCTCGTGCGGATCGTCGTCGGCGTGGACCCCGCCGTCACTGGGAGCGAGACGAGTGACGAAACCGGGATCGTTGTGGTCGGGAAAGACGAACGAGGCCACCTCTACGTCCTCGGCGACTATTCCGTCAGAGGCTCACCGCTCGACTGGGCCAAACAGGTCGCATGGGCGGTGGACAAGCACAGGGCCGACCGGGTTATCGGCGAGACGAACAACGGCGGCGATCTCGTCGAGGTCAACCTCCGCACCGTCTCGAAGAGTCTCCCGTTCAAGAAGGTGACTGCGAGCCGGGGCAAGTATATCCGGGCCGAACCCGTCGCCGCACTCTACGAGAAGGGGGAGGTTCACCACGTCGGCGCGTTCCCGGAGTTAGAGGATCAAATGTGCGAGTGGCTCCCCGGCGACGAGTCCCCCGACCGCATGGACGCGCTCGTATGGGCGATCACCGAACTCGCCGAACCCGCCGAGGAGTTCGCCTGTTTCGCATTATAGGAGGCACACGCGTCGAGCCCCCGGTGCGGATCGTCGCCGAACCTTACGAGGTCCGCGTCCCGAGCCCGGCCCCGCCCGTCGATTACGTCGAGACCCTGCACGACGACCCCGGCCGCGTCTACGTCTGGATCGCCCGGCAGGACGCCACCGACGACCAGATCGCAAGTATCGCCGAGAGTATCGGGCAGAGGGGGCTTAAGGCGCTCCACGTGGTCTGCCGGGACATCGCCGAGATCCGTAAGCTCTCCCCGGAGGATATCCGCAGGCATCTCGCCCCGATCGTCAAGCGGGCAGAGGAGGGCGGATGGCAGTAGTCGCGCCGGGGATCAAGGGCGGCGGCGCCCGGGCGCTCAACGGCGCTGGCGCCCCGCGGGCGCTCGACCTCTCGCAGTCAATCTGGTATACCCCGGGAAGAGGGGTCCCGCGCTACGAAGACCTGTAC
>JALHFX010000032.1 GCA_022837595.1 Propionibacterium sp.
GCGGCTCATGGTGGTCAGCTTCTCAGTGTCCATCAGGTCTCCGCATAGTAGGGGTCAATCAAAGTTGAGTCTATGTCACTCAACTCTTATTCGGGGTGCCGTATTCCCTACTTGCAGAGATTGTTCGCCCGGTCCGCGCCCCCCACCAGACAGCCCCTACCGAAAGACGCACCCCCACCGCAGGCGCTACCGGAAAGTGCAGCGGCTACCGAAAACCCGTGGTTTTTCGGTAGCCGCTGCACTTTCCGGTAGCCGCTGGCTCAGGGCTGAGCTTTTCGGTAGCCGCTGAGGGGATCAGCGCTTGATGGCGCCGTGGATGAATGCCTCGACGGATGCCTGGCCGATCTCGTCGTGACGCTGCTCAGGCGGTGACTTCATGAAGAAGCTCGACGGTGACAGGAGCGGTCCGCCGATACCACGATCCAAGCCGATCTTGGCTGCCCGGATCGCATCGATCACCACTCCCGCAGAGTTCGGGGAGTCCCAGACCTCGAGCTTGTACTCCAGGTTGACCGGAGCACCACCGAAATTACGTCCCTCGAGACGGACGAAGGCCCACTTGCGATCGTCCAGCCAATCGATGTAGTCGGACGGGCCGACGTGAATGTCCTTGGCCTCGAATTCATGCTCGACGTTGCTGGTGACGGCCTGGGTCTTCGAGATCTTCTTCGAGATCAAGCGGTCACGCTCGAGCATGTTCTTGAAGTCCATATTGCCGCCAACATTCAACTGGTAGGTGCGGTCAATGGTGATACCGCGATCCTCGAAGAGCTTGGCCAGCACCCGATGGGTGATCGTCGCGCCGATCTGGCTCTTGATGTCGTCGCCGACGATCGGCACACCGGCCTCGGTGAACTTCGCCGCCCATTCCGGATCGGAGGCGATGAAGACCGGCAGGCAGTTGACGAATGCGCATCCCGCGTCGATCGCGCACTGCGCGTAGTACTTGTCGGCCTCTTCCGATCCGACAGGCAGATAGCTGACCAGCACCTCTACCTTGGCATCCTTGAGTGCCGCGACGATATCGACGGGTTCCTCGTCGGATTCGGTGATGGTCTCGCGATAGTACTTTCCGAGGCCATCGAGAGTAACGCCGCGCAGTACTTTGACTCCAGTCGGCGCCACATCCGCGAGCTTGATGGTGCAATTGGGGCTGGCATCGATCGCGTCGGCGATGTCGAGACCGACCTTCGCCGCATCAACATCGAAGGCAGCGACGAATTCGAGATCGCTGACGTGATAATCGCCAAACTGCACGTGCATCAAGCCCGGCACGTCTTCACCGGGCTTCGCGTCCTGATAGTAGGTGACGCCTTGTATCAGGGATGATGCGCAGTTACCCACCCCGATGACCCCGACACGGATCTTGCTCATTTATTCTCCTCGCTGGATTGCGGACTCCTCGGCGGCCACCATCGAATCGAGCCAGGCGAGTTCGTCTGCCACGACTTCACGAGAATGCCGTACGAGTTCCTTCGAATAGCGGTCCAGCCCCGTCAATGACCAAGAATCGATCATCGTGAGCCTGGCCGCCGTGACCTCACGCCGGCCGTGCAGGATACGCAACCGGTTGCGAGTATCAGTCATCCCCAGCAGACTGAATTGGACGCTGAAGTCGTCGGTCAACGCGCTGGGATCTGTGGTGGCCAATTGCTGCGCAAGGTACTCCTCGCCGCTGTGTGTGAGGTGATAGATACGGCGCGAACGACTGCCGACCAGCAGCGGACGTTCCGTCCCGCAATCACAGATGAGACCTCTATCCAGCAGCCTGCGGAATGCCGGATACAGCGATCCGAACGACACCTTGTGCAGGTAGCCGACCACCATGTTGACGTGTTTACGCACCTCATAGCCATATGACGGGCCTTGCGATAGACGCCCCAGGATCGCGAGATCCAGGGTCGGCTGGCGCAAGACCATCTGTCATCCTCACCTTCGATGTGCAGTCGTCGTAGCTATGGGCGCTCTACTTGCGCCAGGACGAACCATATCTATATCGGCTCGATATATCGAAATGCTACATCGCGAGGGGTCTGGTCACCGCGGCGTCCACCATTGGGAACAGAATCCGGCAGTGAACGCCTGGGATGTCGAACAGGCCCGGCCTGAATCAGCCCACGTGGAAGTAACGCTCAACAAGCCGATCCAGCATGCCCTTCTCCTCCAGCAACCTGGCTCGCAGATCGCGATCACCATAGCCCTGAAGCTTCGCGGCCCACGCATCGATCAATCCACGCGGGAAGACTTCGTCTTTCTCGTAGAGTTCACGCATCTCAAGCAGCCGCTCAGCAGCCTCGTAGCACGAGGTGGGCAGCTGGTCGAGCCCCCCAACCTTGGACGCATCGCCCAAAACGTAACGCTTTTGGGCGTACTCCAGCATGCCCTCCTCAGTAAGGCCTTCACGCGCCGCAACCGTCATGCCGGCCAACAGCAGGTGGATATTGGCCGAGCCATCGGGGCTACGCAACTCGATGGTCTGGGCATCGTTCGGTAATTCGCCGACCGGCGGCTCGTTCGGGTTCGCGTCGCGGAACATCCGATCATCCAGGTCCTGCCAACCAAGCGGAACTCGAACCAATGCGGAACGGTTACGATCACCCCAGCAGACCGAGGTCGGCGCTTCCTGGTTCGGAACCAACCGCAGGAATGATGTGGGCACGGTGTTGCCAAACGCGGTGAGCGATGGCGCGAACTTGAGGAAGCCGCCAATCACGCGCTTGGCGTCATCGGTCAGCCCCTTGCCCTGGCTGTACTGGTTGACGCCGTCCTTCATCAGTCGGGTATGGAAGTGCATACCCGAGCCGGCCTGACCGACCACGATCTTCGGGGAGAAGCTCACTTCGAGGCCATGATCATAAGCCACCTGACGCACAACCCACTTCGCCAGCGCCATCTGATCAGCGGCATCGCTGACCGGCACGGGCAAGAACTCGATCTCATGCTGAACGTGCTGCTGACCGTTGGCTGTGAAGTTACCGACCTCGGCGTGCGCATACTTGATCGCACAGCCCATCTCCGCCAAGTGGTAGATCGCCTCTTCGCGAATCTCACCCCACTTCGAGAAGGGCGGCGCCTCGTGATAACCGCGCTGTTCGACAACCGGGTAGAGCGCCTCCGCCGGGCTGAAAAGGTAGTACTCGAGCTCGCCGAGCGCTTCGAAGACCGTCCCGGTTGCTGCCGTCAATGAATCCTGAGCCTTGCGCAGCACCTGCTCGGGAGCACTGGCCAGCGGATCACCATCGACGTCGTAGAACGAGCAGAGCAGATCAAGTGCGGGGATATCGCTGAAGGGGTTGACGAATGCGGTGCGGAAACGAGGCACGACGTAGAGGTCGGACGATGTCGCATCCACGAAGCTGAAGAGACTCGATCCGTCGACACGCTCACCCATCGTCAGCACACGATCAAGCTGTGCCCGCGACTGGATAACGAAATTCAGCATCTTCAACCGGCCGTCCTCGCCCAGATAGCGCAGGTTGAGCATGCGGATGTCGGATTCCTCGATATATGAGATGATGTCGGCTTTGGTGAACTCGGAAGCCGGCTTGCCAAGCGCGCTGACGAGCTGACTGGGATTGAGCGCGATCTTATCTGAATCGAGCACGGGAGGTCCTCCTCGGTGAATCGTAGGCCTTCATTGTGACACGGCGTCTCTTCACATCGGACTCACGCCCCCTGCCTAACACGCTGTGACCAGCGATGATTCTCAAGAGGAGCCCCTGCGCCCCAATACCACGGGCAAGCACCCTAAGCTACAGCGTGTGGGTTTGGTCAAGAAACAGCCGAAGCGTCCGTTGAACCGGAGAAGCCTCGTGGGTGCCGCGCTGACCAAGGTCTTCGGCTCTCGCTGGAAGACCGCAGCGGCTAGGACGAACGAATTGGCCGCCGTGACCGTCCCCGAAGCCATCGTGGGCTGGAGCGCCTACGCCGCGTCCTATACCCCCAGCCTGCTGGCGCGGCCCTGGTATTGGCAGGGTCTCATCGCCGGGCTGAGCGGAATGTTCGGCTATCAGGCAGGGCTGTGGACCAGTTGGACCGCCAGCGTGATAGCTGAGCAACTGGGCATCAAGATCAAGCTGAAGCCGGGCATCCGCCAGGGCGGCACGATTGCCGGCGCGACGATTCTGGCAGCCGCCGCGATCGCCGTGCCGCTGTACTCGGTGCGATGGCACCAGCGCGCTGCACGTTATTCACACAATCCGGGTCCGAATGCCTTCTGGGCGGTCGCCTCAACAGCGGCGGCGGCAACGACCTTCGCGGTGTTGCTCGCCCAGTGGCGCGCGACCGTGTGGTCGATCAATTTCATTTCCGGTCGCGTGCTCAACAAGTTCGCTTGGCAGGCGCTGAGTCGGCTGACCTCGACCTTGGTGGTCATCGGCACGATGCTGGTCATCTTCGATCAGGTGATCATGCGCTCGGTGGTCGGGGTCGCCACCACCGCATCCGCCCGAGTTGACCTCCGCATCCCCGACGGCGTCCACCAGCCGACCACACCACTACATTCGGGCAGCTCGGCGTCATTGGAAAGCTGGGACTCACTGGGACTACAAGGCAAACGCTTCACCTGCGCCGGCCCCAGCGCCGAACGGATCGCCGAAGTCATGGGACAGCCCGCGACCCAGCCCATCCGAGCCTATGCGTCTATGAACGGCCGCTCGACCGAAGAGGTCATCAACGCGGTATTGGCCGAACTCGACCGCACAAACGCCTGGACGCGCAAGGCAATTCTGATCGTCACCACCACCGGACGTGGCAACGTGAACGAGTGGAGCACCTCATCATTCGAGTTCTTGATGCACGGAAATTGCGCTACCGCTGCCATGCAGTATTCAGGTTTACCCTCGGCGGTCACGATGCTGAGCAGCAAACAGATACCGGTACGAGCCTCCCGGATGCTGTTCGGGGCAATCGAGAAGCGGATCGCGGTCTTGCCGGTGGACGCTCGGCCCAAGCTCTTCGTTGCAGGCGAGTCGTTGGGTGCGTTCGGTTCGAACGGCATCTTCGCCAGCCCCGAGGACATGCTCTCACGAGCCTACGGTGGAGTCTGGACAGGATGCCCATCTTTCACGCCGAACCAGGTCGAGTGGACGCGTCGGCGCAGCACTTCCTCGACCGTCGTCCGACCGGTGGTCGACCACGGTCGACATGTGCGCTTCGCGTGCTCACCGTCCGATCTACTCTTCGACGAGCACGGCGCTGCCCTCGACGAGTGGGCCACCCCGCGCTTCTGCTATCTGCAAAACGACACCGACCCCGTGGTCTGGTGGGGCAACCACCTGCTGTGGAAGAAACCAGAATGGCTCGACGAGATGCGGGGCACCCAGACACCGATGGCCGCAATGACGTGGTGGCCCTTCATCACCTTCTGGCAGGTCGCCGCCGACATGACCGTCTGCCGCTACGTCGGGCCTGGTTACGGGCACAAATACCACGCCGCGCAGTGCGTCCCGGCCTGGGCGGGAGTACTCGGGCTCGACCCGGCAGCAGATTGGTCAGATCTGATTGACGCGCTCAACACCGATGTGCCTCCAGTGAATCCCTGATAGCTGCCTGATCGCACATAATCGTCGGCGACTTCACGGCCTCGCCAACCAGGCCCGACGATCACCGAAAGGTAGCGTGAGGTCAGCACTGCAGACGCAGAAGGGAACCTCATGTCGAAGACTCGTTCGGCCGCCGGCACCGCAGCCCAAGCCACTCTTCTGTTGATCGTCCGGCTGGTATTCGCCGCGATACTCGTGGCACGCGCCTGGTCCCGCTGGCAGATCGAAGGCATCGACGTACAGCTCGAACGTCTAGCACAAACCGGGCTACCCGCTCCGGAAGTCATCGTCTGGGGCACTATCGCTCTGGAAGGTATCGGCGGCGTGCTGCTGGCCTTCGGTCTGCTCACCAGGATCGTCGCCGCGCTGGTCGCGACCGAGAACATCTTGATCATTGTCTTCTTGCGCTGGGCCGCGGGTCCATATATCAATGACGGCGGTTTCGAGTACAACGCCGCGCTGGCCTGCCTCGGCATCGTCTTCCTCGCAGTCGGCTCCAGCTATACCGGGCTCGACAGCCTCATCTTCCGCAGGACGAAGACCAGCGATGGCGGTGAAGACCTTTACCAGCCGAAGTTAGGGTCAACTCAGTATTGAACAACCATAGATAATCACAGCTAACACACAGCTGATACACACCCCACCCTGTGCGATAGCTGTCATTCTGCTGTTATGGCGATAGACGATACCGAGCGACTGACTCGTCCTGACGGCACCCCATTACGTGTACTCGCGGTTGACGACGAACCGAGTCTGACCGAATTACTCGGTATGGCGCTGCGTTACGAGGGATGGGCCGCTAAGACCGCCAGTAGCGGCACCGAAGCCGTCAAAATAGCTCGCGACTTCAAACCGGACGCGATCGTGCTCGATATGATGCTGCCCGATTTCGACGGGCTTGAGGTTATGCGTCGTATCCGCGCAGACGAGCCGAATGTGCCGGTCATCTTCCTAACCGCCAAGGACGCTGTGGCTGACCGTGTAGCCGGGTTGACCGCCGGCGGAGACGACTATGTCACTAAACCGTTCAGCCTCGAAGAGCTGATCGCCCGGCTGCGCGCGCTGATGCGGCGAAGCGGTGCAGCAGCCAAACGCGAAGACGCCCAACTCCTGGTCGGCGACCTGCTGATGGACGAGGACACTCACGAAGTCTTTCGCGGAGGCGATCCGATTCATCTGACCGCCACAGAATTCGAGCTGCTTCGCTATCTGATGCGCAATCCACGTCGGGTGTTATCGAAGGCACAGATCCTCGACCGAGTCTGGAATTATGACTTCGGTGGCCAGGCCAACGTGGTCGAGTTGTATATCAGCTACCTACGCAAGAAGATCGATGCGGGCAGAGAGCCCATGATCCACACCATGCGGGGGGCCGGATATGTCCTCAAGCCGGCAGGCTAGCGGGTACGCGCACGCTCGTAGACCCACCCTCAGGCGGCAATTGGTCATCAGGATCACTCTGATCGTCTGTGTAGTCTCGATCCTCTTGTCCACCCTTTCGACAATCCTGGTCTCTCGGGTACTTACCGCGAAGCTCGACCAGCAGTTGCTCTACGCCATCGACGCCACCGAGAAGCGGCCGCGGGGTCCCGACCCGCAGGCCGGACCCGAGCCGTCCGACAACAGCGGACTGCGGCTGGGCGGGCTACCGGTCGGCAGTATCTCGCTGACCATCTCATCTTCGGGCCTGCTGCACAGCTCGATCATCTGGGACTATGGCAGCGCGATTCCCGCGAATGATCAGCTCGAGGTCCTCTTGAATCTGCCCCGCGACGGCGAAATACGATCGGTCAACATCGCCGGTCTCGGGCACTATCGCGCAGTCGCTCTGACCACGGGCGATGCCTCCAGCATCACCACGATGGCGGTGGCCGCTCCGACCGCGGCCATTGACGCGATCGTCGGCGCCATGATTTGGATCGAACTCGGTCTGATCGTCGGCGCCACCGCGGCCGCTGCGGGGATATCCATGGTAGTGGTGCGCAGATCACTGCGTCCGCTCACCCGGCTCGCAGAGCTGGCGACTCAGGTAGCCGGGCTCCCGCTGGAGACCGGTGAGGTCGCCATCAACATGCGGGTGCCCAGTTCGCAGGCTGCTGATCCCAGCGAGGTCGGACGCGTGAGCTCCGAGACCAAGGTCCGTCAGTTCGTCGCGGACGCCAGCCACGAGCTTCGCAATCCACTCGCCTCGATCCGCGGTTATGCCGAGCTGACCAGACGCGGACGCGAGCAACTCCCGGCCGATACCGTCTTCGCACTCGAGCGCATCGAATCGGAGTCGCAGCGGATGAGCCGGTTGGTGGAGCAGATGCTGCTGCTGGCGCGTCTGGACAACGACCCGTCGGCTGCGCGTGGCGAGGTCGATCTGACTGAGGTCACGCTGAACGCGGTTAGTGATGCGCGCGCAGCAGGCCCCGATCATCAGTGGCGGGTGCAGGTGCCCGATGCGCCGGTGGTCATCACCGGCGATCAAGGTCAACTTCAGCAGCTGATGGTGAACCTGCTGGGTAATGCCCGCAAACACACTCCTGCCGGCACGCTCGTGACGACCCTGGTCACCGTGGCCGACGGCTGGGCGCAGATCGAGGTCACGGATAACGGGCCCGGTATTCCACCGGAACTCATCGGGCAGATCTTCGAACGATTCACCAAGGCTGATGCGGCCCGGGCACACAGTGCAGAGGGCTCGACCGGCCTGGGCTTGGCGATCGTCGCCGCGGTGACCGCTGCTCATGGTGGACGAGTAGAGGTTGACTCCCGGTTGGCTACTGAGACCGAACCGGGATATGCACGGTTCATCGTCCGGTTGCCGCTGAAAGAACGCGGCTGAGACCTAACCTCCCTTCCGTCCGTTCCAACGCCGGATTGTGCAGGTTTGGGCCCCGACAGGGGCACTAGCGCGACACGATCCGACTTTGCAAAGGGTTTTGGACCACAGTAGACGAATCGAACTGACCCGAAGCCGCCTCACAGGCATCCAGCTCAATCATCGAATCCCCTTGCCACCAAGGCATCGCCGATGGCGTCCGCATCGCGCAACGCCCGCACCAGCAGCGGCACCGCGAAAGCCCGGAAGCTGTGAGTCGCCGTGCGTGCTATCTGGGCCTCGCGCACCTCGCTCGCCAGTCCCGCTACCACAGGCACACAACGGATCCCCAGCATCAGCGTCAACCCGACGCGTTCGGGATCGACCCCGAACCTGCGCAGCGGACCGACGGCGCGCACTACGACATCTATCAGCGCGCTCATCGGGGTGGTCAGCGTGACCAGCCCGGCAGCCGCCACCAGGGTCGCGATCATGCCAGGAACCGCGATCCCGCGCTGCCAGTCGAACGACCACCAGTTCATCACCGCGATGAAGACCAGCAACCAGATCATCGGGCGCAGCTGTTTGAACATCAGCCCGACCGGGAAGCCCGCCACCAGATAGCCGACCACCACCAGCCCAAGTACCGCGAGCACCAGCCACCAGCGCGACTGCAGCCAGATCGAGGCGGCACCCAGAACGACCAGCCCGATCAGTTTGGCCCAGGCCGACACCCGGTGCAGCACCGAGCTTCCTTGCTGATAGAGCCCGAGGGTGTTGATACCGATCGCCATCAGACCTCCATCAACCGACGATAGTGCGCGATGGCCTCAGTCGGGGTCCCATCGGCGACCAAGCGTCCTGAATCGAAGACAAGTACCCGGTCAAAGTCATCGAGCAGATGAAGATGATGAGTGGCCAGCACCACCGTCTGGGAGAGTTCACCGATGACCTGCCCGATCATCCGCGCGTTGCGCAGATCGAGCAGGGTGGTCGGCTCGTCCATGATGATCAGCTGCGGTGAGGTGATCAGCACCGATGCCAATGCGAGCAACTGTTTCTGCCCGCCCGAGAGCAGGTGGGCCGGATGCTCACGATGCCCGCTCAGCCCGAAACGCTCCAACAGTTCGTCCACTCGAGCGGCGATCTCCGGCTTACTCAGCCCCGATTTACGCAGACCGAAGGCGACATCCTCGGCCACCGTCGGCATGATGATCTGGGTGTCGGGGTCGGTGAACAAGAAGCCAGCCAACCTGCGCACCTTCTTCGCTTCCGAAGCGGTGTCGAGTCCGTTGACCTTGATGACGCCCTGGCTCGGGATCAGCAGAGCGTTGAGCATCCGGACGAAGGTCGACTTGCCCGATCCGTTGTGCCCGATGACACCGATTCTGCTCTCGGTGAGGTCGGCGCTGACACCGTCAAGCACTTGCCGGGCCAGCGCACCCTGTCCGTAGCGATGTCCGACATGGTCGACCTCGATATGCACCACGCCAGCTCAGCGTACTTGGTCACCGGCAGGCGCAGAGTCCACCGGCGAGTCGTCGAGTGACCCGGTCTCGCTGCCCGCAGCAGCCACCTGGCCGTGCCAGGGCAACAGCCCCGGATAGGCCGTGTGTACTCCTTTCGCGACGAGCACCGCGATCACTGCCTTGGTCAGGTCGCCCGGCAGGTACATCACCTGGGCGAGCAGCGCCTGCGAGAGACTCAAATGGGCGACGATCATCATGCCCGTGAGGCCGAAGATGTACATCAGTACCAGCCCGCCGAGCAGCGTAATGACCAGGCCCTTCCAGATCGAATATGGGGCGCCGACGCGGTAGGTTGCCCAACCGATGGCGAAGGCGCAGACGACGAAGCCCACCAGGAAGCCCACGGTCGGGCTGAGGAAAACACCGATGCCGCCGCGTCCGCCCGAGAGCAGCGGCAGGCCGAGAGCAACCATTGCCATGAACAGAACCAACGATGCTCCGCCACGACGTCCACCCAGGATGGCGCCGGCCAGCATGGGGCCGAGCGATTGGGCCGTGATCGGTGCTGGAGAGATGGGCAGATAGATCGGGGGGATGAGTCCCAAAGCAGCGGTGATGCCCGCGAAAACCGCGATCAGCGCGAGATCGCGAGCGGGAAGTGGGGTCTGACTAGTCATACTCGCTGGCCTTTCATGAGGAGAGTGAGCTCACTTTAACACTGTTCAGGCAGCCAACTTGAACAGTGTTAAAGACGCCCGCGCGAGCAGCTGACAGTACTTGTGAATTCCCTTGGATGCAGGCGAATCCCTCACCCTCGCGACAGGCCGGGTGGGCGAAACTTGCGCCGACCAGCGGACGAGGGTGTAGGTTCACGCTATGGACGCACAGGTACTCGCGCGTTGGCAGTTCGGCATCACGACTGTTTACCACTTCTTCTTCGTGCCTATGACCATCGGCACGAGCTGGATGGTTGCAGTTCTGCAAACCCGTTGGCTACGCAGCGGGGACGACCAATGGCTACGCCTCACCAAATTCTATTCCAAGCTCTTCCTGATCAACTTCACTGCGGGCGTAGTCACCGGCATCGTGCAGGAATTCCAGTTCGGTATGAACTGGTCGGAATACTCCCGCTTCGTCGGCGATATCTTCGGCGCACCGCTCGCGCTCGAAGCACTGCTTGCCTTCTTCTTGGAGTCGACCTTCATCGGCCTGTGGATTTTCGGCTGGGACAAGCTACCGCGCGGACTTCACAACCTGTGCATGTACATCGTCGCGCTCGGTAGCACCCTCTCAGCGATCTTCATCCTCTCCGCGAACACGTTCATGCAAAACCCGGTCGGCGCGGTCTACGAGAACGGACGCGCTCAACTCGTCGATTTTGGTGCGCTGTTCAGCAACCCCTTCTTCCTGGTCACCTTCCCCCACCAGATCGCTGCCTCGCTGATGGTGGGCGGCGGGCTGCTGGCCGGTGTCGGCGCCTGGAAACTTGCGAAAGTACACAAAGAGAACCCTGAAGGCCATCCCGACGAGATGGCATGGCGCAAGTCGTCCCGGATGGGCGCCTGGGTTTTAATCGCCGCTTGTGTGGCAGTCTTTGCTTCCGGTCACGCTCAAGCACAGGTCGAGGCCCACTACCAGCCGATGAAGCTGGCTGCATCTGAAGGCCTCTTGCATACCACCGAGGGAGCCGGCTTCGCGATCGTCGGTGTCTACACTCAAGAACGTGATTCAGAGGGCATCACCCAGGTTCACGAGGTGTGGAGCTTTGAGGTGCCCTATCTGCTGAGCCTCTTGGCCTTCAACGATCCCAATGCCGAAGTGATGGGCATCAACGATCTGACCGAGCAGTACCTTCAAGAGGGCTACCGCGATGTCGCCGGCAATCGGACCGTCCTACAAGAGGAGTTCTCCAGCGAACTCGCGAAACTGAGCGTTGACCCCGTGCCCAACGTGATGGTCAGCTTCTACAGCTTCCGGTTGATGATCGGGCTGGGCACCGTCGGGGCGCTGATCGGCGTATTGATTTTGTGGTTCACCCGTAAGGGCCACTACCCGCCGACCGAGAAACCCTGGCAGTTCACCACATGGAAGATCGCCATGGGCGCTCTGCCGTTCCTGCCGACGTTCGCGAATTCATTCGGCTGGATCCTCACCGAGATGGGTCGGCAGCCGTGGATCGTTTACGGAGTACTGCCGACATGGACGGCCAATTCGCCGAATGTCAGCGCAGCCAAGGTCATCGCCAGCATGTCGGCCTTCACCCTGGTTTACGGCATCATCGCCGTGGTGGTCCTCAAACTCTTCTTCACCTACATCGCCAAGGGCCTGCCCGAGGTGACCCCGCCCGAGGTGTCCAAGGACGCCGACGCGCCGCTGTCGTTCGCCTACTGAGGCGCGAGGAGATATTTGCTATGTCGCACGATCAGCTGATCATCCTGTGGTTCCTCCTCATCGGAGTGTTATGGATCGGCTTCTTCTTCCTTGAAGGATTCGATTTCGGTGTCGCAATGCTTTACCCGGTCATCGGCAAGGATCCGACCGAACGTCGCGTTATGGTCAACGCGATCGGCCCGACCTGGGATGCCAATGAAGTCTGGCTGCTCACCGCAGGCGGTGCCACGTTCGCCGCTTTCCCCGGATGGTATGCCACATTATTCAGCGGACTTTATCTCCCTCTGCTTCTGGTGCTACTGGGCCTGATCATCCGAGGGGTTTCATTCGAGTACCGGGCGCTCATGCCCGAGGACAACTGGCGCGACACTTTCGATTGGGCGGCCACCATTGGCTCGCTGATCGTCACGCTGGTCTTGGCCATCGGTTTTGCGAATATGTGGAAGGGGATGCCGGTCGACGGTGAACCACCGCACATCAGCGGAGGATTCTGGAGCCTGTTCAGCCCGTTCGCGCTACTCGGTGGTGTGATGCTCATCGCGCTATTCATGGTGCACGGCGCCGTCTTCCTATCCCTGAAGACCGCCGGTTCGGTGCACGATAAAGCACACGGTGTGATCCGGACGCTCGGCCCGATCGCGCTGGTGCTGTTGGCCGCGTTCATCATCATCGGCAACATCGCCTACCCCGCCGCTTCGAACCCCAACCTGGGTGCGGGCGGATCGGTCGCGATGTGGGTGGTCGGTCTGGTTTCGGTTGCCGCGTTGGCCTTGGGCATTTTGATGCACAGCAAGAAAGGCCACCAGAAGCGTGAGAACCTGGCCTTCCTGGCTACCGGAATCTCCATCGCCACGCTTTTCGCAACGATCTTCATCAAGATGTTCGGAACGCTGGGCTTCGTTCCCACATCGGGCACGAGCTTCGATATGTGGATCGCTGCGAGCTCACCGTACACTCTCAATCTGATGAGCAAGGCCGCCTTGTTCGGTGTGCCGCTTGTCCTCGCCTACACCATTTGGAGCTATTCGGTCTTCCGGCGTCGCCTTTCGGTAGCGAATATGCCGCCCGAACCCAGCACAGTCGCCGTCGGGGCTGTTCAGGGCTGATTTTGGCACCGCCACTCGATCCCCGACTTCTCAAGCGCGCGACGGCGACCAGGGCATTCCTGGTCGCCGTCGCGCTGACCGGTATCGCTAACGCGGGCTGTATTATCGCCCAGGCCTGGTTGATTGCCTATGCAGTCTCTGGCGTCTTCGCCAGCCACTCGACCGTTTTCGAAGGCCCGTTGCCGTCCCTCAGCGCCTACATTGGACTGTTGGCGCTGGTTTTCACTATTCGCGCAGGGCTCAGCTGGCTGAGCTCCTGGCTCGCGCACCGGGCGTCCGCATCGGTCAAGTCGCAACTGCGAACCGACCTGATGGCCGCTCGGTTGGCCAATCCGCGCGATACCTCAACCACGTCGAGCACACTGATCTATTTGGCCACCCAGGGTTTGGATAACTTGGACGGCTACTTCGCGAAATACCTTCCACAGCTGGTGATGGCAGCCTTCATTCCGGTGCTGGTTTTGGTCGTCATCTTGGGCCAGGACATCCAGGCAGCCCTGATCGTGGCCATCACTTTGCCGCTGATCCCGTTATTCATGGCGTTGATTGGCGTCGCAACCCGCGATCAAGTGAATCGTCGGTTGAAATACCAGACCAAGCTGGCCAACCACTTCACCGACTTGGTCACCGGGCTACCCACTTTGCAGGTCTTCGGACGCGCCCGCGCGCAATTGACAGGGTTGAAGCTGGTCGAGCAAGGTTCTCGCATCGAGACCATGAAGACCCTGAGGCTCGCGTTCGTTTCCGGGGGCGTGCTGGAACTGCTGGCCACCTTGTCGGTCGCACTGGTCGCGGTCTCAGTCGGTTTTCGCGTGGTGGCCGGCGACCTCGATCTGACCACGGCCTTGTTCGTTCTGGTGCTGGCTCCGGAGGCGTACCTGCCGGTGCGCCTGGTGGGTGTCCACTTCCACGATTCGGCTGACGGCGCCGCAGCGGCGAACTCGGTCTTCCGGGTCATCGATGCGGTCGCGGCTCCCCCGGCAGTGCCTATGGCACCGCCCCCGCCGAAGACCTCCGAGATCGTCTTTGACAACGTGAGCGTGCATTACCCGGGCGCCGATCAGGCCTCACTGAGTCACCTGTCATTCGCGGTGCACCCGGGCGAAGTAGTGGCACTGGTCGGACGCTCGGGAAGCGGCAAATCGACCGCATTGAATGCTTTACTGGGCTTCGTCCGGCCAACCAGCGGTGCGATCCGGGTAGGCGGCATTGATCTGGCAGATATCGACCTCGACGCTTGGCGTCGCCAGATCGCCTGGGTTGGCCAGAACCCGGGGATGCTTCGCGGCACGATCGGGTCGAATATCGCGATCGGTTATCCAAAGGCTACCCAGAGCCAGCTACGTTCCGCTTTGGACCGTGCCGGCGGCCAGGATCTCGCGCTCGATCGTCCGCTCGCCGATGACGGTGAAGGCTTGTCGGCCGGCGAACGGCGACGAGTAGCACTCGCACGGGCCTTGCTGCGCATCGAGTTTGGCCATGCCGGGCTTTTCGTCCTCGATGAACCGACGGCCGGCCTCGACCAGGCCAGCGAGGCACGCGTCGTGGCCGCGGTTAGCGCTTCCGGAGTCGGCGCTATCGTGGTCAGTCACCGCGATGCGTTGCTCAAACTGGCGGACGAAATGGTCCCGGTCGGCTCGCAGCCTGCTGCGGCGGCCAGCAGTGAGCCCGAAGGAGGCCGACGATGACCTCAATGGGTGATATTCGCGCGCTTATCGCTCGGCTCCTCGCCGACCAGCCACGGGGACGGTTGCGGCTGACGGTGTCCATCCTCCTAGCGGTATTCGCGAGCGGCTGTTCGGTCGCCCTGATGGGTGTCTCCGCTTGGTTACTCAGTCGAGCTGCCGAACACCCGCCGGTGCTCTACTTACTCGTTGCCGCGGTTGGTGTGCGCTTCTTCGGCATCGGCCGCGGGGTCGGTCGTTATTTCGAGCGTTTGACCGGACATGATCTCGCGCTGCGGATGCAGAGTGGGCTGCGCGAGGCCACTTACGCATCGTTGAGCCGCACCACTCTGCTCGGTCGTCACTACGGCGATCTGCTGGTACGCATCACCGCAGATGTCGAGGGCATCGTTGACCTGGTGGTTCGGGTGATCCTCCCCTTCTGCTCAGCTGCCGTTGTCTTCTTGGGCACCAGTGCGATTCTTGCGATCTTCAGCCCGCTGGACGCCTTCGTGCTGTTTGCGATCTCGATCTTCGCCGGCATCGTCGTGCCGTGGCTGGCCGCGCGATGGTCACGCCAAGCCGATGAACGCGCGATCCCTGCGCGGGGTGAGCTCGGCGACAAGATCCGTGAGATCGCATTGGACGCCCCCGACATGGTTGCCTACGGCTTAGCCGACCAGGAGTTGACGGCGCTGGCTTCGATCGACGCAAAATTGCGCGACAGCGAGCGGGATGGCGCTTGGACGCGCGGGGTCGCAGAGGCTGCCCAAATGCTGTCGACCGGGCTCGCCGTGATATGCGCTTTGATCATCGGAGCAGCTGCGGTATCGAATGGGCTGATGCCCGGACGCGATCTGGCAGTGCTGGTGCTCGTGCCGTTAGCACTACACGAGGTCTACGCGGATTTCACGAAGTCTGCACAAACCCTGACCCGCTCCCGCACAGCGCTTGCGCGGGTCGTGGAAGTGCTGCAGGCCGAGCCGGTTGGATCAGGTGACCGCGTGGCCGATCCTGATTCCCCGATTATGGGCCTGCACCTGAGCGATGTCAGCGTCGGCTGGCCCGACGGCCCCGAATTGCTCGCCGGCATCGATCTCGATCTGGAACCGGGACAATCTGTCGCGCTGGTCGGACACTCGGGCCTGGGCAAGACGACGCTGGCAGCGACGATCATGGGCCTGATCCCGGCCCGCAGCGGACTGGTGCAGGCGCCCGGTCGAGTTGGCTATCTGGAGCAAAGCTCACACATCTTCGCGACCTCGCTGGCAGAGAATGTGCGCATCGGTAACAAGGATGCGACCGATGAGCAGGTCGTCGAGGCGATGACGTTAGCGGGTTTACATCTGGACCCGCTGCGCGAGGTCGGTGAACAGGGTGCGACGCTGTCTGGCGGGGAAGCCCAGCGGGTGGCGCTCGCGCGGGTGCTGGCCGAACCCAGGTATCCGAGCCTGGTCATCTTGGACGAGCCAACCGAGCACCTCGACCGGGAGACCGCGCAGGCGCTGCTGGACGACCTCTTCACAACGCTGGGCCAGGCCGGGCTGTTGGTCATCACTCATGATGCGGACCTGATGGCCCGCTGTGATCGCGTTATCGATCTCAGCCAGTGGGCAGTGGGCACTGAGCTGCGCTAACGAACGACCGTCAACTGATAGCGCCGCTGGTAGCTGAGGTATCAACTATCTTGGAATGGTTCGCTCTGCGCTAACGTTATCTGCATCATGGTGAGGGTTCTGGGAATCATCGGAGCAGGCAAACTCGGCGTAGCCATCGGGCGCGCAGCCGCCGATGCGGGCTGGCAAGTTCTGTTCTATGACACAGCACCAGCCGAGAGCGTACACGCGGCTGTGGCGTCGGCATCCCCGGACGCGCAGCTCGTCACTCTGCCCGAGTTGGCTGAGACGGCCGAGATCGTGGTGATAGCCGTGCCCTTCGCCGCGTCTCGTGAACTCGATCTGTCACTGCTCAACGGCAAGGTGGTCCTCGACCCGACAAATTACTGGCCCGCAGTGGACGGGCCGATGCCCGAGCTCGACCGCCGACACGGTTCGACCAGCGCTCAGCTGGCCTACCGAAACCCACGGATGCGGCTGGTCAAGTCGCTCAATCATCTGAGCTATCACGACTTCACTTCCGATGCGCGCTCGAGTGGCATCACTCCCAGACGTGCGATCGCGGTTGCCTCCGATGACCGTGGGGCGCAAGAGTTGGTCGCTCAACTGGTCAACGACATCGGTTTCGACCCGGTGCTGGTTCCTTTCGATCGCGCCGGGCTCCTCGAACCCGATGGCCCGGTCTTCGGGCATTGGCTGGATAGCGGTGGGATGCACCAGGCGCTCCGCACCGCCAGCGACCCGCAGCTGAACTGATTCACAGCCGGTTAGCGTGCCCCGACGATCCGGTCGGCTGGCATGAGCTGCACCAATAAAGGTTCCGCCCCGCGAGAGCCGAGCCGGATACCGGCGTTCCACAGACCAGGCACGGCTCCCCGAGGCGCCGATAGACATAAACCTCGCCGCCATGCGCATCTACCCTGGCCGGGCGTTTCATTGCTGCCGGAGTGTGTTGTTCGGCTACCGTGTCGATGCGCCCGGCATCCACGGCGTAGTTCATCAGACCCACCAGGTCCGTCCAGATCGAATCGAAAACCTGCCTCGGCAGTGCCTTCGCCGGCAGCTGCGGATCAATACCGTGACGGAACAAGACCTCGGCCCGGAAGATATTGCCCACCCCGGCGAATGCCTTCTGGTCCATCAGCAGCACCCCGATCGGACGCGCACTGGCCTGTACCTTGCGCCAAGCTCGTTCAGGATCGGCATCCGCGCGCAACGGATCGGGGCCGGACGAGTCCAACACGGCCTGCCGTTCGGCCGTATCGATCAACCGGCACCACTGTGGACCGCGCAGGTCGGCCGCCTCACGGCCATCCCAGATCCTCAGCCGCAATGTCTGCGGGTTCGGTATCTGCGAGGTCACCGGCACGAACCGGAGCTTGCCGATCAAACCGAGATGGATCCAAACCGTGCGTCCGGACTCGAAGTCGATCAGCAGGTGTTTACCCACAGCCTCCGCTGAGATCAGCTCAGTAGCATTCAGCAACCCAGCAGCAGCCGCAAACCTACCCTGAGGGCTGGCAACCTGTACCCTCGTGCCTTCGAATCGCGAGTTGAGTCCGGTACTCAACCGGTGAATCACATGGCCTTCGGGCATATCTGCCAGTTTATGTCTGCCAATGAGCGGCTCCCCGACCGCTATACCGAGACCGGACGACCGGTCTGTGCCCGCTGCGCACCCTGTTCGAGCCGAACGATGACTTGCTTCGAGGCCGGTGTATTGCAAATCGGATCAACCGAGGCTCGAGGCACCAGCACGTTCCCTTCGGGGAAGTAGAGCGCGGCGCAACCCTTGGCGACCGGATACGCCACAGCACGGTATCCCCTCAGCACTCGATCGGGTTCACCAGGCCACTCGCTGAAAACGTCGACGGTGTCACCGTCAGCGAACCCCAGGGCGGTCAGGTCGTCCGGGTTGACGAAGACCACCAGGCGGCCCTTGTGAACGCCGCGGTAACGATCGTCCAGGCCGTAAATGGTCGTGTTGTGCTGGTCATGGGCTCGCATCGTCGACAGCAGCAGGCGTCCCTCGGGAACGTCGATGACCTCAGTCGACTGCAACGTGAATTGAGCCTTACCGGAACGAGTCGGGAAGGTGCGCGAATCGCGAGGCGGATGGGGCAGCACGAAGCTGAGTTCCTTCTTGATGCGCTGATTGAAGTCTTCGAACCCCGGGATGGTCGCCGCGATCGCGTCGCGGATCGTATCGTAGTCATCCTCGAACGCCTGCCAATTGACTTGCGGGTGCGACTCGGAGAAGAGCCGTCTCCCGAGTTCGCAGATGATCGAGACATCACTCTTCAAGTGCTCGGTCACAGGATCCACATCACCATGACTCATGTTGATGCGACAGTAGGTGTCTTCCGATGTCACGAACTGGGCCCCGGACGCCTGCTCGTCGCGCTCGGCACGCACATAGGTCGGCAGTAAGAGCGCCTCTGCAGCAGTCACCACATGCGAGCGGTTGAGCTTCGTCGCGACTTGAACGCTCAGCTCGGCGCTGCGAATACCCGAATCTGACCGAGCGGAATCGCTCATAGCGGCGACGAGGTTACCGCCCAGGCTCATGAAGAACTTGATCTTGCCTTCATCGAGCGCATTCATTGAATCCACCGAATCAAATCCGGACTCGGTTGGTGGTGTGAACCCGAAGTGCTTCTTCAGTGACGCTGCCAGTGCCGGCGTGAGGTTTTCCCAGACGCCCATCGTGCGATCGCCCTGCACATTCGAATGCCCGCGGAAAGGAGAGGCACCGGCACCAGGTTTGCCGATATTGCCCCTGAGGAATAGGAGATTCATGATCTCCGCGATGACGGCCGTGCCCTGCTTTTGCTGGGTGATGCCGAGTGCCCAGCTGATGATTGTCGCATTCGATCTGATGTAGCGTTCGGCGAGTTCGTCGATCTCGGCCTCGTCCAATCCGGTCGCCCGAAGGACCAGCTCATCGTCCACCGCGAGCATCGCATCGCGATAGGCCTCGAAACCCTCGCAGTAGGTCTGGATGAACTCATGGTCGAGCACCGTTCCCGGTGCCTTCTGCTCCGCCAGGAGTACTCGCTTGGCGAGTGCCTGAATCAGCAGCTGGTCACCGCCGCCACGCAACTGGACGTACTGATCAGCCAGTTTGGTGCCCTCACCGAGCTCGCCCGAAACCTGTTGCGGATTCTTGTAGCGCAGCAGCGATGCTTCGCGTAGGGGGGTTGACCGCAACGATTTCAGCACCGTGGTGTTTAGCCTCTTCGAACGAGTTCAACGAGCGTGGATGATTGGTGCCAGGGTTGTGCCCCATCGCAATGATCAGTTCGGTGTGTTTGAAGTCGTCGACGCTAATCGAGGCCTTACCGACGCCGATCGCCGGCGACATACCGGCACCGGTGGCCTCGTGGCACATATTGGAGCAGTCGGGCAGATTGTTGGTACCGAACATCCGCCCGAAAAGCTGATAGAGATAGGCCGGCTCATTCATGATTCGGCCGCTCAAGTAGAAGACCGCCTCGTTGGGGTCGTCGAGTTCGCGCAGTTTGTCGGCTATCTTGTCGAAGGCTTCGTCCCAGCTGATCGGCTGATAATGATCGGAGTCGGCAGCCTTGTACATTGGCTTCGCTATGCGGCCTTGCCGTCCCAACCAGTATTCGCTCTTATCGAGCATGCTCGTGAGCGAATGTTCGACCCAGAACTCGTCGGGAATCGTCAAGGGCGTATCATCCCAGACGATGTTCTTGATGCCGTTCTCACAGAACTCCAGCACCTTGGAGTGATCGGGATTCGCCCAGGCACACGAAGGACAGTCGAAGCCCTTCTTGTGGTTCATGGTTAACGCGGTCTCCATCATGCGCGTCGTGCCGAGATGTATCTCAGCCGGCAGCATCGCCTTCTCGACTGCCTCAATGCCGACTGCATACTCCATCGGCTTCTTGATCACCAGGTGCTCATCAGTGAAATCCGCGATCGGCGGCCTGTCGAACGGATGATTCATGATATGGATTCCTCTCACTCCAAAGCCTGATGCGAGGTCAACGACACTGGTTTCGACCGGGTTGAGCGGCGACGAAGCCGCAGACCGAAGCTGCCATGCATGCGGTCCGGAGGCTCCATCTAAGACACACCTGGTGTTTAGGTTACTCGGTTTTCCCACTCAGCAGTGCTTCTGACTACGATCCATGAACAGGTCTCACCGGCTGATCCCAATCCGCAGCAAGTTCGCAGATCGAGTCCGCGTGCGATTGGAGCTCTGCTCTTGGGTCCTTACTGGAACCAGCCGAGGAGGCAGCCATAGCGCGACCGGCCGCGACTCCGAGCAGGAACGTGCTGAGCGGAGCGGCCGGCCTCGCCACTTCATGTGCGACATCTCCGGCGACGTTCAAAACGGTTTCGATATCGACGCCGTTGGGGTCGATATCGAGTTTGGCTGAAACAGTACTGAGCCATTCACCGAGTGTTTCCAGTGGCAGAGGCTTGGGCGCGACCATGGTTGTCTCCTTGCAGTCTGCCTTCTGACTCTACGCGTCAACGTTATCGGGCGACGTCTGGGTCGGCAGAGGCTGTTAACGTCCTTGCGTCCTGCCGCTGACCACTGGTAGTGAGGGAGAATGCCACGCATTACAGTCAGCCGTCGAGTCACCCGGATCAGAGTCGGCGAGCCGGTTCAGATCTGTCCCGATCATCTCGCGGTGGAAGAACCACTCGAGTTGCGGGTTGATGGCAAGCCACTCACCGTGACGATGCGCACTCCCGGCCACGATGAGGAACTAGCAGCGGGATTCCTCGTCTCCCAAGGTGTCATCAACGCACCGGAGCACTTTCACTGTGCGGGCCCCGCGGACGCTTACAACGTGCTTGACGTGTCTTTGGCTTCGGGAGCCAGGCCACCGGCTCAATTCCTCGAACGCGATTTCTCCACGAGGAGTTCTCACGGGATTCACGGCATCGCGAGCATGGATACGCTCACCACTGTCGCGAAATATCCCGTACCCGACGAATCGCTGCGCATCACCGCGGAGTTACTCGCGAGCTTCCCCGACGAACTCCGGGTCGGCCAAGCGGCTTTCGACCGCACCGGCGGGCTACACGCCGCCGCGCTCTTCGACGCGGCTACCGGGCAGCTGCTCGTCTTACGTGAGGACGTCGGCCGGCATAATGCGGTTGACAAGGTCATCGGCTGGGCACTCATGGAACACCGACTGCCCGGACGAGGCCTGGTGCTGATGGTCTCCGGACGCACGAGTTTTGACCTGGTGCACAAGGCTTTGGTCTCAGGGATCCCGGTTCTCGCAGCGATCTCAGCACCCTCGTCGCTCGCCGCCGAGTTGGCCGAAACTGAGGGGCTCACGCTCATTGGATTCCTCCGAGGTCAATCGATGGTCGCCTATAGCCGCGCTGACCGCATCCGCACCGAGGATGGCCGTGCCCAGTGAATCGCGGGGTTGACCGCACTATTCAGACCCGGAGCGGGTGTAGACACGCATTGTAAGGTTGGATGCTGATCCATAAGGAGCCGCGATGCCCGGGGTGGAAGAGTTTCCGCAGGATGGGGACCACGCGAGCCAACAGCATGGTCGTAAGCTCACCGACAGGCTCGCTCGTCCCCTGCGTGACCTTCGAATCTCGGTGACCGATCGTTGTAATTTCCGCTGTGTCTACTGCATGCCCCGCGAAGTCTTCGGACGCAACTACGCTTTTCTGCCGCGCGAAGACCTGCTGAGTTTCGAGGAGATCGAGCGGGTCGCCCGGATCGCGGTTTCGCTCGGCGTCGAGAAGCTGCGCCTTACCGGCGGCGAGCCCTTGCTGCGGCGAGAGATCGAAGTACTCATCGGGCGGCTCGCGGCGCTGCGCACGCCTGCGGGCGAGCCACTGGATATCGCCTTGACTACTAACGGCGCGGCGTTGCCTGCGAAAGCGGCCGGGTTGAAAGCCGCCGGTCTCAGTCGCATCACGGTCTCATTGGACTCGCTCGACGACGCCGGCTTCCAGGCCCTGAATGATGTGCGTTTTCCCGTGCACCGGGTACTTGATGGTATCGCCGCGGCCCGCACGGCAGGCTTCGAAACGGTGAAGATCAACACCGTGCTCAAACGCAGCGCGAACGAGGACCAGATTCTGCCGCTCGCCGAATACTTCCGCTGGAGCCCCCATACGCTGCGCTTCATCGAGTACATGGATGTCGGTAGCTCGAACGGCTGGTGTCTTGACGAGGTCATTCCATCAGCCGAGGTCGTGGCACGCATCAACGCTCGCTATCCATTGGAAGTGGTCGCTCCTACTCGCGCCGACCAGACTGCGAGGCGATGGCGTTATCGCGACGGCGCCGGCGAGATCGGAGTGATCTCGAGTGTGACCGGAGCCTTCTGCGGCTCCTGTACTCGTGTCCGATTGTCGTCTGAAGGAAAGCTGTTCACCTGCCTGTTCGCCTCAAGCGGCTTCGATCTGCGCGCTTTACTGCGGTCGGGCGAATCGGACGAGCAGATCGCGGCAGCGCTTGCGGGACTCTGGTCACGCCGCGACGACCGCTACTCGCAGCTGAGATCGGAGAACACTGTCAACGCTGCGGCGCAGAAGGAGACGATCCACTCGCGCCGGCGTATCGAGATGTCTTATATCGGGGGCTGACGTCACCTCGCCGGCCCAGCATTCGGGCGTCCCGGATTCGAACCAATGCGAGCTGGCGGTTATTCGTCGACTAGGATGAACGCATGCTTGTGGCCTTTTCGATCTCACCGTCCACTTCCGGCGAGGACGGCGCTGTCCATGATGCGGTCGCCGCTGCCGTTGAGGTCATCCGCTCCAGCGGCCTACCCAACCAGACCGATTCGATGTTCACCACCATTGAGGGCAGCTGGGACGAATGCATGACAGTCATCAAGCAGGCCTGTGACGTCGTTGGTGAATTCGCTCCACGGGTCTCACTGGTTCTCAAGGCCGATATCCGTCCGGGTTAGAACGCGCCTGCCACAGACCGGCATGAAGAGCCTTTCGCTATATGTCCGAGCAATATATTGAGGCCTGGCGACAATTCATTGGGCGCCCATTGCCGGCATCACCATTCTCTTTTGGTTTTGTCACCTCGTGACCAGCATTACCGGCTAGCCAATGTGAACATAGGGCACCCTTAGAGGGCTACGTCTTTAGCCGCTAGTAAAGTGAACACGAAGGCGCATTCGCGACAGGCGGAAGATGACAATTAGGAACGGAATCGTTACGTAATTCCGGCCATCCACTCGTCCGCCCGCCGACCAACGAGGGCAGGGGTTTTGCAATGACGGCTACTGATGGCCAACTCGATATCACCCAACTACCTGATTTAGCCGATGGTGGCGGGCGGGTCGGGCCGGTGCGAACTCGCAGACCTGTCTACGTCGACTTGCTTCCACCATGTAACGCCGCGTGCCCGGCGGGCGAGAACATCCAAGAATGGCTTCGGCTGATCAAGGAAGGCCAGACCGAGGCTGCTTGGCGGCAGCTGGTCCGCGACAACCCCTTCCCGGCCATCCACGGTCGCGTCTGCTATCACCCGTGCGAAACCGCGTGTAACCGCCGTGAGCTCGATTCGGCTGTGTCCATCCATTCCGTGGAGCGCTACCTCGGTGATCAGGCAATCGAGCATGACTGGCAGTTCAACAAGCCGCGCAATAACACCGGCTACCGTGTGCTGGTCATCGGCGCCGGCCCCTCGGGTTTGTCGGCTGCATATCATCTGGCGCGCGTCGGCCACGATGTCGAGATTCACGATGCCGGCGAATTGCCCGGTGGCATGATGCGCTACGGCATCCCCGAATACCGGCTGCCGCGCGATGTCGTCGACTCTGAAATCAAGCGGATTGAATCCCTCGGAGTCAAGATCGTTCTCAACCACCCGGTCAAAGACCTGCTCGTTGAGCAGCGTGAGGGAGACTTCGACGCAGTCTTCGTTGCCATCGGCGCCCACCTCTCACGCCGAATCGAGATCCCCAGCATGGACGCCGGCAAGATGGTCGACGCGGTGGATTTCCTGCGCGATGTCGCTTCCGGCGAAAAGCCGAAGATCGGCCGCCGCGTGGCCGTCTATGGCGGCGGCAACACAGCCATGGACGCCGCTCGAGTCGCTCGCCGGATGGGCGCCGAGGAAGCCGTCATCATCTACCGCCGGAGCCAGGATCAGATGCCCGCGCACGCCGACGAGCTCGCCGACGCCGAACAAGAGGGCGTGAAGGTGCACTGGCTGCGCACCATCAACGAGGTCGCCGAGGACATTGAGGTCGAGATCATGGAACTCGACGAATGGGGCAAACCGCACGGCACCGGCGAATTCGAGAAGCTGCCCGCCGACACCGTGATCATGGCGGTCGGCCAGATGGCCGATACCGGCTTCCTGCGCAATATCCCGGGTCTGCGTTTCGATAATGACGTGGTCCAGGTTGACCCCACCACTTTGATGACAGACGTTCCTGGCATCTTCGCCGGCGGCGACGCCGTCCCGTCCGAGCGCACCGTGACGGTGGGCACCGGGCACGGTAAGAAGGCAGCCAAGATGATCGACGCCTGGCTGAACCGCCGCCGGGTGGTTCCGACAGTCAAGCATCCGATAGTCGGTTTCGACGATCTGCATCTGTGGTACTTCGGTGACCATCCGCGCAGTATCCAATCCGAGCTCTCCCCTGAGGAACGCATCAGTGCTTTCTCCGAGGTCGTCAAGGGACTCACTGAAGAAGAAGCGGACTTCGAAGCCCGCCGCTGTCTGAGCTGCGGCAACTGCTTCGAATGTGACGGCTGCCTCGGCGCCTGCCCCGAAGACGCTGTCATCAAACTGGGTAAGGGCCACCGTTACCGCTTTGACTACGAGAAATGTACAGGCTGCGCAAGCTGTTATGACCAGTGCCCCGCGCACGCCATCGAGATGATTGCGGAGAAGTGATGACTACCACTGCAACTGACGCGAAGATTCCTGCGCCTCACCCGAATATGCTAGGCGCCGAGGATCCGGTCGCCAATCTCGATCGCGACCAGCCGGAAGCCGAGCCCACCGAGGTCCGCGCGATCGTCGACGGCAACACAGCCGCAGCTGATGTTGCCTTCCGGGTCAACGAGCTTTGTTCGATCTATCCGATCACCCCCAGCTCCCCGATGGCCGAGCTTGCGGACGAGTGGGCGGCCTTTGATCGTCCGAATATCTGGGGTCAAATACCCTCGGTCATCGAGATGCAGTCCGAAGGTGGGGCCGCAGGCGCGATGCACGGTGCGCTGCAGGCAGGCGCGATGTCGACGACGTTCACCGCCTCGCAGGGCCTACTGCTGATGATCCCGAATATGTTCAAGATCGCCGGCGAACTGACCAGCACGGTCATGCACGTCGCCGCACGGTCACTGGCTGCCCAGGGATTGTCGATCTTCGGCGATCACCAGGACGTCATGGCTGCCCGTCAGACCGGCTGGGCGATGCTCGCCTCAAGTTCGGTACAGGAATGCCACGACAACGCACTCATTGCACAGAACGCCACCTTGCACTCGCGAGTGCCGTTTATGCACTTCTTCGATGGCTTCCGCACCAGCCATGAACTGAACACCTGCCTGATGCTCAACGATGACGTTCTGCGGGCAATGATCCCTGACGAGTTGGTGCGCGAGCACCGCCGTCGTGCGCTCAGCCCCGAGCACCCGTTCATCCGCGGCACCGCGCAGAATCCGGACGTCTACTTCCAGGGTCGCGAATCATCCAACTCGTTCTACCTGGCCACACCGGATATCGTGCAGCGAGCAATGGACCAGTTCGCCGAGTTAACCGGGCGTCAATATCACTTGGTCGACTACATCGGCGCTCCGGACGCCGATCGAGTTGCGATCGTTATGGGGTCGGGCGCAGAGGTTGTGCAGCAGGCGGTCGAGTACTTGAATTCCGCAGGGCAGAAGACCGGTGTGCTCATTATCCGCCTCTACCGTCCGTTCCCCACCGAGCAGATCCTCGCAGCGATCCCCGAAACGGTGCAGAAGATTGCAGTGCTGGACCGCACCAAGGAGCCCGGCTCAAACGGTGAACCACTCTTCCTCGATGTGACCGCAGCCTTCGCAGAAGCTGTCAGCATGGGCAAACGCGAGAAGTTGCCACGCATCATCGGTGGTCGCTACGGCCTGTCGAGCAAGGACTTCACCCCGGCGATGGCCGCGGCGGTTTTCGACGAGCTGGCCAAGGACAATCCGCGTCCCCGCTTCACCGTCGGCATCAACGACGACGTGACCCGGCTATCGCTCGATTATGACTCGCACATCGACCTCGAGGATCCGCTCACCAAGCGCGCCGTCTTCTACGGCATGGGCTCGGACGGCACCGTCGGCGCGAACAAGAACACCATTAAGATCCTGGGTTCGGACGAAGACACCTATGCGCAGGGCTACTTCGTCTACGACTCGAAGAAGTCGGGTTCACGCACTACCAGCCACCTGCGGTTCGGTCCGGATCCGATCAAGGCGCCGTATCTGGTGAATAAGGCGTCGTTCATCGGTTGTCACCACTGGTCGATCCTCGAACGCATCGATGTGCTCGAATTCGCACGCAAGGCCATCTACAACGAGGGCGGCGAGCGGATCGGCGGCACGACACTGCTGATCAACAGCCCCTTCGAGGCCGATCAGGTCTGGGATCATCTGCCGACTCCGATCCAGCAAAAGATCATCGACTACGACATCGCGCTCTATGCGATCAACGCCAACGAGGTTGCTCGCACTGCCGGCCTGGGCGGACGGACGAATACCGTTCTGCAGACCTGCTATTTCGCGATCTCAGGCGTTCTGCCCTCCGATGTGGCAATCGACCGCATCAAGGAGTCGATCACCAAGACCTACTCACGCAAGTCGATGGAGATCGTCCGCAAGAACCATGTGGCTGTCGATGAGTCTGTCGCGCATCTGCACAAGATCGAGGTACCCGACGAGGTCACCAGTACTCACGGCTATCTAGCTCCAGTGCCTGCCGAAGCGCCAGACTTCGTACAAGACGTCACCGCCACGATGTTGATCGACAAGGGCGATTCACTGCCGGTCAGTAAGATGCCGGTCGATGGTTCGTTCCCCAGCGGCACTACGAAGTACGAGAAGCGCAATATCTCTGACATCATCGCGGTCTGGGATCCCGAGACTTGTATCCAGTGCGGCAACTGTTCATTCGTCTGCCCGCATGCCGTGTTGCGCGCTAAGCACTATCCAGCCGCTAGCCTCGCCGGCGCGCCAGATTCTTTCGAATCGGCTCCGTTGGATGCGGCCGGTCTGCCCAATGCACGCTACACATTGCAGGTCTACGCCGAAGACTGCACCGGCTGTGGCCTGTGTGTGGAGGCCTGTCCGGTCTCACCGATCGGTCAGCCGCAGCGCAAGGCCATCAACTTGGCTCCGGTACTCGATCGCACCAAGCAGCGTCAAAATGTGGAGTTCTTCGAGACGATCCCGCGGCCGAAACGTAGCCGGGTCAACTACTCCTCGGTGCGCGGTGTTCAGTTCCTGACCCCGCTCTTCGAGTTCTCGGGGGCCTGCTCGGGTTGCGGAGAGACGCCGTATCTGAAGCTGTTGACCCAGCTGTTCGGCGATCGCCTGCAGATCGCCAATGCGACCGGTTGCTCGTCCATCTACGGCGGCAACCTGCCGACCACACCGTGGGCGCAGAACGACGAGGGCCGCGGCCCGGCCTGGTCGAACTCACTCTTCGAGGACAATGCCGAGTTCGGCCTGGGTATGCGGTTGGCAGCCGATCTGCACAATGCGCTGGCCAAGCGTCGCCTGGAGGAACTACGAACCGAGATCGACGATGACGGATTGGTCGACGGGCTGCTGACAGGCCCGCAGGAGACCATGCACGAACTGCGGATCCAGTACCGCCGGATGCAGGACCTCTACGCCAAGCTCGACCAGCTGGAAGGCCCGCTCGTTGAGGATCTTCGGTCGGTTGCCGACCATCTGCTGCGCCGGTCGGTTTGGATCATCGGTGGCGACGGCTGGGCATACGACATCGGTTCGGCCGGTCTGGACCATGTGCTGGCCTCGGGTCGCAATGTGAACATCTTGGTGATGGATACCGAGGTTTACTCGAACACCGGTGGTCAATCGTCGAAGTCGACGCCGCTGGGTGCGGTCGCCAAGTTCGCTACCGGCGGCAAGACCACCAACAAGAAGGATCTCGCGATGCAGGCGGTCGCCTACGGTCACGTCTATGTGGCCCGGGTGGCGATGGGGGCCGATCCGCAGCAGACGTTGAAGGCATTCCGCGAGGCGGAGGCCTACGACGGCCCGAGTCTGATCATCGCCTACAGCCACTGCATCAGCCACGGCATCGATATGCGCAAGGGTCTTGAGCAGCAGTACAAGGCAGTGGCCTGCGGCCACTGGCCGCTGATACGGTTCAACCCGGTGCTGCGCGATGAGGGCAAGAACCCATTCCTGCTCGACTCGCCTCGCCCGCGGATCACACTGGAGGACTACCGGGAAGGCGAACTGCGCTTCAAGATGCTGACCCGCTCCAACCCGGTGGAGGCCGCGCGTTTACTCGAGATCGGTCAGGACCATGTGCTGCGCCGCTACGCCGAGTACGAACAGCTGGCCAGTCGTCCGGCGGAAATGTTCAGCGCGGACGCCCGCGTGAAGTCCGCGGTTTCGTCGAACAGGGAGGCCTGAGATGGTCGAGTTCAATCCGGAGGCTCTGCAGGCAGCGATGGAGTCTGCCCGCCAGAAGTCATCAATGGGCAGCAATGTCACCGACCAGATCGCGTCTCCCGCTGCCCTACTGAGCGAGGAGAGAGCGGCCGCTCCCCGGGTCGGCGATAGCTTGCAGACAGACTATATGGGCTTATCGTTGCGTAACCCCTTGGTGGCTTCGGCCGGCCCACTGAGCCAGACGGTGGACGGCATCAAGGAACTCGCCGAGGGTGGTGTTGGAGCCATCGTGATGTACTCCCTCTTCGAGGAGCAGATCCGGCATGAAACCGCCCGTGAAGCTCGATTGCTCGATCAGGGGTCCGAGAGCTTCGCGGAGGCGCTGAATTACTTCCCCATTGAGCCGAGCAACGAGTCCGGGCTGACTCGAACCTATTTGAAGCTGATCGAGCAAGCGGCACCGGTGATCGACGTGCCGCTGATCGCCAGCCTCAACGGCTCGACCATGGGTGAATGGTCGGACACCGCACGCAGGATGGCCGATGCCGGAGCCGCTGGCATCGAGTTGAATATCTATTACCTGCCCGGTGATCTGGTGACCACCGGACGCGAGGTCGAAGACCGTCACGCCGAGATCGTCGTCGACGTGAAGTCGAAGGTCGATATCCCGGTCGCCGTTAAGTTGAGTCCTTATTTCTCGAGCTTCGGTGAGATGGCCCATCGGCTCGATCAGGCCGGTGCCGACGCTTTGGTGCTCTTCAACCGCTTCCTGCAGCCTGATATCGATCTCAACCAGCTCAAGGTTGTCTCCGGTTTCGACCTCTCGCGTCCGGACGAAGCGAAGCTGCCGCGTAGTTGGATCTCAGCGCTCTATGGACGTATCGATGCATCGCTTGGCGCGACTACCGGTGTGGAGACGACTCAGGATGTCGTGAAGTATCTACTTGCCGGCGCCGACGTGGTGATGACGACTGCCGCGCTGGTACGCAACGGGCCGTCCTATGCCGGCCAATTGGTCGATGGCGTGACCTCCTGGCTGCGCCGCCGTCAGCTATCGCTGGATAAGGCGCGGGGAATGCTGGCCGTGCCCTCCGATACCGATGCGACTGACTATGCGCGCGCCGGCTATGTTTCCGGCCTGGAGCGAGCCAAGCAGGTCTACTCGCGCTAATCCTGGGTCCAGGCTAATCCTTTAGCTCTGGAAAACCTCAGCGGCTACCGAGTATTCGGTAGCCGCTGAACAGGTTTCTCGGACCCGGCCTCAGTGCTTGGGCTTCCACGTACGTAACCGCAGGCTGTTCGTCACGACGAAGACCGAGCTGAATGCCATCGCTGCACCAGCGAACATCGGGTTGAGATAGCCCAATGCCGCGATCGGGATCGCGCAGACGTTGTAGATGAACGCCCAGAAGAGGTTGCCCCGAATGGTGTTCAGCGTCCGGCGCGAGAGGTTGATCGCGTCGGCGGCGAGCATCAGGTCGTGGCGCATCAAGGTCAAATCCGACGCCGCGATCGCCGCGTCAGTGCCTGAACCCATGGAAATGCCCAGATCAGCTTGCGTGAGCGCTGCCGCATCATTCACACCATCGCCGACCATGGCGACCGGGGTCTTGCCGCCTTCCTGTAACTCGGTGACGACAGCGAACTTGTCGCCTGGCAGTACCTCGGACCGGACCCCATCGATACCAACTTGGTGGGCAACGTATTCGGCGGCGGCCTGGTTATCGCCGGTGACCATGACGGTGCGCAGTCCCAGCTTCTGTAGGGCTTTGACGGCCTCGGGGGCTGTCGGTTCGATCTTGTCGGCGACCGCAACGAGGCCGACGACGGTATCGTCCCGGGCGACCAGCACAGTGCTGGCCCCACGCTTACCTGCCTCAATGGCGGCCTGCTCAAGCTGCTCGGGAACCTCTAGTCCCAGTTTTGCCATCAAGGCGGCATTACCCGCAGCAGCTGCCCGGTCGTCGACCCTCGCCTGGATGCCTAGACCGGGAACGTTCCTGAAGTCTTCCAGTGCACCGGGTCGGCCGCTGTAAGCCTTGACGATCGCTCGAGCGATCGGGTGCTCGGAGGCAGCCTCCAAGCTCGCCGCGAGTCTGAGCAGCTCCTCACTGGTGATACCTTCGGCGGGTACGACGCTGTCCAGACTCATCTGTCCAGCGGTGATCGTGCCGGTCTTATCGAGTGCGATGACCTGAATACGATGAGCCTCTTCGAGAGCCTCCGGTCCACGGATCAGAATGCCCAGCTGAGAGCCCCGCAATGATCCGGCCAAGAGTGCGGTCGGGGTCGCCAGGCCGAGAGCGCAGGGGCAACTGATGATCAGCACCGAGACCGCGGCGGTCACCGCAAAAGTCGCGGACTCCCCCAGCACCAGCCAAACCAGAAGTGTGATCAGCGCCAGCGCGATGACGACCGGCACGAAGACACCGGAGATCCTATCGGCCAGTGCCTGTGACTTCGATTTGCCTGTTTGGGCCAGCTCGACCAGATGCGCGATCTGGGCGAGCTGAGTGTCTGCGCCGACCGCGGTCGCGCGGACGACCAGTCGTCCGGTCGTATTGACCGATGCTCCCACCACGGTGCTACCCGGAGCCACGTCGACCGGCAGCGATTCACCGGTGATGACTGAGTTATCGACTGCGGAGCTTCCGCTGACCACCACGCCATCAGTGGCCACCTTCTCTCCCGGACGCACAACGAACTCGTTGTCCACCGCCAGCTTCTCGATCGGAACGGTAACCTCCGCGCCACCGCGCAACACGGTCACGGATTTCGCACCGACTTCGGCCAACGCACGCAACGCGGAACTAGCATCCTGGCGAGAGCGCGCCTCGATATAGCGCCCCAGCAAGATGAACGTGATGATCCCGACCGATGCCTCGAAGTAGACCGAGCTCAACTGGTGATCATGCGAGAGGTTGAACGTCCAGTGGTGGGTCATGCCGATCGCTCCGGCCTCACCGAAGATCAGCGCGAACAGAGACCATAGGTAAGCCGCGCTGGTGCCCAGACTGATCAGGGTGTCCATCGTCGCCGCACCGTGCCGCAGATTCACAAAGGCGGAACGGTGGAACGGCCAGGCGGCCCAGGTGACGACCGGGGTGGCCAGCGCCAGGCTGACCCACTGCCAGCCCGGGAACTGCAGCGGTGGGATCATCGCCATCGCGATGACCGGCACAGCGAGGACGGCTGCGACGATCAGCCGACGCTTGATCTCTGCCGCACGATCGCGGGGTTCGGCCTCGGGAGTCGGCAGAGCGGCATCGTACCCGGCAGCTTGCACCGTGGCGATCAGGGCATCGGCGTCTACGTCGGCAGGAGCCACCACATGAGCCTTCTCAGTGGCGTAGTTGACGCTTGCCTGCACGCCGTCGAGCTTGCCCAGCTTCTTTTCGATCCGAGCCGCACAGGATGCACAGGTCATGCCCTGTACGTCGAGTTCGATGATCTGATTCGCCGGTGGTCTGAGTCTGGCGGGTTGGACGCTGTCTGTGGTCCCGGCTGTCATCAGGCCAGCGCCACCTTATAGTCGCCCGCTTCTGAGACCGCCTCTTCAATCTTCTCGAAGTCGATGGCCACATCGCTGCTCACCTGCATCGGGCCTGCCTGGTCCACCTTCACCTCGGTAACACCGGGAATCGCCGAGACTTCTTCAGTGACGTGATTGACACAGTGTCCGCAGGTCATTCCGGTGACGACGTAGTTGGTGATCATGTTTTGTCTTCTTTCTTTTCAGGTGATCTGATCGCGCCATGGGCGCAGGTACTACTTCAGGAACGGACGAGCCGGGCGATCGCTTTACTTGCCTCGTCGAGTTTCTCTTTACCAGCATCCTCGCTCTGCTTGGCGGCGTCGAGGACGCAGGAGTTCAAGTGGCCGTCGAGCAGGCCGAGCGCCACCGACTGTAGTGCGCTGCTGGCAGCCGCGATCTGGGTGAGGATATCGATGCAGTATTTCTCTTCCTCCACCATCCGGGCGATCCCGCGCACCTGCCCCTCAATGCGGCGTAACCGCGAGAGATAGGCATCCTTGTCTTCGACATAACCGTGGTGATGACCGTGCAAACTGCATTCGTCCGTACTCACGCTTTCAACGATACCCCCTAGGGGTATCAGTCAGTCGCCGGGACCAGCCGGATCGCGATACAGCCCGGATCAGATCCAACCCTTCCGGCGAAAGAGCCGCCATATCACGAAGCTGGAGACGATCATCAACAGGAACGCGTACGGATACCCCAGCCGCCAATCCAGTTCCGGCATCAATGCGAAGTTCATGCCGTAGATGCCTGTGATCATCGTCGGTGCGAAGAGGATGCCTGCCATGGCCGAGATCTTCTTCATATCATCGTTCTGCGCATTTGCGGCTTCTGCGAGACTCTTCATCTCTTCGTTCTGTTGCTGAGCGACCAACGTCGCGTTCAACGCCAGGACATCGCGCAAGGTCACTCGGAAGCCCTCGATTCGGTCCAAAGCCCGGGCAGCGTGATCTGCCACATCCCGCAGGTATGCGTGGAGCTCCTCTGCGACCTCGTGCTGACCGAAACTCTCGGCGAGGCCTGCAACGATTGCGCGAAGAGGGCGCACCGCGTCGTGGAACTCCACGATCTCTTGGCTCAACTCGTAGATCCGCCGTGAGACACCGGGGCTGCTCATGAAGACCTGATCTTCGATCTCCGCAACATCGGTGGCGAGCCCCTCGAGAACCGGCGCGTAGCCGTCCACCACCGTGTCCAGAATGGAGTAGGCGATACCCTCTGTGCCCAGAGCGAGCATCTGCGGATCCGCCTCCATCCGACGGAAAACCACCGCTAGATCAGGCGACCGACCATGGCGCACTGTGATCACGAAGTTCTTGCCGCGAAAGATGTGTAATTCGCCGAACTCGATCTCCTCGGTCTCATCGAGATACAGGGCGGCCCGCAGTACAACGAAGATCGTGTCGCCATAGTGCTCCAGTTTGCTGCGCTGATGTGCCCGAATGGCATCTTCGACGGCCAGCTCATGTAGTCCGAAGAGATCGGCAACTTCTTGGAGGTCTTCTGGATCTGGCCGATAAAGACCCACCCAGGCCACCGCATCAGGAATCTCCTGAAGGAGGTCGAAAACCTCTGCGATCGTGTCGGGGCTAGCGACACGTTTGCCGTCCACATAGATGGCCCTGCCGGTGACTGTGCGCGGCGGTTGCTCAGGCGCGATGGGCGCCTTCTTGGCGGCGGTGGTGAAGCCATATCCGTCGCTGCGTTGAACGGGCTCACGGACGACAAACGGACGCTCACTGGTCATGCTTTTCTCAATCTGCTCCTTGGCAGCGACAGCTCCCGAAGATGTCGTCAGCCGATTACGGATGCGGGCCCCGACTCGGTTCATATTCATCGGAGGTTCGGGCAGAAACTTGGAATCTCCTTGCTCGCGGACAACAGTGACCCCCCATCGGCAATCATCGCACCTGGCCAGGGGGAGGACAGGCGTATCTCACGTCCTCGCGAAACGGTGGATAAGTCCAAGTCATCTGTGGATAGCGCGCTGCGTAGTCCTTGCTTCTGCCACCTGGAGATTCACTGTTCGAAGGTGCAGACCCATGACCGCGACACGCCCGAGAACCTCAAAACGCCCCGCCCTCACGACATTCGCCCTAGTCACGCCTGGTTTGGATAGCCGATTCAGGCCGCTGTCCACTGCCCACACCCCACCTTGTCCACTGGATCCACGGCGAGTTCCACAGCTCAAGCCGAATGTCCACAGACCCTGTGGATAACTCGGGTTGACAGTCGGCGACACGGCCTCTATTCTTCAGCGATTTCACCTGCAGGAGACTGAACCCGCGACGAAGCGTCTCCCGCATCCGTAGGCATCGAGTCCACCCACCACCCGGTTACCCAGCCGATCAGCCGACTAACATCCCGGGGCGATGCCATCCGCGCCACCCATATCGGTGATATCTTCGCCGTATGGCAGCGCCGTGATCGGTTGCCCCTGAACAAACCCCGTCGTCGTGGGAGAACAGAAATGTCCACTGTCGCCAAGAACATCGTTGACACCCTCGTTGCTAGTGGTGTCCAGCGCGTCTACGGGGTCCCGGGTGATTCACTCAACGGGTTCACCGATGCGCTGCGAGACTCAGGTATCCGTTGGTTGCACGTCCGTCATGAGGAGGCCGCAGCATTCGCGGCCAGCGCCGAGGCCGCTCTCACCGGCGAGCTCGCAGTCTGCGCCGGCAGCTGCGGCCCGGGTAATCTACATTTGATCAACGGGCTCTTCGATGCCCAGCGCTCCCGGGTGCCGGTACTGGCGATCGCTGCACATATCCCGACTTCCGAGATCGGTTCTGGGTATTTCCAAGAAACCCACCCGCAGGAACTCTTCCGCGATTGCTCGGTCTACCGCGAGTACGTCGCAGATCCGGTCCAAATGCCGCGCATCCTGCGCACGGCCATGCAAGCTGCGCTCGCACGCCGCGGCGTAGCGGTGGTGGTCATCCCCGGCGATGTCGCTCTCGCAGAGGCCGAGGATCACACGGTCACCGCGGTGAAGGCCTCGTCCCCGAAGGTCACGCCCTGCGATGAAGAATTGCAGCGGGCCGCTGACTTGTTGAACCGCGCGAAGAAAGTGACCATCCTCGCGGGTGCAGGAACCGAAGATGCACACGATCAGGTGATCGCGCTCGCCGACCAGTTGGCGGCTCCGATCGTCCATACGATGCGTGGCAAGCAATTCATGGCATACGACAACCCCTTCGACGTCGGCATGACCGGGCTACTCGGTTTTTCCTCCGGCTACCGTGCGATGGAAAGCTGTGACACCCTGCTGATGCTGGGGACTGATTTCCCCTACCGCTCGTTCTTACCCGAACGGGCTGAGGTAATTCAGATCGATCTGCGCGGTGAGCACCTCGGACGCCGGATTCCGCTCGACCTTGGCTTGGTCGGCGATGTCGGCGCCACCGTGGACGAACTATTACCCCTGGTACAACCCAAGCAAGACCGCGCGCACTTGAAAGACTCGCTCGCCCATTACGCCAAGACCCGCGCCAAGCTGGACGATCTGGCCAGGCCACGCAAGGGTGATGAGCCACTGCACCCGCAATACGTCGCGAGACTCGTCGATGAGCTTGCCGACGATGACGCCGTCTTCATCCCCGATGTCGGCTCACCGGTGATCTGGGCGGCCCGCTATCTGAAGATGAACGGCAAACGCAACCTCATCGGTTCATTCATCCACGGTTCGATGGCCAATGCGCTGCCTCAGGCGATCGGCGTCGCGTCCGCCTTCCCCGGCCGTCAGGTCGTCACCCTTTCGGGCGACGGAGGGGTCACGATGCTGCTCGGCGAATTGCTGACTCTGGTGCAGAATAACCTGCCTGTGAAGCTGGTCGTCTTCAACAACTCCTCATTGAACTTCGTGGAACTCGAGATGAAGGCCGCCGGGTTCGTAACCACCGCCACCGAGCTTGTGAACCCTAATCTGGCGGCGATCGCACAGGCAGCCGGGTTGAAGGGTATTCATGTTGACCGCTCCGATGACCTGCCGAACGCGTTGAGCGAGGCCTTCGCCTTTGACGGTCCCGCCCTGATCGATGTCGTCACGGAACGTCAGGAGCTGACAATCCCACCCTCGATCACCTATGAGCAGGCGAAGGGCTTCGCTCTTTACTCGATGCGCACTCTGCTTTCAGGGCGCGGCGACGAGTTGGTCGAGCTGACCAAGGCGAATATGCACCAGATCTTCTGATAGACCCGCGGGATGGCCCGGCTCATGCTGCCGGAGAATACCGATCCGGGCCACCGCGGCCTTCTCAACGATGGATTCATCACCGCGAAAACGCAGGTCGACAACCACGACACGCCGAGAAACCCCAGATATTTTCGCCATCAGACCGTCCCGGCTTGTGGAACCTGGTTTGAAGTATCAATCGAGTCGACTGTCCACTGCGCGCACCCAGGCCTGTCCACCAGATCTGCGGCGAGTTCCACAGCCTGAGCCGAATGTCCACAGACCCTGTGGATAACTCAGGTTGACAGTCGGCGACACGGCCCCTATTGTCCGAGGACATCACTAGGAGGTGGCTGAATGTACGACGAAGCGCCTCCTGCACCGGTAGGCATCGACCGCACTCCACCGCAGGATTACGCTGCCGAGCAGGGTGTCCTCGGAGCGATGTTGATGAGCAAAGATGCCATCGCCGAAGTACTTGAAGTCATCACGCCAGCGGATTTCTACCGGCCCTCGCACGAGCAGATCTACCGAGCGATCATTGACCTCTACGGCCGTGGAGACCCTGCGGACCCCGTCACCATCGCCGCCGAACTCGACCGGCGCGGAGAACTCGCGAAAGTCGGCGGCCATGTCTATCTAGCGGACCTTCTCTCGTCCATCTCGGTGGCCGCCAACGCCAGCTACTACGCCCAGATCGTGCACGACAAGGCAGTGTTGCGCAGGCTGGTGGATGCATCCATCAAAATAGCCCAGCTCGGCTATGCCGGCCAGGGCGAGGTGGCTGAGATCGTCGACGTCGCCCAGCAGACCATCTATGAGGTTTCCGAGGGCAAGCGTTCCGAGGATTACAAGGCACTACGCGACCTCTTGGAACCCACCTACGACGAGATCGAAGCAATCGGTGCCCGCGATGGAGGCCTGTCCGGGGTACCGACCGGGTTCGCGAGACTGGACGAGTTGACCAACGGACTGCACGGCGGACAGATGATCATCATCGCGGCCAGGCCAGCGGTGGGTAAATCGACCCTCGCGCTGGACTTCGCGCGATCGGCCGCGGTTCGGCACAAGCTATGCACGGCATTTTTCAGCCTCGAGATGAGCCAGTCCGAGATCGTGATGCGGTTACTGTCCGCAGAAGCCGGCGTCATGCTGAACTCAATCCGCAACGGTGGTCTCGGCGAGGACGAATGGTCGCGCATCGTAGCTCGTACGAAATCGTTCGAAGACGCCCCGCTGTTCATCGACGACTCACCCAATCTGACGATGATGGAGATCCGGGCCAAGGCCCGGCGGTTGAAGCAACGTCATGATCTACGTTTCGTCGTGATCGATTACATGCAGCTGATGAGTTCGGGGAAGAAGGTCGAGAGCCGCCAGCTGGAGGTATCCGAGTTCAGCCGCCAGATCAAACTACTGGCGAAAGAGCTCGATATTCCGGTGGTCGCGCTGAGCCAGCTGAACCGTGGCCCCGAGCAGCGCGGCGACAAAAAACCCATGATGAGCGACCTACGCGAATCAGGTTCGCTCGAACAAGATGCCGACATCGTCATCCTGCTGCACCGCGAAGACCTCTACGACAAAGACAACCGTCCCGGTGAAGCCGATCTGATCATCGCCAAACACCGAAACGGGCGCACGGATACCCTGTCGCTCTCCTTCCAAGGGCATTTCAGCCGCTTCACCGATATGCCGGACTGACCTCCGTCCCGACAGGCCGGGCCGGACAAACCTACGATTAGCCTCATGAAGACGATCGTCATCACCGGAGCCGACGAGGACATCGGCGCCGCCGCTGCACATCGGCTTGCCTGCCGAGGGCATCGTGTGATCTTGATCGGCGGCGATTTGGGAAAGACCCGATCCGCTGCACTCCCCATCAACGCCCCCTATCACCTCGCCGAGTTCGCCGAGCTGGACGATGTGGAACGCTTGGCCGCCGAACTGCTCAGCGAATACCTTCGCATCGATGTGCTCGCAACCAACCTCAGTACTGTCGTCGGCAACCGCCGAACAGAGACCGTGGACGGTCATGAACTCATCTTCCAGATCAACTACCTGGCACCGTGGTATCTCAGCTGGCTGCTAACCGACCAGTTGCTCTACTCGAGAGCGACAATGATCATTGCTTCAAGCCTCGCCCACAGGGTAAATGCCCACTTCGAGATGGGTAACCTCAATGCTGAGCGTCACTACTCGCTGTCATCGGCCTTCGGGAATGCGACGTTGGCGCGGCTGCTTCAGATGCGCGAATTACAGGCCCGCTATGGCGCCCAGGGGCTATCCGCGGTCGCCTTCGACGGTGGGGCAGGGACGAGCTCTGCAAGCGGGCTCGATCCCAGCGCGAAGACCCGCTTCCACGCAAAGCGCAGCCCCCGAACCGCCTCTGTCGACAAGGCAGTTGACACGCTGGTCTGGCTCGCAGAAGGCACGCCGGGGATCAACTATCGCCCCGATCGCTACTACGTGAACCGCTCGGCGCGGCGCACCGGTAAGACCGCGGATGATCGTGGTCTCGCTGCCGAACTGTGGCGCCACACCGAACTCATCCTGGATGAGCGAATCCGCCGTTTCCAACCCGATGCCATCCGCACTCGGGTCTGATCTGTCATATCCGCAGCACAAGCCGAGGAGGCGAAGATGACCCCGACCGATTACTGCGTCGTCCTGATCACCACACCCGAGGAGGGGTTGGCCGAACGCATCTCCGATCTGCTGATCGAACAGAACCTGGGTGCCTGTGTACAGACCACCCCGATCAGCTCCGTCTATCGCTGGTCGAGCGAGGTGCATCACGAAAACGAGATCCTGATGCTGGTCAAGACCCGCACGGCGCTGATCGACGAATTAGTCGAACAGGTACGCGAGATGCACGTCTACGACGCGCCGGAGATCATCGCGCTGCCCATCATCGGCGGCTCACCCGATTACCTCAACTGGGTGGACGCGCAGACTCGTCCGGTCTACCGCTGACCTGCCGGCTACTCGTAGAGAACCCGGCTACTCGTAGAGGACATAGTCGGGTACCGGTGTCAGGGCGAGTACCTCGTCGGGTGACATCAACACCCCGCTGGTCTGGACGTCTTCTTCATAGAAGAGCTTGAAGCCCATCTGTACCCCTGCGGGAACGTCGATGCTGACCTGCTCATAAGTGGAGATCTTGTCTGCCGGGGCGCCGATGCCGTCCACGCTCTTGATCAGGACGACGCCGGGATGCGGCTGCAGTGCTGCCTCGTTACTGATGATCGATGGGTGCAGGATGTGGTAAACCATCACCTTTTCGGGCAGGTCATTGGCCACGACAAGGTCGGAAAGGTAGGCGGCGACCTCGTCGAGTTCCTCGCCGGAGGTAGATCCGAAGCTCTGCATCGGCACCTGGCCGGGTCCCATCGCCCACTCCGGGTCGAGAGCCACGCCCACATCGGGTTGGACCAGATAGCGCTCCAACGCCTTCAGCTCATCGAGGAATCCGGATTGCCCGGGTTGGATGTCGAGCAGCAAGATCGCACCGTGTTCGCGCGCCACAGCTAACCACTGATCGATGATCGCCGGATCGATCCGATCGCGCCACATACCGTCCTCACCGGGGAAGGGCTGCACGGTGACCGCGATCAATTCCATCACCGGCATGATCGCCCGATCTGCGGCGTATGGGGCGCAGGTCTCACGCATTTCGGCCATCCGGTCTTCGATCTCGCCGATGCCGAGCCTGCCCTGCCCCGGGGCTCCGGGGTGCCCGACGTAGCCACAGAGCCGGTAGTCGGGTAGCAGTTCACGGCCACCACCGGGCAAGGTCGGTTTCGGGGTTGGCGTCGGGGTGGGGCTCGGGGTCGCGGATTGACTGATCACGGCGGTCTCACCGGATTCGGGAGGTTGCGATCCCGGTGAACCGCAAGCCGTAACCAGCACCAGTAGCCCGAGCAATGCAAAGAATCGTCCAGCCATACCGTCCAGTCAAGCACAGGCGTGTAAAGGGACCCGGCTCTGTGGCAGCATCTCGTTCATGGACGATCCGAGCGAGCCTCTCGATCTGGCAGAGCGCGTCCGCCGCGCAGTCCGCCGGGTCCCTCCGGGCACAGTCGTCACCTATGGCGACATCGCTGACCTCGTCGAGACCGGGCCACGCCAGGTGGGGCGCATTATGGCCTGTGACGCCGGGGGCACACCGTGGTGGCGGGTCGTCAATGCGTCCGGACGGCTACCTGACCACTTGATCGAGGAGGCCCGGCGTCACTGGTTGGATGAAGCAACGATCAGCGATAGATCGGCGTCCGGGGTTTCGCTGCGGGCCAAGCGAGCCACCTGGCTGCTAGACCCCGAACCGGACGCCGATCAAACCCCGCTCGGCTAGCGAACGTCCCGCAGCTCGCAGACGAAGATCAATGCCTCATTAGGGCCGATGACACCCGGGATACCACGGCGACCGTAGGCAAGATCGGCTGGAATCACCAGCTTGCGACGTCCACCAACCTTCATACCGAGCACCCCGTCGTCCCAGCCTTTGATGACCTGCCCGACTCCCAGACGGAAGGCCAGCGGCTCATTACGGTTATAGGACGCGTCGAACTCGGCTCCGGAATCGAATCCGACTCCGACATAGTCGACCAGGACAGTGGCACCACGGGTGGCTTCAGCACCATCACCGATGACTTCGTCAATGATCTGGAGTTCGCTTGGAGCCGGTCCTGCCGGTGGATCGATCAGTGGTTTTTCACTCATCGTTCCACCCTAACGGACCCGACGATGCCGCAGTTACGAGGTTCAGTTGATCCCTACGCGCCTGGGACCTCGGAATGATCGACTCGTCTGTTCGAAATCACCGAAACGCCCCGCGATCAGGTGGCCGCAGACTGCGCATCGTCCCTGGTCATCGAGATGATAGGAGCCGATGATGTAACGGTCACGGGTGATCACCGGGCTAGCGCAGTTCGGGCAGTAGGTCGTCTGGCCTTCCGGATCGCTCGTGTTACCGGTGAAGACGTAATGCAGCCCAGTCTCCAATGCCAACGCCCTCGCACGGGTCAAGGTGCGCGCCGGGGTGCGTGGCACATCACTCATCCGGTTGTCTGGGTGGAAGGCGGTGAAGTGTAGCGGCACATCGGGGCCGAGCTCACTTAAGATCCACCGGCACATCGCGCGTAGATCGCTCGACGCGTCATTGAAACCGGGGATCAACAATGTAGTCAGTTCGACCCAGACGTCGGTCTCGTTCACCACATAGCTGATGGTGTCCAGTATCGGCTGGAGCCGGGCACCGGTGAGCTGCTGGTAGAAGGCGTCAGAGAAACCCTTGAGGTCGATATTCGCGGCATCCATCACCGCAAAGAAATCCCGTCTGGCTTCAGGACTGATGTAACCGGCGGTGACCGCAATCGAAGCCAGCCCCATCTCGTGGCATGCGTTCGCCGTGTCGATGGCATATTCGGCGAAGATCACGGGATCGTTGTAGGTGAACGCCACCGCAGAACAATCCCAGCTCGCCGCGGTGCTGGCGATCTGCTCAGGGCTAGCAGTATCGGCGAGCAGGCTCATCTCCCGTGAGGTGCTGATCTCCCAGTTCTGGCAATATTTGCAAGCTAGGTTGCAGCCCGCGGTACCGAAACTGAAAACCTGAGTACCTGGAAAAAAGTGGTTGAGTGGCTTCTTCTCTACCGGATCGATACAGAAGCCGGACGAACGACCGTAGGTGGTCAACACCAACTGACCATCTTCGTTAGCACGCACGAAACAGAAACCACGCTGGCCGGGCCGCAAGCGACAGGCCCGGGGACAAAGATCACACTGGACGCGGCCATCGTCACAACGATGCCAGTATCTGGCTAGCTCTCCCACTCTGTTTGGCCCCCTCTCAGAACAGAGGTCCGATGGGTCATCCTTAATCCATTGTTACCTATGGCCCATAAGATGGTCAGGCCCCGGGGTTTGGGCCGGCTTCGGACCAGACTCGAACCCGATAACGAGACAGCTTGATGTCATCACCCCAATAGCCCGGCGACAACCCCGACTTCCTCAAGAGTGCCCGAACGAACTCCTCCGGATCGGGCAGTTCTTTCCAGACCTGCGGCAGGAAAGTGCCGCGATGTCGCCCCTTCTGTATGATCAGCCCGTCCAGACCTGGCTGCAGCTGAGCTAGTGCGTCTGCTCGATTGCTGAAACTCATTGGCTCGGGCGCACTCAATACCGAGACTTCTACAGCAAGCGTCGGATACTCGGCGGCGCTGAGCGGCTGAAATCGGCGATCATGAAAGGCTGCGGCGACAGCATTGGACGCCACGTCTTCGCGAAGCGGCCGATAGGCCTCCAGGGTGCCGATGCAGCCGCGCAGGCCTCCATCGATGGTCAAGGTGACGAAGCTGGCACCGTCTTCTGCCAACCACTCGGCCGATTCGTCGACGACGACCGCAGGCAGCCGCAGCCTGCGCGCGATTGCGGAACGGGCCAACGGCAACAGGATCTGTCCGGCATCGTCGGGAAGCGACACTGTTCACTCCTCGTGCCAGGCTACCGACGCATAACCGACCACCCGGCCGCGGTCGCCAGCGGTGTCACCTGAGTTGCAGGCGCCCAAGAGTGTCGGCTGCAGCGCGCGCCGCCGAGCCACTTCCAGCAGGCCGTTCAGCGGATAAGCGCCGCAAGCACGGTGAGTACTGATCATCGGTCGGCGGGCCAGGATCTCGGCGATCGTCTGTTCGTCCAGACGTTTCGCTTCGTCATAGCTGTGGTAGTGGGACAAATCGGAGCTGATCACGATGAGGGTATCCGTATCACCCCAGCAGGCCTCGAGCACGTTGGCGACCGTGTCCGGAGCGACATCGCCGACCACCAGAGGAACCACGGTGAAGTCGCTGAGCAGCCGTTGCAGGAAGGGCAGTTGCACCTCGACGCAGTGCTCCTCGGCATGCACGTCGGGACGTGTGATAACGCCAGGCATCGCGTCGATTAGCTCGCAGAGCTCAGTGTCAAGCGGGATGGTGCCCAATGGGGTGGCCATGGCATCGACACCGGGTAGTGCGATGCCACGGATACCGACCCGGTGCGCCGGACCCGCCACGACGACGCGGGTGATCGGGTGCGCGTCCACCTGCAAAGACGCGTAACCCAGCGCTGCGATCGCACCTGAATAGATATAACCTGCGTGCGGACTGATCAGGGCCTTAGGCGGACGAGCGAGTTCGTTGGGGCGCGCATCGTCCAATAGCTGATCGACCATGGACGCCAACGCGTGTGGATCGGCTGGGTAGAAGAAGCCGGCAACGGCGGGAGATCGGGTCGACATAAGACTCCACTTCGTCGGGAATCGTCTCTTGATTGTTCCAGCCTAGTCGGCGGTGCAGAGTGTCACCCGAGATTGTTGCTGACCCAGGCCTTCAGCGCGGCCGCGGACGGTGCGCCCACCTGGCGAGCCACTGTCTGGCCGTTGCGCATCATCAGCATCGTCGGGATGGATCTTGCGTCGAAACGCTGCGCGAGTTGCGGAGAGTTGTCGACATTGACCTTGACCAGTTTGACCTTGCCTACATGCTCGTTGGCCGCTGCTTCAAGAACTGGCCCGACCTGGCGGCAAGGCCCGCACCACGGAGCCCAAAGATCGACCAAGACACTCATCTTCGAGCTGTCTGCGACCTCGTCGAAGTTCAGGTCATCGGCGACAACGACCCACGGTAATGGTTGCTTGCAATTGGCACACTTGGGTATCCCGGAAGCGACCGCAGGCACCCTGTTGCGCGTCCCACAGGAAGGGCAAACCACGACATTATTAGCCATGAGCCCATGGTAGTCGTCGTCAACACCCGTCAGTGCTCCCCAGTCCACCTTCAGCGACACGAATCAGGTTCTGGGAGCCGACTGGGGAGCACTGACGGGTGTTACGGCCTTTGCACGGCGAGCCAGTCCTGGACTCCAGGGGTCGCGTTGATCTTCAGCCGGGGGCTGGCCAGCACCCGGCCGTCAACCGTCATGAAGATCGTGTCGAATTCGGGGTGAGCTTGATCGAGCAGCAGCGCCTTGTCCAGGCCCATCGCCAAGAAGGCAGTGGAGAAGGCCTCGCAAACCATACCGTCCGTCGTCCTGACCTGATGCGAGTGCCGGGGTCGGCAGAGACCGATAGCGACCCGGACTCCAGCGTCATCGTCCCGAAGTTCTCCCAACCCTGCCACGGACTGGCAAGACCGATCGTCGCCGGCTCGCCCGCGGACGCCATTGATGAACCGCCCAGAGATATCAGCAGATCCGTGGCGCCGAACCTAACCGCGAGATCGCGTAACTGGTCTGCCGCGTACCCTTTGGCGATCGCGCCCAGGTCAACCGAACCGCGTGCGGCGTCCACCAACCTCGCGCGAGCTCCCGATGCTGCCGCGATCACTTCGATACCGCCGGTTGCCCCGGTAAGATCCGGCACGGCGTCCATGAATCCGGTGGCCAGCTGCTCCCATGCGCGGGCCTGGGCACCTAACAGAGCCGTGAAATATCCCGACGTGGCGCCCTCGAGTTCGCTGGCCGCGGCCAGAACTGTCGCAGCGTCGGCCGAAACGGCCCGCCAGTGATCGTCGAGTGCCGAGATCTCGGAGTCATTACGGAAGCGGGTGAGTCGGCGTTCGATCTCGTCGGCTCTGGCTGCCAGCGGCCGGCCGATGTCGAGGCCGGCCGGGCTCCACGATGCGTAACCGAGAGTGCCCATCGTGTGGAATGTGAAGCTCGCGGCGGCGCGACTGACAGACATCTAGGCGGCGTTGGCTATCGCGTCGTCGATGGCGGATCTGAACAAACGGTACGACAGCGAGCCGCCGGCAACCGCTTCGACCTGAGTTTGGTCGCCGACCTCGATGAACTCCGAGACGTATTGCTTTTCGGCTGCGATCGCATTCTGGGCTCGCTGATAGAACTCCTGGTCGGCTGGCTTCCCGTTCGAGCCGAGCCCATAGCTCTCATCATGTGGGGTGCCATCGGGGTCGTACATGACGAAGCTCGCGTCGACGATGTCCCCGTCCGACACGACGAAGTTCACGATTCCATAGGTGCCATCGGACTCGATCGAGCTTTGCCCGGTGTAGTCACCATCCGGAAGTGTGTTGGCTGGCTGGGAGTTTCCGCCGCACCCGCTCAGCACCAACGTCCCGACCAACCCGGCCAAGATCAGACCGGCGTCGTTCTTACGCATCATCAGCCCTCCACGTTCTGCGGCTTACCCTTGGTTGGAGTGCTCGCCAGGTCGAAGACCTCTCGAGCGATCCGACCGTGTTCGAGAATGATCTGGCGCTGCCCCTGCGCGGCCACCTCAGCGTCGTGCGTCACGACGATCAGTGTCGTCCCGGCATCATGCAACTGATGGAAGAAATCGATGACAATTCTTTCGTTGACCTCGTCCAGGTTGCCGGTGGGTTCGTCGGCCAGGATGACATCAGGATGATTGATCAATGCGCGGGCAACGCAGACACGTTGCTGTTCGCCGCCGGATAGTTCGCGCGGCAGATGGGTGGCTCGATCAGCCATTCCGACGCGCTCGAGCGCCGCCAGAGCTTCCCCCTCATCGGGGATCGAGTGGTAGTACTGGGCAAGCATCACATTCTCGACCGCGGTCAGGTGTTGGACGAGGTGGAATTGCTGGAAGACCAACCCGATCTTCATCCGCCGCACATTGGCCAATTCAGGCTCGCCCATCTTGTCGAGCCGTTCCCCCTCGAGCAGGACGATGCCCTCGGTCGGGCTGTCCATACAACCGAGAATGTTCATCAGCGTCGACTTGCCTGAACCTGATGGGCCGACGATCGACAGCCACTCGCCCGCGGCAATATCCAAGGTCACGTTGTCCAGCGCAGCCAGGTCACCATAGCGACGGCTGACCTGCTGCACCGAGTAGATCGGCTCAGCGCCGTTGCCCAAAATGCGCGAATCCCACGAAGTCTGGGTCATTGTCATTCTCCACCTAACACATCGACGGGATTGATCTTTGAGATCCGGCGGACCGGGAGCAGGCTACCCACCACTGCGATGATCACCGAACAGATCATGGTCAGCGGTACGACCCACCAATTGACGTTCAGCTGCACGGCGAATGCGCGCTGCGAAATGAAGTCGGCAATCCAGATCCCAGCCCCCGCACCAACCAGACCGCCGAGCAGGCCGAGCAGCACCGACTCACCAATGAACTCCCGCGTGATCTCCTTGGAGAGCGCCCCGAGGGCCTTTTTCAGGCCGATCTCACGGCTGCGCTCCGAGACCACGGCGTTCAACGTCGCCGTGATCGAGATCAGGGTGAGCAAGATGATGATCACGCTGACGATCCAGATCAGGGTCTGCAAGGTCTGCGTGATACCGGTCTGAGTCTGGCTGATTCTACGCACGACCTCGGCATCCATCCCTGAATCGCTGCTGTTGACCGCTTCGGCCAGCGAGCTCAAGGTTGTTGCGTCACCAGAGATCGAATACTCGATGATGCTGAACTCGCCGGCGGTTCCGGTGAACTCGCTGAGGGTGTCAAGACTCATCACCACCAGATCGTCCTCGGCGCCTCCGGTGCGCAGGATCCCACTGACGGTCAGCTGCTTCGCGGTGCCCTCGGCCTTGGTCGGCTCGGTGAGACCGACCTTCTTGCCGACAGCGAAGCGGTAGGTCTCTGCGAGGTTCTCCCCCACCAGGATCTCGTCGGCTGCGGTGGGCAACTCGCCGTCGATCTCCCAGTACGGACGCACAGCGTGAGCATCGCCCAGCATGGTGCCCATCACGGTCAGTCCCTGCATGTTGTAGAGCAGATTCGTGTACTGGTACGGCGCACGCCCCTGCGCGGAACTGCCGACTATCGAGTCGGCTATCGCAACCTGGTCAGCACTCAGCGGCTGCGAGCCCTCGGGCACGACGACGAAGTTGGCACCGTAGGAGCGCAATTCATTACTCATTTGCGCCGGTACCGTATAGGCCACTAGCCCCAACCCGGACAGGGTCGCAGCGCCGACCGCGACCGACAGGGAGGCGATGATCACCCGCGAGAGGCGATGCCAGAATGACTGCGTGATCATCCGCAGATACATCTTGCGATGGTTGTTCATCTGATCACCTCCCGTGTAGGACTTGGGCCGGTTTCAGCCTCAGCAGATATCTCATCGACGGCAGGCAGCCGACCACGACGGTGAGCAGAATCACCAGTGCCATCAGCGGCGGGACGATCGGCCGGATCGCGATACCGGAGCCGAAAACCAGATGCCCCACCAGCTGAGCCAAACCAACCCCCAAGCCGAAACCAACAACACCACCGACCAGGGCGACGATGATCGTCTCGGTCAAGATCAGCCCGACGATCGATTTATTGCGGGCGCCCAGCGCTTTCATCAAGCCCACTTCTTTCGAACGCTCCATCACCGATGCGGTGACCAGATTCGCGATGCCCAAAGCTGCGGCAACCATCGCGAAGATCGCCACCACCGACATGATGAGCTGGGTTTTACCGAGGATGACGCCCTCGGTATCGGCGACTTGACGGACTGCCTTGGCTGAGGCGTTCGTCATTGCTTCCTCGATCTGATAGGCGATCGCGCTGACATATGCGGTGCAGTACCACGTCTCCCACTCCTCGATCGACAGGGTCGCCGGATTGCGTGCGGCCCGTTCGGCGAGCTCGTTGTTGGGCGTGGTGATCGCACGCACCTCGATGCGTCCAACCTCACCGGGACGCGCAGCCAGCTCTTGGGCCGTCGCGAGTGGCGCGAAGAGTTGTCTATCCTCGTCCGAACCCGATCGGAAGACTCCCGAGATGGTCGCCTCCAGATCGTCGTTCGCAGTGGTCAAACGTACGGTGTCGCCCGGCTGCCAGCCGAGTTGCGTGGCCAGCCTCGCACCGACCATCACCTGGTCGTCAGAGTTCGGCCACGAGCCGCTGATCTCCCACCAATCACGCAAGTTGTCGATGCCGGTGGTCACCGGTTCACCGGTCGGCGTGGTCATCGAGTGATCGAACCAGGTCCCTACGACGGGCACCTCATGATCGCCGGAGGTCGCGGTCACGTCCAAGAAGGGCGCAAAGTCCTCGATGTTATGCCCCCAGAAGATCGTCTTGAGGTTGGGTACTTCGTCCTCGCGTAGCGAACCACTGTTGAGCGTCGAATCAGCTTCGTACATTTCGGAGACGATGGAAGCACCCTGCGGCAGCACCTGAATATTCGCGCCGACCGATCCCAACTCGGCCTGCACCTTGTCGCTGACATCCAGCATGACCGCCAGCATGGAGGTCGTCAGACATGAACCAAGCATGATGGTGACCGCGATCATCAGGCGCTTGCTCACCTGACGCCGCAATGCACGACTGATCATTCGCCAGAAGAACATCTGCCGCTACCTTTTGAAGACCGATGCGTGGCTTTCAAGTTCGGCCACCGAGAAGTCCACGGTGTCTGCCGTCACTTGATAAGCAATCGGAATGGGGTTGCAGCCGCCTTCGAAACCGATGGTTTGAATGTTCATCATGACTCCGCAACGGGCGCAGATGACCTTACCCTTGTCCTCGTAATAACCTGAGGGGCCACAGATCTCGCATGCATCCAGGCCGGTACCGAACGCGATCTCGTTCTTCTTGATCGCAAGGAACCTCACCTCGGTGCCATCGGAAGTGTCATAGGCAAATCGGTGTAGATGGCCGTCGCTGACTAACTCGCGAGAGACTTTCACGTAGTCGCCCTCGACAACCGTGGGCTCCAGGGGCGACAGCTCCGGCACGTATTCCGCGCGCCGTTTGCCTTCGGTCAAGGTGGCGGCGAAGACCACACCGCTGGCGACCGAGAGCGCCATGAACTTACGCCGGGAAATCTGGCCGGCCTTGTGCAGCCGCACCTGTGCGGGATTGACGAGGTTGCCACGCGGATGCGTCCACACCGCAACGATGCCCGGAATCGCGATCAGAATCGCTAGCCAAAGCTGGGTCGTGGCCTCATGTTCCTGAATCCACAGCACCCAGTTGAAGATGGTTTTGCTTCTGGGCACCATCCGTCGGGTGGCGAACTGTTGGTACAGCAGGATCGCTCGTGGCGCGATCATCGCGATGAAGACGATGCTGGTGATGGCTGTGCGCACGAACCACGGGACCCGAGCTGCAGAAACCACGTATCCCCAGGACGCGACGATAACCAGCACGGTGCCGAGAACGTAGCCGGCCAGCCGCAACAGGCTCTCACTTTCCGCGAGGCTCGACCCCATCGGCACGATCGCGTCGATATTGAAGAAATAGGTGAACCCGTAGAAGATCGAGGTGGTCAGTACGCCCGCCAACGCGCTGATCGTCACGAAGCGGTGATGCCAGTTCTGCTCGATGTCGTGCAGATCACGATCGCGGAAGATCCAGACCGCTACCAAGAAGACGACGACGGCGAGGAACATTACCGGGCCGACGATCGCATTGAATGTCGGCACATTGATGACGGTGGTGTTGAGGCGCAGCCAAGCGATCAGTGCAGCGATGACCAGCCCGGTCAAGGCGACGATCCAGGTGATGCGCGCCAGCGTCCGGCGTTCTCGGGGTGAATACGCTCTGCTGGCAAGCAGGATCGAGACCGCAAGACATAGCGGTAACGCACTTTGAACGGATATGACGAACAATTTCAGCATGGTCTGACGTTCAGTCCACCTTCAGTAGCAGAACTCCGGGTGCGTCCACCCGATACGGACGAGAGCGGCCCTTCCAGGATTTTCACCCTGAAAGGCTAGCCTAACCGCTCATGAGAGCAGCTAAGCCGCCGGGGTGACGGCGGCCGGAGCTGCCCACACGGCTATGGGATCAGATGAGTTGGCCGTCCCACTGCCAGTTCTGGAACTCGAAGGTCAGCGGCTCGACCCAGAAACGTCCCTGGACGCCGGAAGAATCCTTGCCGGTGTGCAACATGAACTGATCGGCCGGAGAGGCCACAGTGACGATGACGTCGTAGTTGCCGGGAGCGAGCTTGATGTTGTTGCCGTAGTGCGGGCCGTCCGCGGCGATCATCGGCATCATGGTGCCGAGATCGGTGACCTGACCGGTGTCCACGTTCACGGCCTCAGCAGAGATATCGAGATAGGGCATGAACTGGTCGGGCTCGTATCCCCACTCGGTCGCCTTCTCGTTGGTCACGACATCGACCTCAAAATGCATATCCGACTCGGCGGCGGGCGGCATCGCCATTGAGCCATGCTCCATGTCGACCGCCTGGAAGTAGACCAAATCGATGGTCAGTGCATCGTTGGTCTGCGGGCCGGAATCGCCGACGGGCAACTCATTGATACCGGCAGTGTCCTTCGTCGGCACGGAGGTGGCTTCGGCAGTAGCCGTGCTATCGCCGGCGGTGCTGGTATCACTGCCGCAGGCGGCCAGCGTGAACGCCAGGCCGATCGCCGCGACGAGAGCCAGGGGCTTCTTGTTCACCTTTTGGTTTCCTTTCATATTTCTGCGTGAGCAGTGGAAGTCTGAGCAACCGCCGACTGCCTGTTCGCCTTGGCCTTCCGGGATTGGATGACGCCAAGGGCCACCACGATGGCGGCGACAATGAGCTGGGCGAGCAGAGTTTCCACCGTGGGATAAATGCCCAGCAAAGTGATTTGAGGGACTCCGCTGATCTGGGTCGCGGAGACGAGAGTGGCGTCCTGGAACTCCTTGACGGCACCACCGACGATGGTGACCGCCAGGACCCCGAGCAGTACAGACATCGCCATGAACAGCTGGGCCATCGGCAGCCTCAGTCCAAAGGCCCAGACCAGCAGGAAGAGGATGGCCAGTACGACGACCGCAGCGCCGACGCCCATCCAGATCTTCGCGTAGTCGCCACCGGTCCGCGCACCGGCGAGGATCGGCGAAAAGAAGAGGATGGTTTCGGCGCCCTCACGAAGGACCGCGAGAAAGGCGACCGAGGCCAGGGCGAAAACGCCGCCGGTTTCTACGCTGTGGCCAGCAGTCTTCTCAATGTAGTCATGCCATTTCGCGGCATTCGACTTCGTGTGAATCCAATTGGAGACCCAGATCAACATCACGACCGCGAGCAACCCGGTGATGCCCTCCAGCAGTTCTTGGCTGAGTCCGGTGGTCGCCGAACTGGTCAGCACGGTGAATAACACCGCCAAGCCAGCTGAGACCAGTAGTGCACCGGCGACGCCCACTCCGATTCCGACCAACTGATCCTTGCGGCCCGCCTTCTTCGCGTAGGTGACGACTGCCGCCACCACCAGCAGCGCCTCGGCACCCTCCCGCAGCAGGATCAGGAAAGCTGCGAAAAACCCGCTCCAACCGAGTTCGGACGACGAGCTGAGTTCGTCGATCGCAGCCGCATCCTCGGTGATACTGGCCGACAGTTCGTCGGCAGTGGCTTCATAGTCGGCGACCGAAACCGAGCCTGCTTTGCCGTCTTGGCGCAGTTTGGTGAACAGCGATTCCAACTGGCTGACCCTTGATTGACCCAGATATGAGATCGATGCCTTCTCCAACCCATCCGCTTCGTAGTGCGCCAAATAGGCGTCTCGGGCGGCGTTAGCGGCGGCGTCAAAGTTGCCGACGCGGTAGGCGTCTTTGGCTGCAGTCAACTGGTCTGTGATGCGGGTGGCCACGCGCGCCCACTGGTCGCTCAAAACGGGGGTGTCGATTAACTCATCGATGTCAGCCCGAAGCATCTGCAGCGAGGTACCCACAGCCTGGTCGACATCGGCGGGCGGGGCGCCGTCCCTGGTGATCTGACGCACCGCGAGCAGTTGCGCCGTGAACTCTTGGGCCCGCTCCTTACCGAGGCGGTGATCGATCTGGGCTTCGAGGCCACTGACCTGGTAGATCTCGTAGTAAGCCTGCCGGATGGAGCGCTCGACGCCTTCTTGATCGCCCGCCTCGTACTGCTCGGGGATCTGCTTGATGACAGCGATCATCTGATCGCCGACCGAGTTCCAATCCTGTTCGTCGGCATGCGCAGTTGCGCCGCTCAGTGCGGGGAAGATCGCGCCCAAGCAGAACAACGCCAATAGCACGCGCGTCCACGGAGCTGTCAGCCACGAGCGGGTCGCTAGAGTATCCACGTCGGCTTTCTGATCAAGGAATGTTTTCGCCTGATCAGGATAGCCTTAGCTATCTTCAAGCGGAACAGTGGGGTCCCGATTTTTCGTGCACACCCGTAACAAAATCGCTGACTAGGCACTTTAAAGCAAACAGATGTGCCCCGCAGCCCACCAGCTGGACAATCGGGCCCGGCGAACCACCACAAGCGGACAGGGCGGTGGAGCTACAGGCTCACAGGCGTCCTGCGGTTCGGTTGCCGGGAAGAGAGCCTATTTTTTCGGCGAACGTCGGCAACCGAACCGCAGGACGCAACCCTCAGCAGACGGCAGACGGCAGACGAGAAGCTTGTGGTGGTGGTTGCCGGGAAGAGAGCCTATTCTTTCGGCGAACGTCGGCAACCGAACCGCAGGACGCAACCCTCAGCAGACGACAGACGAGAAGCTTGTGGTGGTGGTTGCCGGGAAGAGAGCCTATTCTTTCGGCGAACGTCGGCAACCACCACCACAAGACGCAAGACGCAAGACGCAAGACGCAGCAGGGATCCCTCAGAGCCGCACGACCTCCCCCATTTCAGGCACGACCGCGAGGATACCAAGCTCTTTCTTGATGCGTCTGGCCAGCGCTTTCGCGGACCCGATCTCGCCATGCACGCAAAAGACCGTCTGCGGACGCGGGGTCATTTCAGCAAGCCAGCCAATCAAGTCGGACGCATCGGAGTGCACGCTGAACTCGTCGTCCTGCAGGACTTCTGCGTTGACCGGTATGTAGCGGCCGTACATCTTCAGCTCGCTGGCACCGTCGACCAACATTCGTCCGCGGGTACCGGGCGCTTGGAATCCGGTGAAGACGACCGCGTTTTTGCGATCGGCCAGCATGTGCTCGAGGTGATGGACGACCCGTCCACCGGTCGCCATGCCCGAGGACGAGATGATGATGGACGGCCGGGAAGGATGATTCAACGCGACGGAGTCTTCCTTGGTGCGCGCCTCCCGCAAGGTCGGAAGTTGAATGAAACGCCGCCCGGCGAACTCCGGCCCGATCTCGTCTGCCATCGCCGGATCACAGTAGACATCGAGTGCCGCCAACCCCATCGGCGAGTTCGCCCAGATCGGAATATCGGCGGGGATCCGTCCCTCTTCCATCAGCTGTTGCAAAGTCAACAAGACGACTTCGGTCCGGTCGACCGCAAAAGCTGGGATGAGCACATTGCCGCCGCGGGCGATCGTTCGTGAGATCAGATCGCCGAATTCCTCGTGCGGTATCGCGGGCTCAGGATGCTCACGATCGCCGTAGGTCGATTCGATCAGCACGTTGCGGGCACCCATCGGTATCTCGCGGTCGGCAAGCACCGGGTGGTGCGGGCGCCCCAGGTCGCCGGAGAAGACGACCGAATTATCGGTCAGCTCATCGTCACCGCTCCACACCCTGATCGACGCTGATCCCAGAATGTGACCGGCCCGCCACAGCCGCATCGCCAGGCCGTCTCCCAGCTTGATCGGTGTGTGCACTTCGACCGAGCGAAACAGTGGCAGGGTTCGTTCGACATCGTCGATGTCGTAAAGCGGCAACGGATCGGCATGTCTCGACCAACCTCCGCGCCGAGCCTCATCGGCTTCGTTCTGCTGCAGGTGGGCAGCATCGCGCAGCACGATCTCGGCCAGCCTGATGGTGCCTTCGGTAGCGTAGACCGGGCCACGGAACCCCTGTTTGACTAGGCGCGGCAGGTAGCCAACGTGATCCATATGAGCATGCGTAAGCAGGATCGCATCGATGCTCGATGGATCGGTCGGGAAAGGTTCCCAGTTGCGTTCGCGCAGCTTCTTCGGCCCCTGGAAAAGTCCGGCATCCACCAGAATGCGGCGTCGCCCACCGTGGGTCAGCAGGTACTTCGAACCGGTGACGGTCTGGGCCGCCCCAAGGAAGGTCAAGGACAGATGCTCGTTCGCCATGAATCCAGCATGATCCCTGACGGGATGACCTGGTCCGGTTTTGGCGAAGTTCAGTTGATAGCTTCGAAAACCTCTCGTCCACCAAGGTACGGACGAAGCACTTCGGGGACTGTAACCGAGCCGTCTGCGTTCTGGTAGTTCTCCAAGATCATCAAGATCATCCGAGCCATCGCGCATAGTGTGCCGTTGAGGGTGGCCACCGGACGAGGGCCTTTGTCGTCTCTGAAGCGAATGCCCAGCCTGCGGGCCTGGAACTCGGTGCAGTTCGATGTCGAGGTGATCTCGCGGTAGCGCTCCTGGCTGGGCACCCAGCCGTAGCAGTCGTATTTGCGGGCGGCACTCAGGCCGAGTAGCCGTTCGTGTTCGGCTGCCGCGTCTTCTGGACGGCAATAGACGAACATCTCGAACTTGTCGAACCAATGGACGCGGAAGATGCCGCGGGTGTCCTTGCCATAGCTGCCGGCTTCGCGGCGGAAGGCCGGGCTGAAGCCGGCATAGCGCAGCGGCAACTTGGCCGCGTCCAAGATCTCATCGGAGTGATAGGCCGCCAGCGGAACCTCGGCTGTGCCGACCAGGTACATATCGTCTCGCTCAAGGTGATAGACATCCTCCGCGGCCTGGCCGAGGAAACCGGTGCCGTCCATGGCGCTCGGCTTGACCAACGCCGGCGGGATCATCGGTTGGAAGCCCCACTCGATGGCTTTCGTCAGCGCATATTGGATGAGTGCAAACTCGAGCAGAGCACCAGGACCGGTCAGGAAATAGAAGCGCGAGCCCGAAACCTTCGCGCCACGCTCCATATCGATAGCGCCGATGATCTCACCGATCTCGAGATGGTCGCGGACCTCGACACCTTCCGCTCGAAGATCGCGCGGAGTACCGATGGTCTCGATCACGAACAGATCGTCCTCGCCACCGGTCGGAACACCGTCGATGACGATGTTGCCGAAGGTCTTCATGACCTCCTCGAACCGATCCTGCGCGGCGTCCACCTGCGTCTGCAGGCTCTTCACCGTCTTCGAGAGTTCCTTCGTGCGGGCCAGTAGAGCGGCCTTCTCCTCGCCACTGGCGCGCGCGACCTGCGAGCCTAGGGACTTCTGCTCGGCACGGGCGGATTCGAAAGCACCGATGGCTACGCGACGCGCCTCGTCGGCCTCGATCGCAGTA
>JALHFX010000033.1 GCA_022837595.1 Propionibacterium sp.
CCCAACGCATGCAGGGCACTAACGTTGCTGAACTCGGGTATGAGTTACGTGCGGTACCCAGCTCAGGCACAGCATCAGGAGAGAACCGGCACATCTGAGTGCTTTACGTTCAACCCATGACTACTCGGCATCAATCGATTTCAGGGCTGGCGTTTGCATTGGCGCTGTTGCTCGGATTGGTGGGCTGCTCATCTGCCGGCGCATCGTCCACAACGGAGCTGAGCAGTGCCGGTACAGCCTCGACGGCTGGTACCGTCTTCGACGCGTCACAGGTGCACGAGTTCAGTGTTGAGGTCGATCAAACCGATCTGGCGTCCATGCCGCAGACCTATCTGTCCACCGGTAACAAGAAGTGGCTGAGGGCGCGCGTGACGATTGACGGAACAGTGTTCGAGGATGCAGGGATAAAACTCAAAGGCAATTCATCGCTCAAAGGCATCACCGTCGATGCCGCGCCCCAAGACCTGCCGTGGCGCATCAGACTGGACAAGTACACCGAGGGCATCAACCTCGATGGATTCACCGATTTCACCGTTCGCGCGAATTCGACGGAGACCTCATTGAACGAGGCCGTCGCACTTGATCTGCTCCGCTCATCGGGGTTGGCCAGCGAGGATGCCGTGGCGTCGGCGTTCTCGGTGAACGGTAGTGACGCCCAACTTAGGCTGGTGGTGCAGAACCTCAACGAGCAGTGGGTGGCTAGCAATTTCCCGTACGCCGGCAGCGACTCAGTTCTATACAAGGCCGACTCCGACGGCAACTGGGATTGGCTGGGTTCCGAGGGAGACTATTCAAGTTCGTTCAGCGTTGAGGCCGGCCCTGACGACTATGCGCCACTGATCCGGTTGCTCGATCTGGTGAACAACTCGTCGGCCGAACAGATCGCCGCCGAGCTACCGGACCTGCTTGATATCGACGCGTTCGCCACCTATCTGGCATTCGAAGAGCTCATCGAGAACACCGACGACATCGATGGGCCCGGAAACAATTCCTATCTCTTCTGGGATTCGACAAGCCAGAAGTTCACCGTCGTTGCCTGGGACCATAACCTTGCCTTCGGCGCCGTAATGGGTGGCGCAAACGGCGGTCCGGGCCCAGGTATGCCTGATGCTCCCGGGATCGACGGACAGCCGCCGGACGGGGATCAAGGTAGCGGGGCCGGGGCTAAGGAGCCTCCGGGGATGCCTGGAGCGTTGCCTGAGTCGCTGCCAACGAATCTACCGCCCGATTTCCCGAGCGATATCCAGCTTGGTGGTAACGGCATGCCGCCTACCAACAACGGCATTTTCGGAAACAATCCGTTGGTTGCCGTGTTCACCGAGAACACCGAGTGGGCGGCACTCAAAGACCAAGCCTCCGCCGAGTTACAGTCCAGTCTCATCGATTCTGGCGTCTTCGCCGCGAGCTTGGCGCAGTGGTCGGACGTCGTGGAGAGTTCGGGACTAGTAGCTGAGACCACAATTACGAGCGAGGCCGACTCCATTTGTTCCGTTATCTTGTGAAACCCGGGAACGGGCGCGACTCACAACATCTTGCGCAGTTCGTCCACCGATTCCACCACGAGGCTCGGACGGTAGGGGAAGCGATCGAGGTCTTTGCGTCCGGTGATGCCGCTGAGCACCAGAACGGTGAATAATCCGGCTTCTATGCCCGCGACGATGTCGGTGTCCATGCGGTCACCGATCATCGCGGTGGTCTCGCTGTGTGCTTCGATACGGTTCATCGCACTGCGGAACATCATCGGATTCGGTTTGCCGACCACATATGGTTGACGATTCGTCGCGGAAGTGATCAGCGCGGCAACCGACCCCGTCGCAGGCAGAACACCGAATGTACCGGGACCTATGGTGTCAGGGTTGGTGGCGATGAACCGGGCACCCCCGATGATGTGGTTGATCGCCAACGTAATAGCTTCGAACGAATAGTTATGGGTCTCGCCGAGCACAACATAGTCGGGTTTCTCCTCGACCATCACGAATCCGGCATCGTGCAGAGCCGCCGTCAGCCCGGCCTCACCGACGACGTAGACGCGTGCGCCTGGATGCTGGCTCGCCAAGAAGTCGGCGGTGGCCAGCGCAGAGGTCCATAGGTTCTCTTCGGGCACGATCAGGCCTGCTTTGTCGAGCCGAGCAGACAGATCACGTGCCGTATAGCTTGAATCGTTGGTGAGTACCTGGAAGCGACGCGAGGTGTCGACCCAACAGTTGATCAGATCGGAGGCACCAGCGATCGGTACCTCCCCATGGACCAGTACTCCGTCCTTGTCGGTCAGCCAGCATTCGATATCGCGTGGAGTCCTCATGGCTATAACCTATGGCGCAGGAGACCAATTTGCAGGAACGCAGTGAGAGTCTGCGTGGCACAAAGTAGCGACACGCAGATACGATCTTTGCCGTCGTATGTCAGTTTCTTCCCGCGCCGGCGTCGCTGGCAGCAAATATGCATCAAAAGGGGATACAAAACACTCGCATGCCGATGTACCGGTGGTGGACGCCAAAGAGACGTCGGTAACGTCATTGCCGGAACGTGCATGTGAAGTGCGTGGAAGCATCGGACTTTCGATGGTCATCAATCACTTGGCGTGTTTTCCAACCTGTGTTTCGCAAAGAAGCGACAGGTAGGTGATCCGGACAAAGGAGGCAGTGCTCAGAAGGTTATCGTGCCCGCGTCCCTCAGCCCGCGTAGCTGTCATCATGAAGTGCACACAGGTCTGAGCGTGATGAGCGACCAACCGCCGCGGTCAGCCATCTTGCTTGTCACTCAATGATCGACGGTTTGCTCGGAGCGGATGTGGCCGGTGCTCCTGGCGTGAGGCACGCCTACGGTGGCATGCCGGCAAGCTTGCCACACCAGATTCTCATGATCTTTCATTCTCATCGTTGTTATCAAAAGGAGCCGTGTTGAGCACCGACATTGTTATGTATCTCGCGGCCTTTGGAGGTGGCTTTCTTGGAGCGACCTTCGGAGGACTTTTCGCTTTCTCTTTCGTAGGCGTCACACTCTTGATTGGTATCGCTGTCGCTATCGCCACCGGTGATGCCGCATGGATCAATCTCATTTCATTCGGACCGTTCTTCGGCCCGCACGTTTCTTTCGCAGGTGGCGTGGGCGCGGCCGCCTATGCGTATCGAAAGGGCTACCTCACCGGGCTGCGTGATATCGCCACGCCGCTGGTCAGCCTGGCCAAGCCGGATGTGCTGATTGTCGGCGGTCTTTTCGGTGTTTTCGGCCAGATCGTCTTCCAGATCGTCGGCCTGGTGCCCTGGCTGGGGGCCAACACCGACCAGCCAGGTATCACGGTAGTAATCGCCGGCATTTTGGCCCGCCTAGTGTTCGGCAAGACCGGCATCATCGGGCCTAATAGCGAAGGTCTCACCGGGTCTGCCAGGTTCCGTCCCAATGACAAGGACTGCTGGGTGCGTTATCAGGAGGGTTGGGGAAACCTGACCATCCTCGCCTTTGGTGTGAGCCTGATCGCGGGTTGGGGCACGGTTGCGCTGGCGCAGGCATTCCCAGAAGCTGCCGGCAGCGTTTGGCTTCTTGGCTTTGCCCTTTCAGCGACCTCATTGATCTTCTTGACTCTCGGGGCCGCGATTCCGGTGACTCACCACATGACGCTGATTTCATCGCTGGCCGCTTTGAACTTCCTGGAGATCACCGGTAGCCCGCTCGCGGCCATCCTGATCGGCATCGTGTTCGGCATAATTTCGGCTCTGCTGGCCGAAGGTTTCTCCAGGCTCTGGCAGATTCGCGGCGACACCCATATCGATCCGCCGGCCAGCGCAATCTGGCCGATGACCTGCGTCGTCTTGGGAATCGCAAGCCTCTTCTGATTCGGAAGAGCCTTCGGTGATCCGATTCATTCATTCAACTGCACGAATCGGACGTTGGACCAACGATTTGGTCGACACCTGATGATTACCGAATAGGGTTGTCTCAGAGGTCGGGGCGGGAAGCCGCGAGCTTCCTACCCCGACCTTTTCGATCCACCGACAGATGAATGGTGAGAAGACATGGACCTGAGCGATTTTGGCACCTTGCAGGGCGACAAAATGCGTATCATCCAAGAGACCGTCCCCGGAAAACAAGTCACCTTGGCCCACATCATCGCTAGTCCCGACGAGATCATCTACACCAAACTCGGCCTCGACCCGGCAGTCGACTATGACCAGGCCGCTATCGCTATCCTGAGTATGACGCCCTCGGAGATCTCCGTCATCGCCGGAGATATTGCGATCAAGGCTTCGAAGATCGACATAGGTTTCATCGATAGGTTCAGTGGCACGCTAATCTTCACAGGGCGTATTGCCAACGTGCAGGCAGCTTTGGCGAGCATCCTCAGCTATTTGAAGAACCGTCTCGGTTTCACCATCTGCGATGTCACCCGCACCTAGCAGTCGCGGGAAGTATTGATGCGCAAAATCATCCTGATAGGGCGCAGCGAGACCGGAAAGACGACGCTGCGCCAGGCACTGAACGGCACCGTCCTCGATTATCAGAAGACTCAATACATCGGCCACGAGGCGGTCGTTATCGACACGCCCGGCGAGTATGCCGAGACAGTCGACTTGGCTCGAGCATTGGGGCTCTATACCTACGAGGCCGACGTGGTGGGTCTACTGCTGAACGCGACGGAACAATACTCGCTTTACCCACCAGCGTGCACTGCGAGTTGTAACCGGCCTGTGATAGGCATCATCACCAAGATTGATTCACCCGATGCCAATGTCGAGCGTGCCGAACGCTGGCTACGATTGGCCGGCTGCAAGGAGATCTTCCCGGTCAGTGCGTACACAGGTCAAGGCATCTGGCAGATTCTCGAGTACTTGCGTGAGCCCGGAGACGTCTTGCCATTCAAGGACGAGGCAGAAGCGAATCGTCCGCGATGTGTCGTATCGGACAAGTTCGGCGAGGTAGGCCAGACCGGTAGCGCCGGACGTCGTAGCTGGTCCGAGATGGCCAACCGCAGACAGGCTGCACGAGCCGAACGACTCCGCCAGATTCGCGAGTCGGCCCACGGATCCGACTGATTCACGGTCAGTCCCGCAGCTGTCCAGGCCCGTTTCGCCGTTGTCCTTAGATGTCCAGCTCAGCAGCGAGCTCGAAAGAGCCCTTCGTGAGCCTTCGCCGATAATGCCGACGATGAATCGCTTAGGGGCAAACCCGGCCAACACCCGTCAGTGGTCCCCAGATGCCTGTTCGTCGACAAAACTGGACCTGTAAAGCGATCTGGGGACCAGTCACGGGTGTTGGGGTGCGAGCACCCCTGTTTCTGGCTGACCGCCCGGGCGTTGGCTGCGGGCCTTCTGATCAGCTGATCTGCTACCAGCACGATGAGCATGCCCAGCAGCGTCGTGGCCACTACATTGAGCTGAACCGGTCGCGCCTGCGAGTCCCGCAACGTTCGTGCCCCGCGAGGTCGAGGACTTCTTCGACATTGGTGCAGATAGCCCACTGGACGAGCGATCCATCATCGACCACGGTGAATCCGAGCCGTCCGGCTAGCGCCCCCAAAAACATCCCTCCCCGAACCCGTGACAAGCACAGACACTCGGGCACTCGGCCCAGGTGTGGAACTCAGCTCCGACGATGCCGTCGTACACCAGTTGGGTAGACCGGTGTACGACGGCATCGTCAAGGGAGGGGAAGGTGAATTACCGAACGTTCATACCGCCGACGAGGGCGCAACGACGACGCCGGGCGTAGCATCGCGCTGACGTAAGTCCCTCACCGGTGGGTCCGGCGATGGTGAAGGTGTTGAAACCCTCACCGCCAATGCCGATACCCGCGTATGACGGTCCGTTCTTCACAAAGATCGTGGTTTGAATGCGCTTAGCCATCTTGGTGAGCGCGTTGACATCGGCCGAATGCATGATCGCGGTATGGCGGTTGCCATGCTCGGCTTTGACGGCCAGCTCGATTGCTTCGTCCGTGTTCTTCACCCGGACGATACCGAGGATCGGCATCATGAGTTCCGTTTGGACGAAGGGATGCTCGAACGGCACCTCGGCAATGATCAGGCGAGTGCCCTTCGGTGCTTCGATGCCGAGAGCATCCAAGAACTGCGCGACATCCTTGCCGACCCACTTGGTGACCGCATGACCGTCCTTGGCGACCATCGCTGCGAGCTCGGCGATCTTGGCCTGGTCCTTGAGCTCAAATGCGCCATTCTTCAGCATCTCGAATTTCAACAAATCGACCACACACTCGACGGCCAGCACTTCTTTTTCGGCAGTGCACGGCAAGTTGTTGTCGAAAGACGCGCCGTCGACGATATCGCGAGCAGCACGCACCAGGTCGGCGGTCTGATCAACGACGACCGGCGGATTTCCGGCACCCGCACCGATTGCTTTCTTGCCGCTGGAGAGCACGGCCTTGACGATGCTGGGCCCACCGGTCGCGACGAGCATCCGGACCGCTGGGTGCTCCATCATCGCGTTGGTATTGTCGATCGAGGGTTTCGCCACAGTAACGACGAGGTTGGCGGGTGCACCGGCAGCGGTGAGCGCGGCGTTGATCTTGCGGATCAGCCAGTGGGTGATCTTGGTGGCCCGGGGATGCGGGCTGAATACCACGGCGTTGCCCGCAGCGAGCATGCCGATCGAGTTGTTGATCACGGTCTCGGTCGGGTTCGTGGTCGGGGTGATCGCTCCGATGACGCCAAAGGGGGAGAGCTCGATGGTGGTCAGCCCCTCATCGCCTGACCATGCCTCGGTCGGGAGGTCTTCGATCCCCGGGGTCTGCAGCGCTGCGATCTTGTTCTTGAGGATCTTGTCCTCGACGCGGCCCATACCGGTTTCCTCGACGGTGGCCTTGGCCATGTATTCGGCGTTTTCATCCGAGGATGCGAGGTCACGAATGGCCTGGATGAAGCGGGCACGATCGGCCATCGAGCAGTCCATGTACTGACGCCACGCCTTGTCGGCGGCGTTGACCGCGGCATCCATGTCTTCGAAAATGCCGTCGGTGGCCACAGCTGGAGCCTGCCCCTTGCCGATCACTTCCTGGATGACATCCTGGATGACTTTCCGGACGAGATCCGGGCTGATGGTGGACATGTTTACCTCGCCTTCCGAGCTGTAAAGAGTGCGTATTGGGCAATGAGTGTGTCTTCGTCAGGGGTACCGCCCGAAACGCCGATGCCGCCGGCGAGCTGGCCGTTGACGAAGATCGGCAGTCCACCTCCGAAGACGACCACGCGTCCGTCCTCGAAGTTCTGGATGCCAGGTATATCGCCGGTTGGGGCCGACGGGGCTTTCAGGTTGGCGGTCGGCTGCTGGAAAGCCGTCGCTGTATAGGCTTTGTTAACGGCAGTATTGACGCTGACCAACAGCGATTCCGGCATGCGGTGCAGCAACATCAGATTGCCACCGGCATCCACGCCGGCGAAGACGACCGATAACTGCATCTGCGTTGCCTTGGTCTCGACTGCCTCTGCCATCGTCTTGAGAAGGTCCAGGTCGTAGCGATCGAGGGTGAAGCCCTCACCGGTGGTGGTCGCGGTGCTGACCTGCTGGTTGGCCAGCGCTTTGAGCACCGACTCGCGAACGATCTTCTCGATCTCGATCAGATCGTGGCGGTGCTCGGCCACCCTCGCCAACGCGTAGAGCGCGTCGGAGAGCCGGTTCAGGTATTTCCCGAGAACTGGGCGCAGCTCTTGAGTGCGCCCCATGGTCAGGACGCGACGTTCGGCGCGGCGCGTTACTGTGCGTGCCTGGTGCAAGGCTGCGGAGGGGATATCACGTCCGGGGATGATGAATCCCTTCTGCGGCCCGCTGATCGTCAGACAGTGGTCGATGAGCTTCTCGAGTTTGTCGATATCGTCCTGAGTGATCGCATCGATGAGCATCGACCGGCCTTTTTCGTCACTAGCCAGTTCGGCACCGAGCACGAAGAGACGCCGCTGGATCTCGTGGAGTTCGCTGCGGGTCTGCTCGTCGATCGCCACGGCTTTCGCCTCGCCGATCACCGAATTCGCCTCGTCGACCGTGCCGTAGGCCTCAACGATGATGTCATCCTTGAACACGCGCGAGGCGCCGAACAGGCCTGTGGTGCCATCGTCCCCGGTTCGTGTATAGATCTGTGACATCGTTATCGCGCGACCTCGGTCGAGTCGACGATGCCGACGATCGTTGAATCGATAGGGGAGTCCTTACGGGCTGCGGCGAAGCGCGCCGAGCTTCCTTTGGTCACGATGACGACCGCGCCATTACCTGCTCCGACCGTGTCAACGGCCACCTCAGGGATTCCGACAAAGTTCTCATCGATGTCGATCCGTTGAATGATGAGTAGCTTGAAACCGACCAGCCGTTCGTCTTTGCTGGTCGAGACGACCGTGCCGCGTACCTTGGCCAAGAACACCTGTCAGTCCTTTCGTGAGATGCGGATCGAGCGCGCCGAAGCGATGTCTCGGGCCAGCGCCGTGACCACGGCGTTGGGGGAGATACGCAGGTCGGTGCCGATGGGGAGTTTCTGAACGAGCTGCTGACTGATCAGGTGCTGGTCACAGACCACCAGAGCCGACCGCGTGGGCAGGTCTGCGGTGCTCGTGGACGAAACGGTAGAAACCTGGGCTGGTGCGATTGCTCGGGCAGGAGCCGCGGTGGCCGCCAATTCGGCGGCTGATCCGCCCAGGGCAGTGAGGAGTGGCTCACGCTGGCGGCGATCGCGCTCATCGAAGGCCGCGATCGCAGCCCGGCAGAGCGCGGTCGAACGTACTACGCGGATACCGAAGGAGCTCAGGGTGTCCAGGTTGGCTCGCAACATTGCGGCATAGCCGGCAGGGATCTCGGGGTACCACTGGCGTTTCCCGTCGCCATCAGGATCGATGGGGGTCTTGGAGACGACCACAGGACGATTACTCATGATGAACTCGGCGAGCACATTGCTGGCGAGACAATCGGAGACGCCGTGCGCGACCTTTGCTGAAATATTGGCCGTGAGCGTCGGCGCGATGATCATGTCATGGGCGGTGACAAGATTCTTCGTCACATCGGGCATCCCAAGCGAGGCGATCAAATCCTGATCCAAGATGCGTCGCGCGCTCGGGGTCTGAGCACAGTCGAGATGAACGCCGGCGGCCTGCAACAGACGCAGGCCCTCGATCGCGTCTTCGAAACCGATCAGCCCACCGGTGAACAAAACAAGTGCGCGCCGCGGCTTGGGAGACACCAGCTCGATAAGGACCTGCCGGATGATTGTCTTCAGTTCATCTTCAGTCATGGTATGGCTCCTTCATCGCGACTCCCAGCGGCGTGATGAAAAGTGGTTCGGTGGGCCGGATAACCGGGCGTCCTAGTATCGAGGTGAATACGGTAGGCGCGTTTTCGAAAGAACTAGAGCCGCCCACGAGATAGACCACAGGTAGATCGCGTTGATCCAGGGCGTGCGCCGCGATCGTGGCCATCCGTTCCAGAGTTGGACGGATCACGCCTTGCACCAGGCGTTGCGTTTTCGGGTCTTTCTTCAGTGCTTCGGCTTCGTCGTAGTCGATACGGCGGTTACCAGCCAAGACCAGCGTCATGTGGTGTCCACCGGTGGCCTCGTCCACCGACAGAATCAGCTCGCCGTTTTCGAGCACCGAGACCCCGGTCGTGCCATGGCCGATATCGATCACGGCACCGTCGGACATGCCGAGTACCCTGGCGGCGGCGACCGGCTCGTCCACGAGTTCAACGAGGTCGAGATCCGCAGCTTCCACGACATTGCGGAAGATTGTCGCATTGGCCGCGCCAACCCCGGGCGGGATGGACGCCGAAGCCGAAACGAACTCGTAGCCCAGCCGCGATTCCAGACGTTTGGTCAACTCACGCACTGCGGAGGTGGCACCGAGCCAATCGACCACGATGCCATCTCGCACCACAGATGAGTGAAGCCAGTCTCCGGCGACCGGACGGTTCTGCGCATCCACCACCGACACGACGATGTTTGCGGTCCCCAAGTCGATTCCCAGCCGCAATTCTCCGCTGTACTCCTCGACCTCACCGGAGCGCACTAATTCCCCAAAACGGCGGATCGCCGTCTCGGACGCTTCGGTGTTCCGGTTCACCATCATGAGACTCACTGTCACATCAGCTTTCCAAAATCGCCGCTGCGCAGACCCAGCGCATTGGCCTCATCGGTATCGATATGAATTTCGGGGACCCAATCGTCTTTCACCCGGACGATGAAGTTGTTCAAGATGCCGCCGCGCTCACCTTCGAAGGCGAACCGGACGAGGTCTTGGTCTTTGACGCCCAATTCCTTGGCATCGGCCGGCCCCAGATGAACGTGTCGTGCCGCGACCATCGCACCGTGTTCGAGATGTACGGTGCCCAGCGGTCCCTCGATATCGATCGGAGTTGCGAGCTCCAGATGCCCGGACTGAATGACCGGGGCATTCACGCCCAAGGCGAAACAGTCGGTGCGGCTCAATTCCACCTGACTGCGTGGCCGACACGGACCCATCACGCGGACTTTCTCGAACGAGGTCTTACGTCCATGTACGGTCACGAACTGTTCGGCGGCGAACTCGTTGGGTTGGCGCACCGGGCGATAGCTCGTCAACGCGTCCAGCCCGAAGAGCGTTTTGAGATCAGCTTGGCTCAGATGCACGTGACGATTTGAGACTCCGAGCACGATGCGTGTCGGGTCCATCAGGCATTCGAGTCGATCCCAGACTTTTCGGGTGATCTCGTCAACGAGTGCTGCGGTGTCCACTGACATCTCAGGCCCTCTTCGGCAGCAAGGATTCGACGTCGTTGTGCGGACGCGGAATGACGTGGGTGCTCACGACTTCTTCGCCAACCCGAGCTGCGGCGACCCGACCGGCGTCCACCGCTGCATTGACAGCGCCGACATCGCCACGAACCATGACCGTCACCAGGCCGGCGCCGATCTTCTGATATCCGATCAAAACGACGTTGGCCGCCTTGACCATGGCGTCGGCAGCCTCGACCGCGCCGACATATCCCTTTGTCTCGATGAGACCGAGTGCCTCTCCCATGGGGCTCTTCCTTTCCTAGTGGGTTTCTATTTCTTGTCCGACGGGGACTTATCACCGGAACTCGGGCTGGCCTGAGCCGGTTTCGTCTGTGTGCCGGTTTTGGTCCGCGGGGTGGTATCCACGTCACCGGTACCGGTGGGCTGGGCCTCAGTAGCCTTGGCGCCGTTAGTCTTGGCGGCCCTGGTGGCTTTCGTTGCCGCGGCGGTCTTCGGTGCGGCGGCGACCCTGGTGCGCGCCCGTGGCTTGGACTCGAGCGCAGTAGCCGACGTCGAAGCGCCCTGCCCGACCGTCACATCGGTGTCGACGACGATCTCGATCTGCGGGTTCGGCCGCGGAATGACCGAAACCGCGAAGACCTTCGTCAGCTGCTCGACCGCAGCCCTCGCGGCACTCATCGCCGACTGAACCGCCGAAACATTGCCCTCGATCTTCACGCTGACCATGCCGAGACCATCGGTGGCCTCATAGCCGATCAACTTGACATTCGCGGTCTTGCAAGCGACATCTGCCGCCTCAAGAGCTGCTGGAAGTCCGTACACCTCGATGGTGCCGAGGCTCATATTCATCATTTCAATCTGTCCTTCACTCCGCGCGGGCAAGTTCTGAGAGGTCGATTAGGGGCATGCGTTTCACCAGCCGTGCTGCATTGCTGCCCATCGCACGGTCAGCAGCAGCAGAACGGTTGAGGTTCAATGCGAGATAAGGAGCCTCCAGGGGCAGCTTCTCGGTGGTAACGACGACATAGTCCAGTGCCACACCGATACCGACACCCAGCCGTGACTCTTCGCTGGCCTGATGTGCAAGCACCAGCGGATTGAGCTCGGCATGTCTGGTCAATTCCGCAGGAACTTCTTCTTCTTCGATACCATTCATGATTTCGGCGATCTGCGCATCAGCGATCGCATTGTTGATGCGAACGCGAATCGTGGGGCGTTCAGTCATGGGGATCCCCCAAAGCGAGTACCAAACCTGTTGCGACCGCGTTGCGCGGGCCTTCGCTGCCCCGAATATTTCCGCGGCCCGCGACGACCCGGTATTCGGCTAACGCCTTGGTGACCAACTGCGGAATCTCGAAGTCGAGCGAGGAACCACCGACGAGCACCACATGCGCGATATCGCGGACGTTTTGTGTCGGGCTGACGGCAGCCAGTGCGCGCAGCGCATTGGTGACGAAGACCCGTTCCTTGGCATGAATGCGTACCTGCCGGATAACCTCCAGTGGCTGCTTGATCGGCAACGGCAGCATGCCCTCCGGTGTCAGCACAACGGTGCGGGCAAACACGTGAGGAGGCAGGGGAGAGTCGAAGAACTGCACCGACCCGTCTTCGTGGCGAATATGGAACAGCGTCTCCACCCGGGCGAGCGGGTACTTCTTGACGTTTTCAGCCTGGTCGTCAGTGTCGAGTCCAAGCTCGGACTTGATGAGCAGCGTGACCATATTGCCGGCACCGGCCAGATGGATCGATTGGGTGGTGCCGTCGGAGCGTAGTACTGAGGCGTCCGTCGACCCTGCACCCATATCGAGAATCGCGATAGGTACCGAGGTGCCCGGGGTTGTCAACGCGCCACGCACCGCCATATCGGCTTCTACTCCGCCTATCTCGAGCTGGACGCCGAACTGGGCTGACATCTCGTCGGCGATTCGCTTCATCTGCAGGTGGTCGGCTTTGACCATGGCTGCAATACCGACGGCCGATTCCAACGAGAACTCGCCCGCCAGACCACCGGTCACCCGTTGCGGCACCTGGGTATCGACGGCAAGAAGATCGGTGACCTTGATGCCACTGGGGTCGCGGTCGGTGAGTCGGCCCATGACGGCGCGGACTTTCTCCAACATTCCGCCGATATTGGTACCCGGCTCACCTTCAATACTGTTGATCGGTCCGACGGTGCCGCTGACACGCATGATCTCCTCGGCTCCGCGCTCGACGTCGACTTCCGCGTTGCGCCGTTCGCCCTTGAAGATCAGGATGCCTGCCGGGATCCTGCGCTCGGTGACATCACCCTTCGGAGTCTTGATGACCACAGCTGACCGAGTGCCGACGAGCGCGCGCGCCATCGGCACCACCGACGCAGTCTCCTCGGGATTGAGTTTGAAGAGAGTGGCAATGCCATACGGATTTGAGAGGGTCTCAATAACTCGTCCGGCACCGGCGACCTCAATCGCAGCGAGCATGCCGATCGGAACCTTGTCGATCAGGGAAACCTCGTCCACGATCGGGATCTTGTGTTGCAAACGGTTGTGTACCAGAACGCCATCGTCGGACTGCAGGATGGCGCCGGTGATTTGCAGGCGGCCAGCAGCGGCATTGATCCGGGCTGCCAGATCGTTGAAGTCGTACGATTTGTCGGCGACCACAATGACCGGGCGGTCGGGATCAGCGGCGTCGAGTTCGCCGATCCCGACCGTGATCCCGGCCCCGATCCCCAGGCCACCAGGGGTCCCGGGATTGTGACCGATCATGGTTGATTCGGTGATGATGGTCTCGGAGATGGTCTCCATAGCGACATCGCCGATTACCGGAGCAGCTTGATTGATCCTGATCAGATCAATCTCCTCCAACTTGCGTTGCGCTTTGTCGAGGGCCACGCTCAGCGACTGGAAGATCCCCTGCGTATTCTGCGGGGTGCCCTTGATACCGGTGGTCGGCACGATCGATGACGCAATGAAAACCGGGGCGGCTCCCGCAGCTACCTGCGCGAGGGCCACTTCGGTGGTTGCGTTACCGATATCGATGCCAGCTATCAAAGCCATGAGATTCTCCGAGACCTCTCGTCACTCGCTCTTCAGGCGTCCGCGCAACTCGTAAACGTCTGCGGCTTCGCGGATGAACTTCGCGTTCACCTTGCAGCCGTATTCGTTTTCGAGCTTGTCGGCGATCGCATAAAGTTCGGCCTTCGTCGAGCGGTAAGGACGAAGCGCGTTGTAGATCTCCAGCAACTCGTCGTCAGGGACCTTCACGAGCTCCGCGGCGCGGCGCATATTGCGACCCAATGAATCACGATCAACGGATTCGGCGACTTCGGCTTGCATCTCCAGCGTCTCCGGAGCAATCCGGAAATCGTCTGAAGTCAACTCTCCCGAGCGCACCTTGTCGAAAGAGAACTCAGAGAGCTTCTTCCCGGACGCAGACCTGATCTGGTCGGGCACCTTCTCGCCCAACGGGTATTTCGTGGCGTCCATCCGAGCGGATGCGCCTTTCGCTGCGGCCGCAGTTATGGTCGAGCCCGGGGCAACCTGGTCGCTGCCGAGCTTGGCCATCACCTCGGCCATGACCTGGCGGATCAGTTCTTCTGATTCCATGATTGACCTCCTCTATCGGTACTCGACCCGAAGGGCTTGGGTCTTCTTGTTCGGATCGGTGAGCTGCACTTCCTTGATGTGCATCACGGCCGCGATCGCCTGGTAGGTCGGCCGGGCCATCTGGTCATTACGAACCGGTACTGGCTCGGGTGCTTCACCCTTGGCGTACTTGGCGGCGTTGCGGCCGATGGCGCGGAAGGTCTCCAGATCGATCAGCGGGGCCTGCGGAAACAGCTCCAGGTTGGACAGCGGAGGCAGATCGGCCTGATGGATGACCGTGGTACCACGCGACTGAATACCGATACCGATTCCTGAACCCGAGTACTCGGCGGCGTCGTGAGCGATGAAGCCCACATCGGCCGTACGGAACGAACGGATGAAGCGGTAGCTCAGGCCCTCTTCCTCGATACCCGCGCAGATCTCGCGCAGCACCTTGGCGTGCGGAATCCCGGTGATCGTCTTGGTCATCGCACCGCCAAAAGCAGGCGACAACGCAATGACGACCTCGCGAGGGCTCAGGCCCTTCTTGGCTGGGCCCTCCTCAGTGATGACAAGCTCATCGCCGGTCGCTTGAGTGAGTGTTGCCTCGAACGCCGGAACCTCGTCCGGCCGCGGAAGGGTACTGACCCCGCCCCCGGCCGAGTTCCTGGCGAACTCGCCCAGGACCTCTTCGATAATGCTTCGTAGTGTCTTCTCGTCCATTGTCACTGCCTCAGATCTCTTCCGGGCTGATCGCCTGGGGGATGTTCTTCAACTGATCCCATTTCTCGTCGGTGATCTGGTAGCCGGTCTTCGGCCCGAGGTAGTCATTCGGGTAGTTGACCGCGCTCATCACGTGGAAGTTGTCGTCCAGGATTGCCGAGGTGTGCAGGTAGTCACCCGACACGCGCTGCTTCAGCATGTTGTAAACCGAAGTGGCGACGTCGTCGAAGCCGGACCGATCAAGTGCGGTGACCAGGTCGACGCCGGTGATACCACGTTTCATCAGCTCGTCAGTGGCCTTGAGATCTTCGACCACATTGCGCTTGGGCATATCCTCCGAACCATGAGCGTAGGTCGCAGCCTCGACCTCTTCGTCGGTGATCTCGGGCAGGCCGAGTTCACGGAAGATTGCCTGGATGGCCTTCGCGGCGTGGTTGCGAACACGAACCACGTCCTCCTCGAGGACGGGGACCAGTCCGCCGTCGACCTTCAGGTCGCGCTGGATGATCAGCCAGTCGTCATAGTCTTCGGCATCCCAGTTCGAACCAGCGAACATGTTGTCGTAGTTCGGGGTTGACGAGTAACCAGAGCAGATGAAGTCGGTACCCGGCACGAGCTGCATCAAGGTGCGGGCGACACGCCGCAGATCCGAATGCGTGAACGACTGGTCGTTCGAGGATGCACACTCCAGGTCGAGGCTCATCGCAATGAGGTTCTCGGCGAGGATCGCACGGATGCCACCTGGCACGGCGGCAGGAACACCGACACACGACACTGAACCGTTTTGAATGCCTTGCGAACCGGCACCCTTGGCGACGTAGAGGCAACGGGCCTCCAGATAGAGCATCGATTTGCCTTCGGCAAAACCCATTTGGACCTCGGACCCGGTGCCGGAGGTGAACCGCATCTTGAGACCGCGAGAGGCATAGCAGGAAGCCAGGAACGACTTCGACCACGGTGTGTCGTCGCCGTCCATGAAGACCTGCTCGGTGCCGTAAACCGAAACCGTCTCGGCGTAGGCGGTGAATCCCCGCATGCCGAGCTCCAGTTCGGTGGCTTCCTCGACCGCGCACTGCGTGAGGATACCTGGGCGCCCGACCTGAGAGCCGACCATAATCGCGATCGCGTTGAACGGCGCGTAGCGCACGATACCGACCGTGGTCTCTTCCTCCGCGAAACCGCGCAAGGAGCCCTCGGCGGCATCTGCGGCGAGCTGCACCGGATTGTCGCGCACGTTGGTGACGTGAGCCTGGTTTGCCGGGAAGAGGCGGGACCGCATCTTGGTGCAGGCCATCATCATCTCGAGGACTGTCATCTTATTGACGACCTCGGTGATCTTCGCCGGGGTCATGGCAGTGGTCAGTTTGACGACCTCTGCACGCGGCACCCGGAAATCGACCATCCGCTGAGCCAACTCGAGCGAGTCAATCGCATTGACTTGTTCGGCGTTGTCGAGTCGAATGCCGTAGTCGGCGATGAAGATGTCGAGCATGTCAAAGTCGGCGCGCTTCTTGCCGTCCATCTCGACGACGACGCCGTTCTCGATCTTGATCGAGGGCTTCGGATCGGCTGGCGCATCGACTGCGATCAAGCCGACCTCGGGCCATTCTGTGACATATCCGTCTTGGTTGACTGGGCGAGCGCCCAGCACTTCGAAACGCTTGCTTCTCACTGAAATCCCCCGAATCAGATGTAGGGCGTGGTCGTCGACTCTGGGAAGTCACCCAGCGCGCCCAGCAGCTCGCGGCCTACCTCGCGAGCGGCGCGGATAGCCTGACGCACTGCACCGGAATCTCCGGCGAACGAGGCGATGACCTCGTTGGAGAAGCTGGTGCCCTGAGCAGGGCTCGAATAGCCGATGATGTCGATCGTTGCGGCCTTGGCTGCGGTATCGGCGAGCACAACTCCGATGGCGGCCGGGGCACCCACGGTGATGCCGAAAGCCTTGCCGATCGGTGCGTTGAAGGCCTTGTTCAAGGCGTAGCTCGCGCGGGCGGTGTACTGGAACTCCAAGTGGCCTGCATCGTTACCGTAGACATCGCCGAAGGTCCGATCCAGGTCGGACAAGGCGACCTCGACCGCACGACGAGCGTCCGAGACGTCCTCGGCGCCGAAGATGATCAGTGAACCATGACCGGCGCCGCCCTTGGTGTCGCGGGCCAACTCGATCTTCAGGATCTCGGTATTGGTCGCCTTCACGGCTTCGTCGGCCGCGAAGATCTGCGGGCCGGCGCCGGTGCGCGCGCCAATGATACCGATCGAGCGGAACTTCGGATCGATACCCATCAACGCATGAATCTGCGAGTCGATATTCGGGATGACCAGGCCGATAGTGTCACCCAGTGCTGTAGCGCCGACGAACTCGGTCACCGCAGGGATAGAGCCGGGCGTGCACGGCACCGAACCCGTGGCTGCGGCGGCCGCCGGTACAACGTCGGGGTTCTTCGGGGCCTGCTGAGCGTCCACACGCTGCAGAACGGCCGACATGATCTGATTGACTAGTTCCTCGTTAGCCATTGGTGGTCACGACCTCACTTGTTGATGGACGGGAGGATGGACTCCACGTCGGTGTGCGGACGGGGAATAACGTGGACAGAGACCAGTTCGCCGACTCTTTGAGCGGCGACAGCGCCTGCGTCGGTGGCGGCCTTGACAGCGCCGACATCGCCACGCACGAGAACAGTGACCAGGCCAGACCCAACCTGCTGCTTCCCGATAAGAACTACATTTGCCGATTTCACCATTGCGTCGGCGGCTTCAACAGCAGGGACAAAGCCCTTCGTCTCCACCATTCCGAGAGCTTCTTGCATTTCGCACTCCTCCATTGGATGGGACCCAGCTACATTCACCACCTGGGCGCTCATCATTCAGGGTACTTTCGGAATAGCGGCAGAATCACAGCGTCAGATGACCAGATTCGAGCACATTATTGTCTAGATCAGAATTGAATAGTGCAACTCGAATAACCGAAATGTGCACCTATTGATTCGGGATCTAGTAGCATGTCGCTGAAATAGATTTACGGTTGGTTGTTATGATGGGGTATGGCGAATGGGGCTGCTCCGGGTTTGGTTTTGGCTGCGGGTGATCGTGAGCGGTTGGAGCAGGTGACGCGGTCGGCTACGGTCGCTTCTGCTGCTGCGAGACGGGCCAGGATCATACTTTTGGCTGCTGAGGGGCTCGCGAATCATCAGATCGCGAATATGGTGGGGGTGTCTCGGCCGACGGTGAATCTGTGGCGTGGCCGCTATCAGGTTGATGGCATGGCCGGCCTGGTTGACCAGGCCCGTCCGGGTCGGCCTTCCCGGGTGGATGAGTCCCGGGTGATCGCTGCGACGTTGAAACCGCCGCCGAAGTCGTTGGGGGTCACTCACTGGTCGAGCAGACTGTTGGCCCAGCGCGTTGGTCTGGATCATTCCACCGTGGCCAGGGTGTGGAAGAAGTACGGGGTCAAACCGTGGAAGGCCGAGACGTTCAAATTCTCGACCGATCCGCAGCTGGAGGCCAAAGTCGTGGACGTGGTCGGTTTGTATCTGAACCCGCCCGAGAATGCGGTCGTGTTATGTGTGGATGAGAAGTCACAGATCCAGGCTTTGGACCGGACACAGAAGACTCTTCCGATGCAGCCGGGCCACGCCGAGCAGCGCACTCATGATTATGTCAGGCACGGAACGACGACCTTGTTCGCAGCCTTGGAGGTTGCGACCGGGCAGGTGACCGGCCTGTGCAAACAGCGGCACCGACATCAAGAATTCCTGGCTTTCCTCAAACATGTGGCCCGCAGCTATCCTGATCGCGAGTTGCACCTGGTGATGGACAACTACGCCACGCACAAGCATGCCGATGTGAACGCCTGGCTGGCAGCGAACCCGCGGATCACGATCCATTTCACTCCCACATCCGGATCCTGGCTGAACATGGTCGAGGTCTGGTTCTCGATGATCGAGCGTCAAGCCATCAAACGAGCCACCTTCACCTCGGTCCACGATCTCATCGCTAAAATCCGCGCCTTCATCACCGGCTGGAACCAACGCAAACACCCATTCATATGGACCAAAACTCCACAAGAAATACTCACCAAAATCAACCGAAAACGTCAACACACTTCAGCGACACACTACTAGCTGGACATGCGAGATTCCGCGCATACCGACATCGCCCAAGCTCTCCTGAGGTGATCTTGGGCGGGTCGGGTTCAGAAGTGTCTGCGCTCAGACGATCGCGGTGAGGATAGCGGTCAACTCTCGGCTGGTGACCGGCACCGGGTTGCCGGCGGTGCAGTAGTCGCCAACTGCGGTCTCGGCGATCTCAGGAATTCTCGAGAGATACTCGGAACGGTCCACACCGGCCTGAGTGATGCTGGCAGGCATCTCGAGATTCTGCCGGATCTTCTTCACCCATTCGGACAGCGCCAGCACCAGGTTCCGCTGGTTACTCGCGGTGAGCCCCAGTGCGCTTGCCAAAGCGGCATAGCGTCGCGCGGTAGGGGTCAATTCGGCTGGCATGAAGCTCAGCTCACCGGCGTTGAAGGCAATGACATGAGGCAACAAGATGCCATTGAGTCGCCCATGCGCCACTCGGAAGATGCCGCCGATCGAGTGTGAAAGCCCGTGTACGATGCCCAGCGAGGAGTTGTCGAAAGCTATCCCTGCCATGGTGGCTGCGGTGTGCTGGTGTTCACGGGCCACCATATCGTCGCCATCGCAGAAGGAACGAACCAAGTACTGATTGGCTAGGCGTAATGACTTTTCCGCTAGCGCATCGGAGAAGTCATTGTGGTGTTTGCCCACGTATGCCTCGATCGCGTGGCTGATCGCGTCCATGCCGGAATCCGCGGTCAGCCGCGCCGGAGCGGTGCGGACTGCTTCGGGATCAAGGATGGCAACGTCGGCCACCATATCGGGTGATTCCAGTGGCAACTTGGTGTGGGTCTTCGTGTCGGTGACAACGGCGTAAGAGGAGACCTCAGATCCTGTCCCGCTCGTGGTCGGGAGGATGAAGAAGCTTGCCTCGGGGCGAACTGCTTGCTCAATCGCCATCTTGCGAACAGCCTTGGCCGTGTCGATGGCCGAACCGCCGCCGATAGCGAGAACCGCCTGCGGGTCGAAGGCATTGTATGCGCGCAGGCCTGCGACAACTGCATCGATATCCGGATCGGGCTGGACGTCGTCGAAGACTTCGATGGCTGCGTCGCCGAGCTGATCTCGGACACGGCTCATCAACGGAGCCTTGGAGATGAACCCGTCGGTGACTATGAAGACTCTGCGTCCAGATAGTCGAGACAGTTCTTCGAGAGCGTCAGGCCCGTAGCAGAGAGTGGTTCTGAGCTGAAAACGATGCACCGGACGAACCTCCATTGCGTGACGAAGACCGACGCCGGTATTCGCTCGGTGTCATCCCGGTGTAGCTCCGGAACACCCGTGAGAAGTAATTGACCTGGTTGAAGCCCAAGTCAGCGGCGATCTTCCGAACTGGCGTCTCGGTGAAAGCTAACATCAGCTGCGCCCGTGAGACCCTCCTACTGGCGATATACGACACGAATGTGCTTCCCGTGACAGATTTGAACAACTTCGAAAAGTGCCCGGGCGACCAGTGCAGCCGTTCTGACGCGTCAGTGACTGAATATGGCTGACTGGGATTCCGCGCGATCTCGTTGAGCAGGTCGCGTAGATCTGGTCGTCGCTGTGGACGCGAGCGCGTGATCTCGTCCAGCACGATGGTCAACAACCGCTCAAGATAGAGCTGGCATTGATAACGGTTGTTCGTGATCGTGCGGTTACGCTGCTGGGCGTTGACGAGTTCAGAAAGGTGCTTGACGACTCGTGGCGCGCAATCGGCTGCGACCGCGACCACGATCTGCTCCACCTCCGCAAGCTCGTCGCGCAGATCGCCGGAGCTAGCGAATACCTCGTCCAGCATGACGCCTGCTTGAATGAACGCGTCGTCCAAGCTTTCCGCGGTCAAGGCATCGCGTAATGCCAGATGATGCTCAGAAACCGGATCTGGGGCTGGCTCGTCGTCGGCCGTAACCGGCTGTGTGATCAGTCGGAATTGCGGTTCAGCGGGCGGTGCCTGTGTGGTCTCGGCTACCGGAAGACTTGCTCTGGTCGGCAGATTGATGATCGGCCGGTCACATCGTATATCGGCTGACTTGCTGACTCCGACCAGTAGCTCTGCGGCAGCCACGATGCGTCGCCGAGGGTAGACCGGGATCTGTTCGTAGAGCTCAACCAAGCGCGGATCATCCCGCCAAGAGCTTGGAGAGGTCAAATATGGTGGCTGCTCGCTGTCCTCGGACTGGCGCACCTGACCGGCAGCCACCACGCCGACGTATTTGTCGCCGTCGACTATCGGCACACTGAAGTCGATCAAACCGGCATGACACCGGTAGACGGGCTCTTCGTACTTGAGCGTGGGGTGAGCGTGGTTCCGATGGTGGGCGTGTCGGCGGGTTGAGAGGGGTCGAGACCCTCAAGAATCGGGGTTACCACAC
>JALHFX010000034.1 GCA_022837595.1 Propionibacterium sp.
ACCACCGTCGCACTCGGCTATCCGACGATGGCCGACGGCGCGGACGCCATGGACCGCATTCTGCCTTTTCGTCCGACGGCTTGTGAAGGCATGGACCGGCGGTTGTCGAATGTGGTCGCCGAACGTATCGGGGCGCATGCGGTACCGCCGTTGCCTGCTGGAGATGCCTGGCTTTTCATCGAACTGGTCGGCGACGATGACGTCGAGATCGCCGAGCGGGCGCAGGCGATGGTCGCCGCATCCGGGGCCACCGAAGGCTGGGTCGTCCCCGATCCGGTCGAGGCTGCCCGGTTATGGACGATCCGCACCGACGCAGCCGGTCTGGCGGCGGTTGCTTTGGACCGGCCCGCGCATGCCGGCTGGGAGGATTCGGCGGTGCCCGCGTCCAAACTGGGCGCCTACTTGCGCGACTTCGATGCCCTGTTGACCAGGTTCAACCTGCACGGACTCCCCTACGGGCACTTCGGGGAAGGTTGTGTACACTGCCGCATCGATTTCCCGTTGTATGCCGAGAACGGCACCCAGGTCTTACACGATTTCATGTTCGCCGCCGGCGAGCTGGTCGCCCGCTACGGCGGCTCGATGTCGGGTGAGCACGGCGACGGTCGTGCCCGCAGTGAGTTACTGCCCTTGATGTACTCCCCCGGTGCTCTATCGCTCTTCGGACAGGTGAAACAGATCTTCGATCCGAGGAATCTGCTCAATCCCGGCAACCTGATCGATCCGGAGCCGTTGAGTGCCAACGTGCGGATCCCGCAGCTGCGCCGCTCGCCGCTGGCGATGAAAGACCCGAAGTTCACACTCGCGGTGCATCAATGCACCGGGGTAGGTAAATGCCGCGCCGACACCACCAAGGCCGGCGGCGTGATGTGTCCGAGTTTCCAGGCGACCGGCGATGAGAAGGATGCCACCCGCGGACGATCACGAGTGCTGCAGGAGATGCTGAACGGCCGGTTGATCACGGACGGCTGGGCGTCTTCGGAGGTCGCCGAGGCGTTGGAACTCTGTCTCGCGTGCAAGGGCTGCCGCCGTGATTGCCCGACCGGCATCGACATGGCCGCCTATAAGTCACGGGTGTTATTCGAGAAGCACAGGCGCAAACTGCGTCCGCTGTCACACTACGCGCTGGGCTGGCTGCCCAGGTGGGGGCGCCTGGTCACCAAGCTTCGGCTCGGCACGCTCGGCAATTTTGCGCTGCAGACTCCGGGTCTCAGCAATATCGTGCGGGCTTTCGCCGGGGTGGATCAGCGACGCCCGATGCCGCGTTTCCGCACCGGCGCCAGCGCCAGTCACCAGCATTATGAACTGACCGCCGGTGCCGGTTCACGCGGGCCGGTCGCCATCTGGGTGGATTCGTTCACCGATGCTTTCGCCGGTGGGCAACTCGTTGCCTTGGTGAATCTGCTCGTCAGCATTGGTTTCATTCCGCGGATCATCACGCAGGATGCCTGCTGTGGTCTGACTTGGATCACCACTGGGCAGCTGGACGGTGCCCGCCGTCAGCTGAAGCATGCGCTCGACGTGCTGACGCCCATCGTCCAGGAGCAAATTCCGATCGTCGGTATGGAGCCCAGTTGCATGGCTGTCTGGCGTTCGGATGCCGCCGAGCTGTTACCGGACGACACCAGGGTGCCAGTGGTCGCCGCGGGCATTCACACCCTCGCCGAACTGCTCGGTTCGCTGAATGATTGGGATCCGCCGAGCCTGGTCGGGCACACCATCGTGGCTCAACCGCACTGCCACCAATCCTCCGTCTTGGGCTGGGAGGCCGATGCAGCGCTCCTGAAACGAACCGGCGCGAATATCACCACCCTCGGTGGATGCTGCGGCTTGGCCGGCAACTTCGGAGTCGAGCGCGGCCACTACGAGGTCTCGGTCAAGGTGGCCGAACACGATCTGCTGCCCGCCATCCGGGCAGCGGGGCCCGAAGCGATCATTTTGGCCGACGGATTCTCCTGTCGTAAGCAAGTCTCAGATCTCGAGGGGTCACAGGCGATCACCTTGGCTGAGTTGCTCGTTGCTCATCTTTCGTGAGCAACTCGGACTGGTGTGCGAAGCGTCCACGTGGACGTCTTCTCGCCACATGGGAGAGCAGCCGGATACCGTAGAGGATCTACGGCTGCCTGCGACCGGTCGCTGTGAAGTGAGCCAGAATGGTTTCTGTATACCCAGACGACGACGTTGCCGAGTCATCGACTCGCTTGAGGAGACCGACCCATGAAAGCACTGGTACTCACCGAGTATGGAAAATTTGAGTATCTCGATGTTCCCACGCCCACTCCAGGTAACGGCGAAGTACTCGTAAAGGTCAAGGCATGCGCGGTCTGCGGCAGCGACGTGCACGGCATGGACGGGTCCTCGGGTCGTCGGCAACCACCGGCCATCATGGGCCATGAGGCCTCCGGCGAGATCGAGGCCGTGGGACCGGGCGTCGAAGGCTGGTCGGTGGGCGACCGTGTCACCTTCGATTCGACGGTCTACTGCAATCAGTGCGAGGCCTGCACCGTGGGTAACGTGAATCTCTGCGTCAACCGCCAGGTACTAGGCGTTTCATGCGATGACTATCGCAGAGACGGTGCGTTCGCCGACTATGTCGTGGTGCCCGCCTACATCTGCTATCGGCTGCCCGACGAGGTCAGCTATCTCCAGGCAGCAATGGTCGAACCGCTGGCCATCGCATACCACGCGGCCACCCGCACCCCAGTGAAGCCGGGTATGAGCGCGGTCATCGTCGGGGTCGGGACGATCGGGCTGCTCACCTTGCAGGTGATCAAGGCGATGGGGGCTTCGCAGATTATCGCGGTTGATATCGACGATGCCAAGCTCGCTACCGCCATCGAGAATGGCGCGGACGCTGGCGTCAATTCAGCAAATCCCGACGCGTTGGCTCAGGTCCTGGCGGCGACCCCCGATGGGAAGGGTGCCGACATCGCCTTCGATGCGACCGGTATCGAGGCCACCGTCGATCTTTGTGTGCGATCGGTGCGGCTCGACGGATCGGTGGTGCTGATCGGGAATCTCGCGCAGCACATCAGCTTCCCGCTCCAGTGGGTCGTGACTCGCCAGATCAGTCTCTTCGGCACCTGTGCATCAGCAGGCGAATACAACGAATGTTTGCGGCTGATCGCGGACGGCAAAGTGGACGTGGAAGCACTCATCTCCGAAGCTGTACCGTTGGCGGACGGACATGAGTGGATCACCCGCGTTTACAACCGGGAGCCTGGATTGAACAAGATCGTGCTGTTACCAGATGTCGAGGAGGCCCGGTCATGACCGAAACCATCAAGACTGCGGTGCTCGGCTGCGGCAAGGTCGGGCATTTTCATGCGAAGTGCTATCAGGCGCTGGCAGGCAGCGAGTTCGTGGGAGCGGTGGGCACCAGGCCGGGACGTGGTGCGGTCTTCGGCGTTGAATACGGTGTGCCAGGCTTCGATTCGCTCAGCGAGCTGGTTGAGGCCACGGGAGCGCAGGCCGTGAGTATTTGCACGCCGCATCCGAATCATGCGGTCTACGCTGCTGAAGCCGCCGCGCTGGGGCTACATATTGCGATCGAGAAGCCGCTTGCTTCGACTCTTGCCGATTGCGACGTGATCATAGCTGCGGCCCGCGAGGCCGGTGTCGTGGGCACCACGATCTGTCAGCGGCGCTTCTATCGTCCATCGCTACGGATCAAGCAGGCGATCGACGAAGGCAGACTCGGTAAGCCAATTCTGGGCACGGTCAATATGCTCGGGTGGCGCGACATGGAATACTACCGTTCCGATCCCTGGCGCGGCACGTGGCAAGGTGAGGGCGGTGGTGTGCTGGTCAACCAGGCACCACACCAACTCGATCTACTGCTTTGGTTCATGGGTGAGATTGACGAGCTCGTGGGTTGCTGGGACACCCTCAATCATCCCGAGCTCGAGGTGGACGACACCGCAATGGCGTTGATCCGCTTCCGCAGCGGCGCCCTCGGCAATATCGTCGTCAGCAATTCGCAGAATCCCGCGCTGTTCGGCAATGTACGCGTACATGGCTCGAATGGGGCCAGCGCCGGCGTCCAAACTGATGGTGGTGCGATGTTCATCGCGGGTATGTCCGGTATCAGCGAGCCGCCTGTCAACGATCTTTGGACACTGCCGGGTGAGGAGGACCGGCTGGCGGAGCTCCAGGCCGCCGATCGCGAGTTCTTCAACTCGGTCGACTCCCTCTATTACTTCCATGGCGAGCAGCTGGCGGACTTCTTGTCCGCGATCCGTGATGGCCGGGAACCGCTGATCACCTTGGACGATGGCCGCCGCACCGTGGAACTCTTCACCGCGATCTATCGCTCGCAGACGGAGCACGGCTGGGTGAAATTCCCATTGGAGTCCTAGCCGGCGTTAGTTTTCCTCGTTCATGTCCTCTCGATCCACCCCGCCGGTTACGGAGCCGCCTCTGGGATGGAGCGGATCCGGAGCTGGCGGCGGATCTTCGGTCTGCACGATGTGCGAGAACCGCTAAATCGTCTGAGTATGGTTGCACCCCGGCCGGTTTTCCGGCCGGGGTGCAGTCTTTGGTGACGGTGCTGTTTGACCGCGCGTATCAGGCTCAGCCCTTGACAGCTCCTGCCGTCAGACCGGAGACCACATACTTCTGGAAGAAGAGCGCAAACACCATGATTGGAAGCGTCACCACGCTTGCGGCCGCCATCAGTCCACCCCAGTCGATGCTGGCGTAGCCGATGAAGTCGAAAATCGCTACCGGCAGGGTCTTCGTCTCAGCGCCGGACAAGACCAGAGCGAACATGAAGTTGTTCCAGCTGAAGATGAAGGACAAGATGGACGCGGTCGCGATTCCGGGCATACTCAGCGGCAGCACGACATGCCAGAACGCACCGATCGATGTGAGACCGTCGACCTGAGCTGCTTCTTCCAGTTCCGCTGGCATGCCGTCGAAGAAGCCCATCAGAATGTAGAGAATGAGCGGCAGCGCGACGAACATATGCGACAAAATCAGGACGCCGTAGCCGCCGACCATTCGCAAATTACTGAAGAGGTAGTACCAAGGCACGAGCAACGACACGCCGGGAATCACGCGAGCCATCAGCACGACTATCGCCTGACGCTTCATTACGAAGCGGCTCATCGAATATGCGGCGGGTACCCCAAGTACCAATGAGATCGATGTCGAAACTGCGGCCACGAGGAAGCTATTCCACATGTACTTGCCGAAGTTCGCTTGCTGAAACACCTTGTGATAGTTGTCCAGAGTCGGGGTGAAGTTGAACACCGCCGATGTGTCGTAGATCTGCACATTGGTCTTGAATGAGCTAAGCACCATCCAGGCCAGCGGGACGAGCATGGCAATCAGGATCAGCGCGATCGCAATACCCCGGAAAATCCGGTATCCACGTGAAAGTCGCATCATCGCTCCTTCTGGCGTGAAGTCAGCGCCAACATCGCCGCCACGATTAGCGCGAAAAACAGAATCAGAACGGTGGATGCAAGACCATATTCGTTGTAATCGAAACTCAACCCATAGGCATAGACGTTGAGAGTCTCCACCTCATGGAAAGAGCCTCCACCCCGACCCTTGGTGGCGTAAAGGATGTCGAACGTCTTCAGGGCATCAATGCCGCGCAGCAGCAGCGCCACTACGACGCTTGGCCAGACCAGGGGAAGCGTGACCCACCAGAAACGCTGCCAGGTGTTCGCTCCGTCGATCGCGGCTGCTTCGTCCACCTCGTCGGACAGCGAGGTGAGGCCTGCGAGCAGAATCAGCGCGACCATCGGCGTCCACTGCCAGATGTCGATGAGCATCGTGGTGGCTAGGGCGGTCTTCTCACCTGCCAGCCACGGATACGGACCGAGGCCGATTAGCCCGAGCAGATAGTTCGCCGGACCGATGTTCGGGTCGAAGATGAGCCGCCACATCATGCCGACGGCCACGGGAGTCGCGACCAATGGCAGCAAGATCGCTACTCGAATGAGACCCTGACCACGAAATGCGCGGCGAAGCAGCAGCGCAATGCACATGCCGAGGACCATCTGAACGACGAGTACTCCAGCGGTGAACACCAGAGTCCGTCCCACCGCGGGCCAGAATCGGTCCGTATCGGTGAGTACTTTCACATAGTTGTCAAGCCCTATGAACTTCTTTGGTGCACGAACAGAACCTTGGGCATTTGTGAAGCTTAGATACACGGTCCAGACAAGCGGAAAGATCAGCATCGCCGCCGTGAAGATCATGGCGGGTGCCGCGAACAGCCACTTGCGGTGCCGATTCGCCCAACTAGAAAAACCACTTTGACTTGGCCGCGGATGATCGGATGCATTTACTGTCCCGGCTGCCCCGGACGCCGGATTCTGAACTGGAACAGACATGTTTTGCCTTCGCGAAAGTGATGACGCGGGCCGCAGGTGCACGGAATAGATCCGATGCACCTGCGGCCGACCAGAGATTACCTGCGGGCTGGGTCACGACACAGTTGTGGTGACCCAGCTAGTCGACTCGATTACTTCTCGTCGTCGAGGAACGCCTGATATTGCGTCTGAGCAGCAGCTAGCGACGCAGCAAGGTCCTTGCCAGTGATCGCGTCCACGATGGGCTGGCCGACGATCTCGCGAGCCTTGGCGACCTGCACCACCAACGGACGATCATGCCCGACACCGTTCTCAGCGGCTTCTTGTGCCGCCAGCACGATTCCTTCCGGGTAATCCGCGGTGGCTTCGGGGTTCTCCCAGACGGAGATTCGCGCACTCGGAACGCCGGACTGCTGATTCAGCAGAGATTGCTCCTTGCTGGTGGCCCATTCGATGAACTTCCAGGCATTATCGACATTGGTGGAACCGGAGTTGACGCCTAGTGCCCAAGAGGGAATGTTGTATGGCCTTGAACCCGCCGGTCCCGCCGGGAAGGGTGCGAAGGCGACGGTATCGGAGACCTGCGAGTTAGCCGGGTCGGTCGCGTTCTTGTACAGCGAGTTCGCTTCCACGTACAAGGCCGCCTTGCCCTGAGTGAACACAGCCATAGCCTCGGGCCAGCTCATATCGGTGCTGACATTTGTCGGACCGTACTCGCGGAGCAGGGTGCCATAAAGATCATAGGCGTCCATAGCAGCCTGGGTATCGAGCGTTGCTGTGCCATTGCCGTTATCGAAATCGCCGCCATAGCTGAACAAGAAGCTGGAGAACTGGGTGACTGCCGCAGTACGCCCGGTACGCGCAACGAATCCCGCGATATCGGGGTTATCTTCGTGGACCTTCGCTGCCATTTGCTTCAGTTCGTCGAGCGTTGCCGGAGGCGTGCTGAAGCCCGACTGCTCCAAGAGATCGGTCCGGTAGTACAAGACCTCGGTCTCAGTGATGATCGGGACGCCGACGACCTTGTCCTCGAAGGTGGTGGCCTTGACAGGACCGGGTTGATAGTCGTCCCAATCCCATGCGGCATTGCTGCTGACTTTGTCAGTCAAATTGGCCATCCACCCATTGGTGGCAAATAGTTTGCCCTCCTGCAATGGGCGATACATCATGACATCAATGTCCGAAGAACCTGCGTTGAGTTTGACGTTGTACTGATCAGAGAGCTGATCCTCACCGAGTTGAGTGAGTTCCACCTTGAGGCCGGTCTCCTTGGTGAACTCGTCGAACCGCGCCTTGATGTTTTCCGTCCAGACGTGGTTTGCCAACGTCACCCGCACGACCTCGCTTGGCGACTGGGTTGCCTCATCGCTGCCACATCCCGCCAGTGCTAGTGGAGCAGCCAGGGCGAGCGTGACACCTAATGCGTATATTCGTCTCACTGAGTCTCCTTTGATCTACTCAACGTTTTAATTTGCTCAACGCTGAGTCGGCCTGCGGACTATTGCAGGTCCCCGATCTGTTCAGGATAAGCGAGGATATAGGTGCCGGGGAGTGTCAGCCAAGAAATATGCGAAGTCGTGATCGAGCAAACCGGCGTCCGGATAACGACGACGCTTCCCGCACACCCCGCCACTCCAACCGACCCCGTGAGCAGCTACGACCGTCCGCGGATTGTGCAGATTCGTGGCCCGTCATAGGCTCCGGAACTACACAATCCGCCAGACCGTTGGCTGGCCGACGAGAGCAGCCCCAGTCGCGTTTCAGTCGCGCATCAGCCGGCGGTGTTTGCTGGCGTGAGGACGCGCAGCTTCTTCGCCAAGTCGCTCGACCTTGTTTTTCTGGTAGTCAGCGTAGTTACCCTCATACCAGTACCACCGAGGCAGGTTCTCCTCGTCGTCGCCTTCCCAGGCGAGGATGTGTGTGGCTATCCGGTCAAGGAACCAGCGGTCGTGGGAGATCACGACGGCACAGCCGGGGAACTCCAGCAACGCGTCTTCGAGGCTCTGCAAAGTTTCGACGTCCAGATCATTGGTCGGTTCGTCGAGCAGCAGCAGGTTGCCGCCTTGTTTGAGCGTCAATGCCAGGTTCAGACGGTTGCGTTCGCCACCAGACAGCACCCCAGCCGGCTTCTGCTGGTCGGGTCCCTTGAAGCCGAAGGACGCTACATAGGCTCGGCTAGGCATCTCGAAGTTGCCGACCTTGATGTAGTCGAGGCCGTCGGAGACGACCTCCCAGACATTCTTCTCTGGGTTCAGTCCGGCTCGACTCTGGTCGACGTAGCTCAGCGCCACGGTCTCACCGAGCTTCAGGGTGCCCGAGTCCGGTTCTTCCTCACCGACGATCATCTTGAACAGCGTGGTCTTACCGACGCCGTTCGGACCGATGATGCCCACGATGCCGGCTCTGGGCAGGTCGAAGGTCAATCCGTTGATGAGCACCCGGTCATCGAACCCCTTGTGCAGATCGTTCGCGTCGAGCACGATGCTGCCCAGGCGCGGGCCCGGCGGAATGTTGATCTCGGCAGGATCGATCTTGCGGTTGCGTTCTGCCTCAGCGGCAAGCTCTTCGTAACGAGCCAGACGCGCCTTGTTCTTGGCCTGCCGCGCCTTCGGGGATGAACGTACCCACTCGAGTTCGCGCTCCAAGATTTTGGCGCGCTTGGCATCCTTTTGACCCTCGATCGTGAGGCGCTTGCGCTTGGTCTCCAGATATGTCGAGTAGTTCCCCTCGTAGGGGTAGAGCCGACCACGATCAACCTCGCAGATCCAACCCACCACATTGTCCAGGAAGTAGCGGTCGTGTGTGATGCACAGCACTGCTCCCGGATAGCTCTTCAGATGACCCTCCAGCCAGCTCACCGACTCGGCGTCCAGGTGGTTGGTGGGCTCGTCGAGCAACAACAGATCGGGCTGCTGAAGCAGCAGCTTGCATAGTGCGACACGGCGCCGCTCGCCACCCGACAAGACATCGACGATGGTGTCGGCGGGCGGGCAGCCCAATGCGTCCATTGCCTGCTCAAGCTGGGAATCGATGTCCCAGGCGTTGAGTGCATCAAGCTCGGTCTGTAGCTCGCCCATCTCTGCAAGTAGGACATCAAAGTCAGCGTCGGGGTCTGCCATCGCTTCGGAAATCTCGTTGAAGCGACGCAGCTTTTCCTTGACCTCGGCCACTCCTTCTTCGACGTTCTCCAAAACGGTTTTACCCTCGGTGAGCGGCGGTTCCTGCAGCAGGATGCCCACAGTCGCATCCTTAGCGAGATGGGCTTCACCATTGTTGATGGGCTCCAGGCCCGCCATCACCTTCAAGAGCGTCGATTTACCCGCACCATTCGGGCCTACGACACCGATCTTGGCGTCCGGATAGAACGACAGGGTGACATTGTCGAGAATCAGCTTCTCGCCGATCGTCTTGCGGACGTCGTGCATGGTGTAGATGAACTCGGCCATACGGCGCGTGCTTCCTTCGTTCGCGATGGGATCGCCGGGTGTTAGCAGACGATCAGGGCTCGTGGGGTGGTGCCTGTCCATTATGCCGTACCCGCAAGGCCCGGAAAATCAGCGCAGTGCTGCTGGTCAAGAACCGACGCGCAATCTGGTTCGAGCAGCCACCGATGCCGGAGTCAGGCAGGCAGCTGCTCCGGCAGCTCTGACAGATTGCCATCGGCCATCCCGTCGCCTGCTTGCACCGGATCATCGGTTTGTCGAGCCGACAGCGAACGGGTGAATTGACTGGTACCCCGGGTCAGATCATGACCGATCGAGCTCGCCTCGATTACCATCCGTTCGTGCTTGGTACCGCCGGATTCCCAGATCTTGGTACGCAAGCGTCCGAAGACCACCACCGGATCCCCCTTCACCAGCGAGTCGCGTGCATTGTCGGCCAACCGGTTGCCGCATTCGACGTTCACCCAGGTGGTGTGCCCGTCCACCCACTCATCAGCACGGCGGATTCGGGGCGTGGATGCTATTCGGAAGCTCGCTCGGCTGAACGTATCGGTGGCCCGGTAGTCAACGTCGGTGCCCAGGTTCCCAGAAACTGTGATGAATGCGTCCATGATGCAGGTCCTTTCTTTGATCGGACCCTAATGATTGGCAAATGCCACCCCGAATCGGTCAAAGAAGTCGACTGCTGTGGATAGTTCGTGAGATCGGAGAATCAGCCGATGGCGCGCGACGCCAACCGACGGCCCCGGTTGAATCTCTCCAATTCGGTGTTGACCGGAGTGATCACCAGCTGGTCGGCTGCTTCGACTATTGACCGGGTGAGCGCACGCTCAGCGCGCACACTCTTGGCTCGGGCGTCCAGTTCGACTCCGATCCATGACAGCAGGCTGATCAGCAAACCGAGCAGTGCACCGCCGAGCAGCATCACTGTCGGTAGTGGGGCGCGTCCAATCATCACCGATGGCAGTTGCGGTAGTTGCAGGTAGTTCAGCACGAGGTCGAGCAGCAGCCAGCCACCACCGATGACCGCGACGAAAAATACGATCCATTGCAGTACTTGGACCACTGTCCACCAGCCCTGACCGCGATCCATCGCAAGATCGGTGACCGCGACGGCACGATCGAGTTCGTCGGGCAGATCGTTACGATGGGCCAGCGTCGCTTCCCGCACGGCGGTCGAGAAGCCATCGGGCAGGCCTTCGCTGGACGAAGCCGCCAGCTGCCGCAGTGCAATGTCGACGCGCGCGTTCTGGACGCCGCCACCGGTGGGAATGCTGGTGCGCTGCACCGAAACCGGTTCGAGTTCGGCGGCTCGCCGCTTTCGCCGTGGCACCGCATGATCGAGATGGAGCATCCGCAATGGGTCCGGGGTGAATCGGCGCAACCACTTGGTCACCGGCCAGCCGGTCGCCAGGCTGCCACGGCGTCGCATCGACTTCAGCACGGCATCGCGCACGATTCCCGATCCGGCGGCCTCAGCGAGCGACTTGTTGAGCTCGCGGGCGCGCGCATCAGGCACCTTCGTCGGCACTTTGGCGTCCCCGAACTCGGCGACCAGCCCACGAGCTGCGCTCGAGACATCGGACGAGAGCCGGCTCGCCGTAGCCTGCTTCTTGCGGACAGTATTCGTGATCGTCTTCCGCAGCGTTTCGACACCCATTCCGGTGAGTGCGGATGCTGCGACACAAGGGGTCTTGTTCAACCCCTCGGAGTCGAGCAGCCCACGCAGGTCACGCATCGTCTCGCGCAGTTGGTCGGGGCTGAGGCGGTCGGCCTGGTTGAGCACGACGAGCATCACTTCAGCATGGCCGACCATTGCTTCGAGGTAGTCGTTGTGTAGCGCTGCGTCCGCATACTTCTGCGGGTCAACAACCCAGATGAGCATGTCGGCAAGTTGGACGACCCGGTCTACCTCCGCCTTATTGGAAGCGACGGTGGAGTCGTGGTCAGGAAGATCCATCAGGACCAGGCCCGCCAAATCGGGGGTGTCGCCCTGCACCAGGTGCCGGCGCGGTACATCCAACCAGTCGAGCAGTTCTTGCGGCATTTGTGACCCCCAGAAGGCGGCCATCGATGTGTTCGTGGTCGGACGCTTGAGACCTGGTTCCGCCAGCCGGGTGCCGGAAATCGCATTGAACAGGCTCGACTTACCTGATCCGGTCGCCCCGGCAAGCGCGATCACGGTGTTGTCACCCGCGATCGCCAGGCGGCGGTCAGCCTTTCGGGTCACGCGGCGCGCCTCGTCCACGACTTCGGCGGGCAGTCGTCCGGATGCGAGATCGGCTGCCTCGCCCAGAGCTTGGATTCGAGTCGCGAGAGACTCAACGGCGCGGTCGGGCTTGGCCATCATTCACCACTCCCCCTGCCGATCGTCGTAGACCAGCTCGCCTTCGAGGATCTCTGTACCCGGATTCATCGTGCCGGCCAGCTCCCGGGGCATCTCGCCGCTCGTCAGACCGGGAGAGCCCGAATCACTCAAAGCCGGCGGGCCACCGGTGAAAGCCCCTAGCTGTGCAGCACCCGGCTGGCGGGCGCGTTCGACTTGCAAAGCAGCTTGACGGACGTATCCAGCAGCATCCGGCGCAATACCCAACTGGTCGATCACCCGGGTGAAACGCACGAGTTCACCGGCCATCAGGCCTTCAATTCGTGCGTCCAAGTCTTCTTTGGCGGTGGTGGCGAGTTTTCGGACGGCCTCATCGCCGAATACCGACTCGAGGAGCCGCTGAGCCAAGACCGTGGTTCCGACTGCGACACCGCCTTCAGCCCCGGTGATACCGCCGGTATTGAAAAAGATGACCAGCATCAAAGCCGCACCCACGCCGTTGACACTCAACGCCGCGATACGGGCCGAGGTGCGTTTGCCTTTACCCTCTTCCGAGACAAGTTCGAGGACATCGGATTGCCACTCTCGGATCGTGCGTGCCGTCGATGCAGCCAAATCGTCTCCGGGAGTCATCAGATCGGGGTAACGGGCCAACAGTTCTCGGCCTGCTGGGTTGGCCTTCCACGCGATGACCGCTCGCTCGGCGGCGGCCGCAGCCTCCGCATTGACCAGGGACTCCAGCCCGCTGCCGGCCGCGACGCCGACCTGCTCGGCGCGTTGTGAGCTGCCGGTGAAGAATCCTGCGATGCGGTCGCGCAGTCTACTGACACCTCGGTCGAGGCTTCGCATCAGATCTCCGGTGCCCACATAGTCATGCCAGCGGGAGAGTACCTCTCCTCGCAGCAGCGTGCCGTCGGCAGACTGCACCGAAATCGCCCGGGCAGCCTCAAGAAAAGCCTTCTGGGCATCGCCGGCGAGTTGCTCGGCGACTTCTCGCTGGCTGTCCAATGCATTTGCGACTTCGGGTGCACGCTGGACCAACGAGCCGATCGCACCGTCCAGTGTGCGCTGTACGACGCGCTGTTTGGCGTCTTTGTCTGCGGCGAGGGTTGCTAGGTAGGTACGGACAGGCGCCACGGCGGTATCCGGGAGTAGGCCCAGATCGTCCACGATCGTCTCCGGGATAGCGAAGAGCGGTGCATCAGCCAGACCGTTCGAGCTCATCATGCGCCCCAGGTCTGCCGGAACAACACCCATGGCGCCTGGCGGCACCCGGTCGAGCACCACCGAAATCGATGAGCCCCTTTCGGCCGCGGTACGCAGGAAACCCCACGGAACGGCATCGGCGTAGCGTGCCGCCGACGTGACGAAGAGCCAAAGATCGGCGGCGTCGAGCAGTTGGGCGGCCAAAACGCGGTTCTCTTTGACGACCGAGTCGATGTCGGGGGCATCCAGGATCGCCAGTCCGGCCGGCAGCGTCGGCTCGGCCACCAGTTGTAGGGAACGTTGATCTTGGCTCGAGACCCGGGAGCGGATCAGCCCGGGAAGAACTCGATCGCTGTCGAACCAGCGTGCATCGTCCGGATTGTGTACCAGAACTGGGGAGCGTGTGGTGGGCCGGATCACACCTGGTTGGGAGACCACGCGTCCGATCAGTGAGTTGACCAGGGTTGATTTGCCCGCTCCGGTCGAGCCACCCACCACAGCCAGCAGCGGAGCTTCGAGATTAACCAGGCGTGGCAGCACATAATCATCGAGCTGGGTCACGATCTGGCGGATGGCCTGCTGGGCACCGGCTCGATCGGGCAACGCCAGCGGAAAGTTCGCCTCGGTCAAAGCCGAACGCAACGAGGTCAGCGACCCAACCAACTCCATTACGCCCTCCTCATTAGCGGCAAGCCCACAGTACTCAAGTGTTCACGCCCATTGTGGCGTGTTGAGTGACACTCTGGCATCTCACCGCCCCGTAGGCAGCCAACTCCCATCAGCCGCGCCGACCGGAGCACCACCAGGTGGCCTCCACGGCGGCAAGGACTGCCCCCGACGGGCCTTGCGTTCGGCGCGTGCATCCTTGATGCGCTGTACCAGAGCACGTAGAGCCTCACCCCATTCCGGTGGGATGAACCGGACGCCTTTGGTGTGGTCGATAGCCCAGACACGTGCCTCGTCGGCCATCAGAACCAGGTCCCGCTCGCGCTCGATCGCCATCGCGTCGATCGTCCCACGCAGCTCGCCTTCACGCACATAAGCCAGTTCGGTGAGACTGCGCTGTAGTTTCAAGGTGGCCCGGAAGATCCGGGGACCACGCAGAAACGCCGACATGGCCATCCGCCAGCGTCCGAAGAGCCTGCTCATCTCAACCGGATCGGTGGGCTGCAGCCAACCGAGTTGAACGAACTCGACCAACCTCGCCCGGATATTGCGGGTCTGATGCACGTACCGGAAGATCGTGAACACGACCAGTGCCAGCACCAACAGCCAGCCGCCGATCATCAATACCAGCACGCTGTCGGACAGCGAGGCGAATCCGTTGAAGAGCATGTGCCCGAAAGCGGCAGCCAGATAGCCGGTCACCGGTGCCAGCACCCGGACGAGCTTGCTGCGGTTGACCAGAGCCACGATCAACCCGATAGCTGTCAAGGATGTGAACAATGGGTGACCGAATGAAAGCGCGACGCCGCGCATCCAGAACAGGCCCATCAGTTCGGCCTCGGCATCGGTTCCGTAGATTGTCACCGCGTACATGTAAATGCGGATGTAGTAGACGACGTTCTCGGTGAAGGCGAAGCCGACGGCCGATAACGCGGCCAAGGTGAGCGCTTGGTGGACCCCGACTATTCGCCTTCGCATGGCGATCGCGATGAAGAACAGAACGGTGGCTTTGGCGGCTTCTTCCACGAAAGGCGCGGAGAAGATCGCGGCTCGGGCGCCCTGCGAGGCGTCGACCGGACCTTCAGCCTGCATCAGTACGCCCGCCCAGGTGTTGATGATCAGCGAGACGAAGACGGCAGCCGACGCCCCCCAACCCAACGCGAGCCATTTCATCGACCAGGTGGTCGGACGTAACCGATCGAGAAAGATGAGTAGCACGACGTAAAATCCGAGACTCACCCCAGCCAGCGGCAGAACTTTCAGATAGGCCTCGTTGATCTGTCCCCAGACCAGCACGGTGGGGCTACCGATGGCTTCTTCGGTGACCGCCGCGACTTCCTCGATCAAGCTGTCCCCGATGAACCGATATACCCAGAACAACAAGCCCGCGTAGATCACAGTCATGGTCAGCGTGATCCATACATAGGGATTGCGCACTAGTCGCTGACGCCAATTGAGTGATGGATCAACGTGACATGCCAAGCCGTTTTGACGACGCCGATGTTGGGCGGGCGCGTCATCGTGACCGGCCTGGCCACGCCCGTCCGGGGCGTGGCTGACCACAGTCGCGGCACCGCGACCGGTCACCCGCACGGGGCTGGTGGTCGCGGGAGGTCGCCACGTGTTGGCGTCAGCAGTCATGTCGGCAAGACTATCGCGCACCCAACCCCGGTAGCGGCTGAGCGCTTCAGGACCGAGCAGAAGGTCCGCAGATGACGCCTGCTCGTCGGGGCAGGGTCGATCCGAACCCACAAGCGCCTCCGGAGGGGATCGAACCCTCGACCAGCTGCTTAGAAGGCAGATGCTCTATCCACTGAGCTACGGAGGCATCGACAGTCTAGATGATGCTGCGGGCCCGTATTCAGCCCAGCCCGCGTATTGATGCATCCGGTGGGGCTGTCATGACCGTGGCATACCCTGGGGGACGTGATGGACATGCTGGTGTGGATCGACTGTGAGATGACCGGGCTCAATCTGGAAACCGATGCGCTGATCGAAGTCGCAGTGCTCGTGACCGATGGCGAGCTCAAGGTACAGGGCGAGGGTCTCGACCTGCTGATTCCCCCGCCCCGCGAGGCGCTGGAGCAAATGAACGAAGTCGTGCTCGAGATGCACACTACTTCTGGTCTGCTCGACGAGTTACAGAAGGCCACTTTGACCATGGCGGACGCCGAAGCCCAGCTTTTGGACTACGTGAAGAGTTTCGCCCCCGAACCGCGCAAGGTCCCGTTGGCAGGTAACTCGGTTGGCACCGATCGTGCTTTCCTCGCCCGAGATATGCCCGAGCTCGAGGGTCATCTGCATTACCGCAATGTCGATGTCTCCAGCGTCAAAGAGCTTGCGCGGCGCTGGTATCCGAAGGCCTACTACAACGCACCTGCCAAGAACGGCAATCATCGTGCGCTCGCCGACATCCAGGAATCCATCGAAGAGCTGCAGTACTATCGGGAGGCCGTTTTTGTGCCCCCGCCCGGCCCGGGGGCGGCCGCTGCGAAGCACATCGCTGCGAAATACCAAGGCACCCTGACGGGCTTCCGCGTCGGAGTCTGACTAAACCTGAATCCGCCGATTTTCCGCTGCTGCGCGTCCCCTGTCGTGCACGCCGGCTGCGTTGTCCTCAGTCAGCGCACCCCGGTGCGCATCCTTCGTCCGCCTTGCCGTCGCACCCGCCAGGTGCCGCTCGCGATGCGGCCCATCGGCGGATTCAGGCTAAACCTGCCGGGGGCAGTAGTCGTCCGACTCACAACCGCTCCCCAGTAGACAAGACAGTGACGCAAGAAGCTGCCGCAGCTCGAACGAGCAGCTGCGGCAGCTTCTAGTTATCTTCTGGTTTTCCGGAGGTTACCGATCGGGTGACTCCCAGATGGAGCGTAGACGATGCACCTTGAGGCTGTTCACCCACACCACACCTGATTCGGAGGACAAAACGACAGCCCGCGGCCCTTCATTGGGGAAACTGTTCGAGGTGATCGACTCAGCGCCACCGTTGACGAAGACCTCCACCATTCCACGGTCCACCAGGACGCGCAGCGTGAGCAGGGTGCCACCCTCGTAGGGTGCAGCGCGGTAACCGCGGTCACCGTTCCCGGTGAGCCTGCGGTCGAGTGAGACACGTCCCGACAGGTCGTCGTAGGCGACATAGGTGTGGCCGCCACCTGGAGTGCTGTGCACCATCAGGCCGAAGCGCTCGGCTGAAGTTGCGGCGAGGTTGACCTCGAGTTCGATCTCGACAGCCTCTCCATCATCCAACAGCACCTTGTCTTCGTTCTGGCCAAGCTCGAAGGTGCCGAAATCGATCGTGTCGGTACGAAGCCGCTCGATCTCCGCGATCGGATAGTTACGCAGACGGTTGTTCTCGTCAAGCGTGAGTTCGCGCGGCACAGTGAACGTTCCGCACCAGCCGTCGGCTTCCTGGGTGGCGACCGGCATGGTGAAGGAACCGAGCCAGCCGTACTGGATGCGGCGCCCGTCCGGGGCCTCGAACGACTGCGGAGCATAGAACTGATGCCCCCAGTCGATGGTCCGGTACTCGGTGATCTGCTCGAAGACGCCTCCGGGCTCCCAGTTACCAACCACATAGCCGGCGTTGTGGCCGTTGCGTGCCACGTAACGCTTCGCCTCAATACCCATCGGGCAGTAGGTGATGACCCACTTGTCGCCCAACGGGAACATGTCGGGGCATTCGAGCATGTAGGCGCGAGGGTCGGGATCGGTGAAGATCACCCGATCGAATTCCCAATTCTTCATGTCGGTCGAGGTGTACAACCAGACCTGGCCGCGGTTCTCTGCCGAGCAGGCTCCGAAGACCATGTACCAGGTGTCACCCATCCGCCAGACCTTCGGGTCACGGAAATGCAGCAGACCCTCAGGGCATTCGACGATGACGCCCTGCTTCTCGAAGGAGATACCGTCTTTGGAGATGGCCATGCACTGGACCTGCAGGTTGCCTTCGTCCTCATTGATACCGTTGCGCCAACGGTGGCCGGTGTAATAGGCGACCAGCTCGTTGTCATCGGAGACCACCGCTGAGCCGGAGAAGACACCATCACGGTCAGCTTCGACCGATGGGGCCAGCGCGATCGGCTCGCGACGCCAGGTGACCATGTCTTCGGAGGAGACATGTCCCCAATGCATCGGGCCCCACTGGGTGCCGAACGGGTGGTGCTGGAAGTAGACCTGGTAGCGCCCATTGAAATACGACAGGCCATTCGGGTCGTTGATCCAACCTGCTTTGCCGGCGATGTGGAAGAGCGGGTACCAGCGGTCATTTCGGCCTTCGAGCAGCTTGGCTACGCTGGCTTCGGCGCGCTCGAGTTGTTCTTTCATTCTGAATTACCTCTTCGTTGTATCCGTTTTGGCGTCATTTGTCGGAGATATCCGTGGTCGAAACGACCTCGATCTGGTTGTCGCGAAGGAATGGATCACCCAAGACTTGTTGGTCGTCCTTCTTTAGCGTGAAGAAGGCGTAGACACCGGCCAGCAACACGATCCCTGAGATCACCAGGAAGGTGGGCTGGTAGCCGATCGAATCGCGGAGCATGCCGAGCGGGCGCGAGAGGATCACGTTGCCGATCTGAGCCGAGATCTGGAAACCGACCATGTACAAGGTGGCCGACAGTGCCGGGTTGAAGTGCAAAGTGAAGTAGCGGAAGATCGGCAGGATGAACAGAGGCACCTCAAGTGCGTGCAGCATCTTGACCGCGGAAACCGCGATCGGATTACTCAGGACACCGCAGCCGAAGATACGTACGGTCATCACGGAGACGCCGAGCATCAAGGTATTGCGGACACCGATCTTGCGCATGATGATCGGAACGACTCCCATCATCGCGGCTTCGAAGAAGACCTGGACGGAGTTGAGAATGCCGTAGACCTGCTCACCTTGAGCCTTCGAGCTGAACAGACCCGTGTAGAAGTCGGGGAACATCTGCTGATCGAAAACGGTGTAGAAGGTCCAGGAGAAAATGACGAAAATGATGATCAGCCATAGCGACGGCATCCGTAGCAGTCCGAGCATCTCGCGAATACCGGGCTGGGTGGGCTCCTTTACGCTCTCCGACGAGTCAGTGTGGTCAACCTTGGCGGGCTTCCAGAACAGCTGGATGAGCAGAAGCGCAACACCAATGAAGCTGCCCACGATGAAGTTCAGATGCGGGTTGATGGTGAATAGGAAACCTGCGACCAGTGCCACCATGGCGTAGCCGAAGGAACCCCACATGCGGGCCTGGCCATACTCGAAATTGAAGCGACGGCTCATGCGTTCGGCGAAAGCCTCGAGCAGCCCGACTCCGGCCATGAAGCCGGCTGACAGCACGATCGAGCCCAGAAGCACACCGAGCATGAAGGAGTTCTTCAGCAGTGGTTCGTATACGAAAATCACGAACGGCGCCACCGCGGAGGCGATGATACCGATAAGGATGGTCAGGTGACGCTTGAGACCCAACCTGTCCTGTGTCGTGCCGTAGATGAACATCAAGATCAAGGTGACGAGGGAGTTGACCGAGTAAACGGTTCCGATGTCGGCTCCGTTAAGGCCCAGACCACCTTCGGCAGAATCTTTAGCCAGCCAAAAGCTGGAAGAATGACCACCAGATGCCCCAGGACATGAAGAATAGAAGCAAGGTCAGGGAACTGTACAGGTATGACGGGTTCTTGAGGGACTTCGTAAAGCTAGCCACTTTTCCTGTCCCCCTCCTTTCGTGGAGTGGTGCTACGTGACTCACCTAGTCAAGCAATGCTACAACGTTGCAGCAGTCATCAGTGTAGCAGTCCGTGAGCGACTTGTGAATAGCGTAACGAATCTGATTTGGTCAGATCATCAAGAAGTTGCTCACGAAGGCTTGGTGGCTGTCCACGAAAGAGCACTGTGCACTCCTTCGGTGCCGTCGTTTCGCTGTTCAGCTGATGCTAGCAACCTGTTCAGCTGATGGTGGCAACCGAGTCACGTTCGATAAGTGGCATCGGTACCAGGATCTCATCCTGCTCATGCACCAGACGTCCAGCGACCTTGCCACCCCCACCTATTCGCTCCAGAAGGCATTCGGCCGCGATCCGACCCATCTCGAGATAGGGCAGTCGCATAGTGGTGATCTGCGGACGCATATAGCTCGCCAGCTGCTCGTCATCGAAAGAGAGAACCGAGACCTCGAAAGGTATCTCCACACCGCGCTCCCGGGCCTTACGGTAGACACCAAAAGCGATGCGGTCGTTGGCCGTGATGATAGCTGTGGCATCGCGGCGGTCGAAGATCTCGGCTGCCGCGTGATCGCCGAGTTCTGGTTCCCACTCCACTCCCCCGACTTCATGGACGAAGGACAATCCTGCATCGGCCATCGCGTCATCGATGCCTGCCACCCGCCGACCGATCGTCCATGAGACCCGCGGATCGAGGTGTTCGGGAGCACGACCGACGAAAGCGATCCTGCGATGCCCGCGTGAGACGAGATAGTGCACCGCATCGAGACCGGCGCGGTATTCGTCCGGCAAGACCGAGACGACACCGTCGACTTTGCCGTTCACGATCAGAGCGGGCAGACCGCCGATGTCGCCAGGCAGATCGATCTGACGTGCACGCATCAGCCCGACCAAGATGCCATCAATGCGTCGAGTTCGCATCAGCCGGATAGCGGCCTCGACACGACGAGACTGGTTGTCAGTCTCGGCTATCAGCACGGAATAATTGCTGTCCTCGGCAGCGTCGAGGAGGCCACGAACCATCGCCGAAGCGTACCGAGTGACCGTCACTTCGTCGGAGATGAAGCCGAACGCCTCGGACCTGCCGGTACGCAGGCCCCGGGCTGTGCGATCAGGCGCATAACCGAGTTCTTTGGCGATATCACGGACGCGCAGAGCGGTTGATTCTGGAATGCGGGAGCCGGGCCGGTCATTGAGTACCATGCTCACGGTGGACACGGACAGTCCGCTGCGCAAAGCGATATCCGCCAGCGTGATTCTCTTGGCCAACGCGTCCTCCCCTATCTGAGACCATCTTAGTGGACGGAAGGGGCCCGCTAGGCAAGCGGTTGCCATGCGATCATTCCGCGGCTTGCGAACGCTCCCGGTACGTTGATTGGACGGCGAGCTGGGCGATCCCCCTTTGCTGTTCGAATTTGCTGCTTGCCGAAGATTTAGGCGTGACGCGACGTCGACCCGGTTTTACGGAAGCGATGCTGGGGCGCTAGACTGAACAGGCTGCCTGTTTCGGGTCCCCCGGACGGTTGGCATGGTGGCTGTAGCTCAGCTGGTAGAGCTCCTGGTTGTGGTCCAGGCGGTCGCGGGTTCAAGTCCCGTCAGCCACCCCAAATGGGTCAGGTGTGAACTTGCGACCAAGGGTCCGCCCTTGGTCGCGGTTCGCGCCTGGCCCATCTTCTTTGCCTCGGCGGCCCAGCTCAGGGCGTCGGCATGGAGGCCGGACAGGCTCAGCCCGTCGTACGGGTTGCGGTAGCCGACGCGCACGTCGTTGTCCTCGTCG
>JALHFX010000294.1 GCA_022837595.1 Propionibacterium sp.
TCGTCCTTGAACTGGGCGCTATAACGCCGCCGACTCGTTGACATGCGGACATCCTCTCCATTCGCGAGGACCTGTCCAAGAACCTTGGTACACCTCAAGCAACCACTCCGTGGTCATGGGCGAGACACCCGCCCCGCGAGATTGAACATGGCTGAAGGGCCGGCCCCGAAGGGCCACCTACTATGACAGTCGTCCACCCGACGATGATACGGGCTGCCCCGCCCGCATGAAGAGCAGAACCCGAGCGCCCGACAAGACCACAACGCCCGTAGCCCATCGCCTGAGTGCCGTGGAGCCGGACAGACGGGTTCCACGTCCCGGCCGGCTTCGGGTGATGTCGAGGGGCGGAAGCGGGGTCGTCGCGCCGTAGAAGCTGCCCCATCTCCTCGCGGGACTTGATGCTGGCGGCCTTCGCCATACCGGTGTAGATGGCTCCCGGGTGCACCGAGTTGCAGCGGATGTTGTCCTTGCCGAACCATTGCGCGACGTGCTTTGTGAGGGAGCGGAGGCGAAGGGTTCTCCGTTTCCCTGGTGGTGTCACAAGCTCTGGATAGCCGGCACGTTCCGGGTCCGCCCGCCCCGGCACCCCATGCCGGCCGGGGCGGGGACCGGGGAGAGTGTTGGTGTGGGTGGGGGTGGGTAGTGTCGGGAGTACCAACCAAGTTGCGGCCTGACCAGCCGCGTGAGATTCCCGAACCATGGAGGTTTGAGATGAGTGTTCCTGCTCCCATCGTCCTGTCCACCCCTGCTGACCTGATCGCGGCGCTGCCGCACGCCGCACATGCTGGGCTTCCAGCCGGAGGAGTCCGTGGTGGCGGTGGCGCTGCACGGTGTGCGGTACGGGATGACCATGCGGGTCGACCTTCCCGGCGAGGGTGAGGTGGAGGACATGCTCGCCACGGTGGTGCCCCCGTTGCTGCGGGACCGTCCTGATGCCGTGATCCTCGTGGGGTACGAGTCCGCGAGTGGGGGCGCGGGGGTGGTGGTGTCGGCGCTGGCCGCTGCCATGGGTGCGGTCGGGGTGGAGGTGCGGGAGCGCATCGTGGTGGGTCCCACCGGGTGGCGGCACCTGCGGTGCTCCTGTTGCCCACCGGAGGGGAACCCGCTGCCCCCGGCCCACCACACGGCAGCGGTGGAGATGATGGTCCGTACCGGGAGCAACCCGGCCGCCGACCGG
>JALHFX010000123.1 GCA_022837595.1 Propionibacterium sp.
GCACACTAACTAGGGGCGCTGGCGTTAACCATCCGATTCGTTCGGGTTCCCGGTGACCAACGTGCCGTAGTAGATCATCCGCCCCTGCGCGAGACCGTCGGAATCGTAGTCCGAACAGACGATCAGCGCGAACTTGGGATCACCGTAATCGTCGTAGAGGATGTTGGATGTCGGATCGTACTCGTCCACCATCACGTGGGCATGTCCAGAGTGACGGTAGCAGGCTGACGAACCGTCCGAACCACTGATCCGGATGAGCTCGCCGGGTGTCAGTAGGCCGTTGTTCAGTTGATTGCCCAATGCTCCGCCATAACGGAAGGTGTGAGCGCTGAGCACAACATTCCCGACTTGTGAGCCGACCAATGGGCCCTCATCGAACCAGCCCACCGTATAACCCTCGTTTCCGGGAGGTGTGGCCGGTGCCTCGCCGGTCGCATCCAAGCCGAGGCTGATTACCGGCATGCTCATGCCCTGATCGATCAGCGTCATCCGAACCGGATCGACGACTTCTTGAGGCTCGGCGGGGCAGTCATCGACCACTTCGTCCGAGGACTCCGGGCCTGCCCCCGGGATCGCCGACCCGCCCATCGTGCGAAGGAATTCCGGCAGCAGTGACTGCTCAGGTGTGTCCTGCTCGACGAACCGGATCGCGACCAAAGCCAAAATCGCGATGAAGACGAGCATGGTGATGGTTCCCACGATCCGGGTGATCCGATGACGCATCTGGGATTCTTTCCTAGCCGAGTCGATGTTACGTTTTCCGAAGCTATCAAACCTCCGGTTACGCTGTGTCACACGACGTCGGCGCCACAGGCGAGGCACTCGCGATCGTTCGGCGATCCAGATTGACCCTCTTTGTCGCGCGTGACTACTATTGAGGGGCATTGCGGTCTGTGCCGTCTCGGACCGAGTAGGTGGCGCGTGCAGATCATCTGCGTGGCCGTGGTGCATCCAATCGAAGACATAACCCAGCAATCGGAGCCCTACTACATGACCTCCTCCACTGAGGCCTCGAACAAGGTCGCAATCGACGACATCGGCACGCCAGAAGCCTTCGAGGCCGCGGTTGAAGGCGTCATTCCTTCCAAGGAACTATCTATCAAGCACGATGTTGATCCGTTTGACGTCGTCAAGGTAGGGGACGAGGTCGAAGCCCTCGTCCAGCAGAAAGAGGACAAGGAAGGCCGCCTTATCCTGTCCAAGAAGCGTGCCCAGTATGAGCGCGCCTGGGGCACCATCGAGAAGATCAAAGAATCCGATGGTGTCGTTACCGGCTCTGTCATTGAGGTGGTCAAGGGTGGCCTCATCGTTGATATCGGCCTGCGTGGCTTCCTGCCGGCTTCTTTGGTCGAGATGCGCCGCGTCCGTGATCTGCAGCCCTATGTGGGTCAAGAACTCGAGGCGAAGATCATCGAACTCGACAAGAACCGCAACAATGTGGTGTTGAGCCGTCGCGCCTGGCTGGAGCAGACTCAGTCCGAAGTTCGCCAATCGTTCCTGCATCAGTTGCAGAAGGGCCAGATCCGCAAGGGCGTCGTCTCGTCCATCGTCAACTTCGGCGCCTTCGTCGATCTCGGCGGCGTGGACGGCCTCGTGCACGTTTCCGAGCTGAGCTGGAAGCATATCGACCACCCGAGCGAGGTCGTCGAGGTCGGCCAGGAGGTCACCGTCGAGGTCAAGGACGTCGAGCTCGACCGCGAGCGTGTTTCACTGTCGTTGCGCGCTACCCAAGAGGATCCGTGGCAGACCTTCGCCCGCACCCACCAGATCGGCGAGATCGTGCCTGGCAAGGTCACCAAGCTGGTTCCGTTCGGCGCGTTCGTTCGCGTTGAGGACGGTATCGAGGGCTTGGTGCACGTCTCTGAGTTGGCTGAACGCCACGTGGAGATTCCGGAGCAGGTCGTCGCGGTCGGTGACGAGGTCATGGTCAAGATCATCGATATTGACCTCGAGCGTCGTCGTATCTCGCTCTCGCTCAAGCAGGCGAACCAGGGCGTCGACATTGCTGCGGACGACTTCGATCCGTCGCTCTACGGTATGACCGCCAGCTACGACGAGAGCGGCAACTATATCTACCCGGAGGGCTTCGATCCGGAGACCAACGAGTGGAAGCCGGGCTTTGAAGAGCAGCAGGCTGCCTGGGAGGCCCAGTACGCCGAGGCTCAGGCCCGCTGGATGGCGCTCAAGAAGCAGGCTGCCGAGGCCGAGGAGTCGGCTGTTGCTGCTGCCCGTGTAGAGGCAACCGAGTACTCGTCCGAGGTTAGTGCTCCGACCGAAGGTTCGCTGGCTTCCGATGAGGCTTTACAGGCTCTGCGCAACAAGCTGACCAGTGGAAACAACTGATCGCATGCGCTGATTCGCTGAACTGATGGGGTGGCCCCGGATCTCCGGATCCGGGGCCACCGCGTTTCTGTCGTTCTTGGGTTCTAAGCCTGGATCCGCCGATTTCCCGCTACTGCGCGTCTCCTGGCGTGCGCGCCGGCTGCGTTGTCCGCAGTCAGCGCACCCCGGTGCGCTTGGTTCGTCCGCCTTGCCATCGCCCCCGCCAGGTGCCGCTCGCGACGCGGCCCATCGGCGGATACAGGCTAAGCCGGACCTTTCGCACCAGCAGGTTAGGCTCGGTGCTATGTTCGTTTTCGGCCAATTCAACGAAATCGTCCGCGCCCCCGTCGGCGCTTCAGCTGGTCCATGGTCTGCCAACGGCACAGATGACCGGGGTCGTGGCCTTGATGGCTTGACGCAGGTGCAGCACCGATGAGTGCGCTCAGCGTGGCCTTGACGGGTGGGATCGCGTCGGGCAAGACAGTGGTTACGCGGTTACTCAGCGAGCGAGGCGCAATCATCATCGATTCGGATCTGCTCTCCCGCGAAGTCGTGGAGCCCGGCAGTCGAGGGCTGGCGGAGGTCGTGGAACGCTTCGGAGCTGGGGTTCTAGCAGCTGATGGTAGCCTCGATCGGCAGGCGCTGGGTGAGATCATTTTCGCCGATGACGAGGCCCGCAATGATCTCAACGGCATCATTCATCCCGAGATACGGCGGCGCCGGGCCGAGCTCATCGCCGCGGCTCCCGAGGACGCGATAGTCATCTCCGTCATACCGTTGCTTGTGGAGGGAGGCCTGAAAGACGATTTCGAGGGCGTGATCGTCATCGACGTGCCGCTCGAAATCCAAATCGATCGACTCAAGGCGCGCAATGGCCTCGATGATGGACAAGCGCAGGCTCGGGTGGCCGCCCAGGCCAGCCGCGCCGAGCGGTTGGCGGCGGCCACCTGGATAATCGAGAACTCCGGCTCATACAATCAACTTCGCGCTCAGGTCGAGATGGTCTGGGATGCCCTGGCGAAGAAGGCCCGAGAGAGATAGCCGCCACGGTCACCTTAGTTTTCAGCCGCGCGGAAAACCGATCCGGAAACGTCAGTCCTGCGGCCTAGCCTTGATGACATGCGACCGGTAGAAAAGATCACCCGTCGAGTGGCGCCATTCAAGGTGCACTCCGAGTTCCAGCCGGCCGGTGATCAGCCGGCCGCCATCGATGAACTCGAGCGTCGGTTGAAGGCCGGCGAGAAAGACGTCATCCTGCTGGGTGCGACCGGCACCGGCAAGACTGCGACCGTCGCCTGGTTAGCCGAACGGTTACAGCGCCCGATGCTCGTGATGCAACCCAACAAGACGTTGGCTGCGCAGTACGCTGCGGAGCTTCGGCAGTTCTTCCCCGAGAACGCGGTCGAATACTTCGTTAGTTACTACGACTATTACCAGCCTGAGGCATATGTGCCGCAGACCGATACCTATATCGAGAAAGACTCCAGCCTCAACGAGGAGGTCGAGAGACTCCGCTATTCGGCTACTAATTCACTGTTGACCAGGAGAGATGTAATCGTCGTCGCCACAGTGTCGGCGATCTATGGCCTCGGTACGCCCCAGGAATATGTCGATTCGATGCTCAGCCTGCATGTGGGCGACGAGCTCGACCGAAACTCGCTGTTGCACAAATTGGTGGAGATGCAGTATCTGCGCAACGATCTCGCGGGGACCCGCGGTACCTTCCGGGTACGCGGCGACACGCTTGAGATCTTCCCGATGTACGAGTCGAATGCTGTGCGAGTCGAGTTCTTTGGAGATGAGATTGATGCACTGTCGACGATGCATCCGGTCACTGGTGAGCTGCTGAGCACCGACGAGGAGGTCTATGTCTTCCCGGCCTCACACTATGTCGCCGGACCCGAACGCATGGAACGTGCCATCAGCGGTATAGAGGCCGAACTCGAAACCCGACTCAAAGAGCTGGAATCGCAGAACAAACTCCTCGAAGCCCAGCGGTTGCAGATGCGCACCGGTTACGACATCGAGATGATGCGTCAGATCGGTACGTGTTCAGGCATTGAGAATTACTCGCGGCATATCGATGCCCGCGAACCGGGCAGTGCGCCGAACTGCCTGCTCGACTATTTTCCTGAAGACTTCGTGCTCGTCATTGACGAATCGCATGTCAGCGTGCCGCAGATAGGTGGCATGTATGAGGGTGATATGAGTCGTAAACGCACCCTGGTCGAGCATGGTTTCCGGCTGCCCAGCGCGCTGGATAACCGACCCCTTCGCTTCGAAGAATTCACCGAACGAATCGGGCAGACCGTCTATTCATCGGCCACTCCCGGCCCATATGAGTCGGCAAGAAGTGAGGGCGTGGTCGAACAGATCATTCGTCCGACCGGGCTCGTCGATCCGGAGGTCATCGTCAAACCGACGAAAGGGCAGATCGATGACCTGCTGGGGGAGATCCGGATTCGCGCCGAACGAGACGAGCGGATCCTGGTGACCACACTGACCAAGAAGATGGCAGAAGATCTCACCGACTACCTGATGGAACGCGGCGTTCGTACTCGCTACCTGCACTCGGAGGTGGATACGCTGCGCCGGGTCGAATTGCTACGCGAGCTGCGGCTCGGCGAGTATGACGTACTCGTCGGCATCAACCTGCTGCGTGAGGGTCTTGATCTTCCGGAAGTGTCACTGGTCGCGATTCTGGATGCCGACAAAGAGGGCTTCTTACGCTCCGAGCGTTCTTTGATCCAGACCATCGGACGAGCCGCACGGAATGTTTCTGGTGAGGTACACATGTATGCCGACCAGATGAC
>JALHFX010000295.1 GCA_022837595.1 Propionibacterium sp.
GGGCGCCTCGAAAAACCTCCGTCTCGCCCGCCCTTGGTAAAATTACGACGCCCTGAACGCCGCAGGCTGCACCGATGAAACCGCGTAGCGCTATCAAGACTGACCTGTTCGCTGACGAACACCACCGCAAGAAGCTCGACTCGCTGGGCGACCCGCTGGCCGACATCGAGTCGCACATCGACTTTGTGGCGTTGGCAGCCGAGGTGGATGAGGTTGCGCCGCGCCCGGCGAGCGCGCAGGGCGGGCGTCCGCCGTACCCGACCGAGACGATGGTACGGATCCTGGTGCTCAAGCGTCTGTACAACCTGTCCGATGAGCAGATGGAGTACCAACTGCTCGACCGCATGAGCTACAAGCGCTTCTGCGGACTGGTGAACGCGACCCACGTGCCGGACCGCACCACGGTGTGGATGTTCGAGAACCGGATCGGTGAAGCGGGCGCCAAGGCGCTCTTTGACGGAGTCTCGGCGCAGCTGTTGAAGCAGGGTTTCATCGCGCGCGGCGGTCAGATCATCGACGCCACCTTGGTCCCCGCCCCCAAGCAGCACAACAGCCGAGGCGAGAAGGCGCTGATCGAGCAAGGTGCGATGCCCGCCGACTGGAAGCCTGCGAAGCGGCGCCAGAAGGACATCAACGCGACCTGGACGAAGAAGCACGGCAAGAGCCACTTCGGCTACAAGCTCTCGATCAACGTCGACAAGAAATACAAGATCATTCGCCGAATCGAGACCGACTATGCCGACCGAGGCTACCCGTCCGAGGCGCGTGAAGCCTGGCTCAAAGAGAAGGGCTTCCGGAATCAGATCCAGAGGAAGGGCAAACGCAACAAGCCGCTGTCCGAGTGCCAGCAGCGGCGTAACCAGCGCATCGCCAAAACGCGCGTCCGGGTCGAGCATGTATTTGCCGCCATCGAGCAGATGGGCGGCAAGTTGCTGCGCACCATCGGTCAGGCGCGGGCGAACTTTGCGATGATGATGATGGCCGCCTGCTACAACTTGAAGCGGCTGGTCTACTTCCGGAAGGCCGGCATCGAGGCCTTCTGACGCCCGAAATGGGCCGAATCACCGATGCCCGGGACGATTCGAGGCAAAAACGAGGCAACCCCGCCGAGAAACGCGGTGGTTTGCCAAAGAAATTGGGTCGAATTCGTTCGCGGTCATCATTGCGCGGCGGGATTCACTGAAAACCTCGGGTTATTCGAGGTCCCC
>JALHFX010000124.1:0-5345 GCA_022837595.1 Propionibacterium sp.
GCCCTCGTTGGGACGCAGCACCCCGGTGATGAGATTCAAGGTGGTGGTCTTGCCCGAGCCATTCGGACCGATGATCGCGACCGTCTGGCCACGCTTGACATCGATGCTCACGCCATCTACTGCTCGTAGGCCGCTGAACCGGCGATGCAGGTTGCGCACCTGCAATGCGAAGTCATTCATGCTGTTGTCCTCGTCCATAGGCCTTGGGGTCGGAACCGGATCATTGCGATCATGATCACGCCGTAGAGCAGAATCCGAACGTCGGAGGCGATCCGCAATGCCTCAGGCAAACCGACCAGCACCAGCGCACCGATCACTGCGCCGAACGGCGAATTCATGCCGCCGAGCACGACGATGGTGAGGACGAGCACCGACATCTGAATCGGGAAGACCGTCGGATCGAGGTAGTTGTACTGGTGAGCCAGCAGCGAACCTGCGATGCCCGCGAAGAACGCGGTGATCGCGTAGGCCATGATCTTATAGTCACGGGTATAGATGCCAAGCGAGCGGGCCGCGACCTCGTCCGAACCGACCGATGAGAGCACCGTGCCCAGATGCGATTTGCGGATCACGATGACCACCAGCAAGGTGATCGCCAGCATGACGAGGTCGAGCAGATAGCGCTGCTCGGAGGTCAAGAAGACGAAACCGCCGATGCTGGGGGCAGGGATACCGGTGAGCCCGTAGGCCCCCTGAGTAACCGAATCCCAGTTACGGATCACGGCCAGCACCACGTAGCCGAGCGCCAGGGTGGCCAACGAAATATAGTGGCCGCCCAGCCGCCAGATCGGCAACGTCACCGCCGTCGCGATGATCGCCGCGATCAGACCGCCGAGCACGAGCCCGGCCAAGAACGGCAGGTCGAGTCTGAGTACCAGCAAAGCGGACGCGTAGGCGCCGATTGCCACCGGTGCGGCCTGACCCAACGAGACCTGCCCGGTGGAACCGGCCAGCAAGGTCATCGGCACCGCCATGATCGCGTAGATCACCACCTGGGTGCCCACCGCGCTGGCGACCGGACCACCGAATAGGGGTATGGCGACAGCGGCCAGAATCCCGACGAGCCACCAATGCCACCAACGTAATTCGATCGGACGCCCGGCGCCCAGGAAGGTTCCGGTCATCGGCTCGGTGGCCACCGTTTTCCTCGAGCCGAACAGTCCATACGGACGCAGGACCAGCACAAGGATGAATAGACCGAAGATGAACAGATCGCGGAAACCGTCGCCGAAGGTGAAGACGCCGATCGCCTCGAGCAAACCGAGCAGTAGGCCGCCGACTACCGCTCCGGTGATCGAACCGAGCCCACCCACCGCTGCCGCGATGAAGCCGACGGTTCCGGTGAACGATGCCGAGACCGGTGAGACGACCCCGGCGAACATGCCGTAGAAGATGCCGCCGACCCCGCCGAGCATGCTGGCCAGCAGGAAGGACAGATTCTGTACTCGGGTAACCGGTACGCCCATTTGTGCGGCGGCGTCCGGGTCGGCTGCGGTTGCGCGGATCGCCCGGCCGTTGCGTCCGAACTTCAAGAACGCCCACAGGGCGATCATCGCGATGATGGTGAAGGCAAACGAGACCAGATCGCTGGTGCCCAGTCGCAGCCCGCCGACCTGAAAGTTGTCGGTCGCCAGCGGCTCGGGAAACGCGCGGGTCTGGGCGCCGAAGACGACCTGGCTCAGGTTGTCCACGACCATCGACGCCGCGAAGGTGGCCAGCAGCGCCGCGATCGGTGGGGCAGAAACCAATGGTCGCACCGCGCTGATACTGATCAGATAGCCGACCACCGAGGCAGTGATGGCCACTGCGATGAGGCTGAGCAACCAGGGCCAGCCCAAAACACCCATGAACCACCAGCCGAGCATCGCCCCGAGCCCCACGATCGAGCCCTGAGCGAAGTTGACGACATTGGTCACCCCGAAGATCAAGGAGATGCCCACGGCAACGAGCGCATACACGTTGCCGTGGACCAATCCCGAAATGATGGTGTCGATCATGATTGCGGGTAAAGCGCCTGGTACGCGCCGTCCACGACGATGACGGGAACGGTCGGTACGTCGTTGGGACGACGGTCGGCGCCGAAGGTGAACTCACCGAACTGAACCGTGTCGAAAGGCTGACCCGATGCCAAACCCTCGTAGACACCCTCGCGCGTAGCACCGCCGATCTCGGCGGCTTGGACGAGTACGTAGAGGGCATCGTAGGCGTAGGCCGAGAATGTGCTGGGCTCGTGACCGTAAACGCCTTCGAACTTGTCGTAGAACTCTGTCACGGCCGGGGCAGTATTGCCGATCAAGAGGTTCTCATTGATGATCGTTCCTTCTGCTGCTCCACCCGCGGATTCGAGGAATTGCGGGGTGTTTTGGCCGCCGTAGAACTGGCCGGTGAAGCCGAGTTCGCGGACCTGTCGCACCACGCGGGCGCCGTCCGCGGCATAGCCGATGTGGACGATGGCATCCGGTTGCGCGTCGCGAGCCTTGATCAGTACCGGACGGTAGTCCTCGGAGTCGGGTTGGATCGCCGACTCGTAGACGATCTCTGCGCCTTGCGCGAGGGCCTCGGCCTTGAACAGATCGAAGGAGGTCTTTCCCCAGTCGGACTGCAGGTAGACGACCGACAGCTTCTTGTGCTCCTTGGTCACCTCATCGGCGGCAAGCTTCTGGTAGTACTCCTGGGTGAGGCTGGTCGTCCACATGCGGTCGCCGCCGTCGGTGAACTGGGCGTTCGAGTTGGTGAACCCGAATTGGACCAGGCCGGCTCGTCGGCAACGAACTTCTGCGCGATCGGTACCGATTGCTTCGGGTCGGATTGAGAATCCTCCCATTTCAACGCGACCGGCTTGCCGTCGATGCCGCCTGCTGCATTGATCTCGGTGAGGGCGAGGTCGAAGCCTTCCTTCCAGTAGGTGCCGTACTCGGCGCTCGGGCCGGTGACCGGGCCGGAAACCCCGAAATAGACGGTCTCAGAATCGGCACCCGATGGTGACGAGGTAGCTCCACTTTCTGCGCCGCAGGCGCTCAGCAGTGTTGCGGAGGCCAATGTGGCGACGAGAATACGTCGAATATTGTTATTGCGCATGGTGAGTTCTCCAAATATTTGGGCAGGGTGGAGATCGAAATTTGCCTTAAAAGGCCGCAGGAATCCTAATGAATTCGTGCGCGGGACTAGCGGATATTCGCGAGTGCGGACGGCTAGTAATGAGACAATCGAACTGATTAAGGCGCGGTTGACTACGGAATCAGCGTGAAGCTGTAATCAGCGCATACAACAGGGACAACACATGACGCGGCACGACGCGACCGAGCGGGTCAGCTGTGCTTGCTTGCGCATGATGTCTCCTGATCGTTAATTGATGCTGGGTCGAATATAGGTGGGGTTCGGGTGACCGTCAAATTGATTTCATAATTCGGACGCCACCCTATCCGATTACCCACCTGTCAATCCCGAGTGGGAGCGACGATGCGCACGGAGCCTGTTGCGGTGACCTGGTAGCGGTAGCCGTGAGGTGAGGTCCAGTGATAGACGCCGGGGGTCGGCTGCTCGAGTCTCCATCCACCGTGAGTCTTCGCGCGGTGCGCCTTTCGTGAAAGGGGACCGAGGTTGCCGAGGTGGGTTTGGCCTGCCCTGCCATCGCTATAGGCAATGGTGTGATCGGCATCGCAGCGCGCGGCCTTGGTGGTGCCGTAGGGGAAAACATCGACGGGATTGCGCTGTGTCAGCGCGAATCGCATTCGTGGCGGGGTTTCGTAGGCATCGACCGGTCGGATATCGCTGGGGTCGATGATGGGCCGGACGGTGACGGTGGCTCCGCTGAGGAATTCGGGGAGCCTGCTGGTCAGTAGTGGCCCCCAGTCTTCGATGCGGGTAACGCCAGTCTTGGACGGGTTGGCGTCCGACTCGGTCGTCAGAGCTGGGTCGTCGGCTGAGACATGCACGATCAGAGTGCATTGGATCGGTTGATGATCGACAGGGTCGTTTGAAGCTGTGCCACTGTTCGGGCGATCCCAAGCCTGCGCGCCGGATGCCGGCTGGCCGCTGTAGAGGCTGTCAAAGGCATCTTGGGTGATCTTGCCGAACGCTGCTGCCCGGCGTCGATCGATGTCTTTGCACATCGGTGTGTCGGGTTCGGTAGGGAAGGTCTGGGCGATCTGGGTGAGCACGTGGTCGAACTTGATGCCGTCAACCGGGTTCACGACGCCCCACAAGGTGACGCTGCCGTTTTCGATACCCGATACTCGAATGTGACGGGCATCACGTCGGGCTTGTTCTCGTCGCCTGGCTAGTTCGGGGTCCGCATTGATGATCTGCCCGGGTAGTGCTTTCATGACTCGTGCCCAGGGCAGCGTCCAGATATCTGCGGCAATCGCTGCGTCGACTTTGAGGACAGTCTCGAATGGTAGGTGGGCACATGCGCTGCAGATCTTGCTGGCCTGCCAGACCCGCACAGCCCCGGACACGACGGCGGTCCACAGCTGCGGATGCCGGTGGCGCAGATCGAGGGCGTCGCCGATCCGGAAGAGAGCTGAGGCTTGGGAAATGCCTAAAAGTGCACCCAATTCCAGGGCCAAGAATTCGGCGACCTCCGGGGTGCCGTCGTGACCGGGCTGTATCAGTCGTTCGAGCCCGGCTCCGACGGCATCCTGATCGACTTTCCACCGATCTGCAGCCCGCACGATACCGATCAGCTCAGCGATTTCGGCCGCGATCAGCTGTTGGTGCGCATGATCTATCGCGTCCAGGATTTCTCTGTTCGATTCGTGCTCGATCGCGTCGGCCCCGGATAGTACAGGTTGCGTACTCGCCGCTCTCAACGCTGATCGCGGTATCTGTCGGGCTTCGGTCAAGCCGGGGGTGGCTGTTCTCATGCAACTATTTTAACCGAACGCTCATTCGAATACAAGAATATCGTCGAATATCGAACTCGAATATCGGCATCTACCGAGCGGGCTACTCCGGCGATTTGGATCTCAGATCACGCGTCAGTCCGGCAGCTCTAGCTGGCATACCGTGAGCACACCATCATGTACCCGGAATTTCACATTCAACCCCGCAAAGCTCATCCCGTATAAGCGGTTCGGATCATCGTGATACGCCGGACGCGGGTCTTCCGCTAAGGCACCGATCAATCCGGCGCGCAACTGTTGGGGGATTTGTGCGAGTAGATCGTCTGAAATTTCGACCTGTAGCCGGTAATCGGAATTGCTGGTCGTGAAACCGAACGTCGCATCCGCATGCATATCGGCTGCTATATACGGCTTGATATCGAAGATCGGGGTGCCATCCATCAGGTCGGCTCCGCCCACATTCAGGATTGAACCAAGTACGGCATCCCGGCGGATGCCAAG
>JALHFX010000124.1:5416-11751 GCA_022837595.1 Propionibacterium sp.
TGTTGGCGGAGAACTCCCAGATCAACCAGATATGGCTGAATCCGTCAAGGCCCCGAATGGCGTCAGGGTGGCGGAAATCCGGCTCAAAGACGACCTCGGACCTGAGCTCGGGTACTAGACCGGCCTGGCGCGGAATGCCGAATTTTGCTGGGAATGTGCTGCGGATGTGTGCGATCGGCTCCATCGTCAGGAATAGCGCTGCTGGTTTGTGCGGGTCGTGAGGTGACGCGTACGGTGCACCTTGGCCAGGTTCATAATTCGATGACCTCGAACGATGCCGCAAATTTGACGCCCACCTGCTCGCCGGTTGCCGCCGCGATTCCTTCCAAGAAGGCCCGAGGATCGCTCATGGGATGCTCGCCCAGCCCTGCCAGATAGTAGCGATGGGCGGCCAAAGAGGCGACACCTGCCTCGAGACTGTCGGTGATGTCAACGAAGGCCGTCGACAGGGGACTGCCGGAGACAAGGATGCGTTGAGCTTTCCAAGGCTGCAGTCCTGAGGCGAAAAGATCGGGGAAAACCCAGCGATTGGCGGCGTCTCTGGTCCCGTCGATCACGGCGCGTCCGACAGCGATATGGTCGGCCTGGTTATAACGGCCGGGGCCGAACCGATCATGATGATTGATCGTGATCACCAGATCCGGTTGCGCCCGGCGGATCTCCCTGGCAATATCACGACGCAGATCCAGCCCGTAACAGACCATTCCGTCTTCGTAATCAAGAAAGTCAACTCTTTGTACCCCGACCAATGTTGCGCCGTCGCGCTCTTCCTGCATCCGGATAGCAGCGCATGCCTGAGGAGGAATCGCATCGATACCCGCTTCGCCGCGGGTGGCCAGTAGGTAGCTGATCTGTTTCCCCTGTGCGGTCCAACGTGCGATCGCCGACGCCGCTCCATATTCGAGATCGTCCGGATGAGCCACGATGGCCAAAGCGGAAGAGAAGTCCTCATTGAGGGGAGTTAGATCACTCATGTATCTACTTTAGGTGCCCGCTGCCAGAAGCGGTCCAGACTCGATCGGTTCTTCGGGTTCGTTCGCATGAGTGGCTGACTGGCTATTTAGGATAATGAACAGACGTTCAAACCTAGCGGTCGGAGTGCGCGGCGGATTCGATGAGCAGGTTGCACTGACGACAATGATCGGAGTCAGTATCGTCCCACTGGTATTTCAAGACCATCTGACCCGCAGTGGGGGCACTGATCAACTCGACGGTGACGCCTAGCAGCCCATCATGATCTGTCGCATGGTGCTTCTACTGAACGGGCTCTGCGAATCCTTGACGGAAGGCGATCCGGAATGAGTACGGTGATATCGACCAGCGGCCTGAGGAAAGACTTCGGGCAGCTCCGCGCTCTGGATGATCTGACATTGGAGATTCCGCAAGGCTCGATCTTCGGATTGATCGGGCCAAACGGTGCCGGCAAGACCACCTTGATGCGGGTTCTGCTCGATATCCTTCGCCCAACTGCTGGGACGGTCAGCGTGCTGGGGGAGAACCCACGAACTGCCGGTGCTGCGTTGCGTAACCGCATCGGTTATCTACCCGGAGAACTTCGCCTCGACCCTGCCATGAGCGGGCGTGACCACTTGAGGTTCTGGGCAGAACTGGGGGACCACCCCGTAGCTGCGCACGAGGAGGCGCTGCAGCTTGCCGTGCAGCTTGATGTGCGTCTGACGGAGCCCACACGCAAGCTTTCGAAAGGCAACAAGCAGAAGCTCGGCATCATTCAAGCGTTCATGCACCGGCCGGAACTGGTGATCCTTGATGAGCCTACTTCCGGGCTTGATCCGCTCGTACAGCAACAGGTGCTCGGCCTGATCAGTGGCGCTCGCAATGGTGGAGCGACTGTTTTCCTGTCTTCCCATGTCATGAGCGAAGTTGAGCAGATCGCCGACACCGCGGCGGTGCTCAACCGGGGCAGGCTCGTCTCGGTCGCGCCGATGCATGAGCTGCGCGCGTCGGCGGCCCGTCGTATCCGGGCGATCGTTCGCGACGATTCCTCGGCTGTCATCGCAGTGCTGCGGCGATTCGGGCTCGAGTTGCGAGCAGCCGCGTACGGAGCGGACGAGACCGCGATCACCGGAGTACTGGAGGGAAAAGCGAAGGTGCTCGTCACCGCACTGGCCGAACTCGATCTGGTGAGCCTGGTAATCGCCGAACCCGATCTCGAAGAGCGCGTTCTCGACATCTACGGCGCCAACCGAGCGAACGGAGCGAAATGATGCCGGTCTTCATAAATGAACTGCGCCACGGCTGGAAAGCACTGATCGGTTGGACGCTCGGATTAGCGGTTGTGTGCGTCGTCTACCTTCCCTTCTTTGAGTCGATCGCTGCCTCACCCGAGATGGAATCGATGCTCGAATCACTGCCACCGGCGATCGTCGTCGGCATGGGCTTCGACGAGATGTTCAGCGGCGCCGGGTATGTGCACTCCTCGATTCTCGAGCTGACTGCATTGATCTTGGTGGTGATAGCGGGTGTCGGCTGGGGATCCCGCGCGATCGCCGGCGACGAGGAAGAGGGCATGCTGGAGCTGACTCTCGCCCACGGAGTGAGCCGTACGCGCGTGCTCGCCGAACGAGCGCTGGCGATCATCGTCCGCTTCCTGCTTCTCGGCGCGGCCCTGTGGCTGATACTCATGGCATCGTCCAAGCCATTCGCGCTTGACCTCGGTGCCGGCGATACAACGGCAGCAGTAGCTTCGTTCTGCGCCTTGGCCATCGTGATCGCGTTCGCGTCGCTCGCAGCGGGCGCTGCCACCGGACGAAAATCTGTGGCGCTCGGTGTGGGCGCGGGCCTGGCCGTTGCCGCATACATCGCCAACGTGATCGGACGTCAGTCACAAGACTGGACGTGGCTTTCCGCCGTCTCGCCATTCGGTTGGGCGTTCGCCGAGATGCCGATCATGAACGGTTGGGATTGGCCCGGGCTCGCGATGTTGACCGGCCTCGCGCTGGTGGCCTTTGTCGTCGCACTGGTTTCTTTCAACCGGCGGGACTTACGGTGCTGAGCGAGCGGGATAAGCGGCGGTTGCGCCGTGAGTTCAACTTTGGCCACCGACGAACTCGAACTCTACCGACAGCCCGGGATCGATGGCTGTGATCAGTGAGGTATAGAAAGTCTGAGCCTGGCTCCGTAGGAGCTCTTCGTTGGAGGCGACGTACTGTGCTTCGGTATCGTCGCTGAAGACACCGTTGATCAACTCAACAGGATCGATCTGAGGGGTCACCCAACTGAGTGCACCATTATTCTCCGCTACGAGCTTGAATTCCTCGTTGCTGTGGCCAATGAAAATGAACTCGGGGATGGTTACCTGGAATCGGTCGTCACCGGTCTGTTCGATCTGCACATCTTCGCCGTCGATGCCCAACTTCGCATCGAAGGAGTACATGAGGAAGGAGGCGCGAGAGCTCCCCGGTATCTTCACATCAAAGAAGGTGCTTGAGTCGGTTCGCTGAGAAATGCCCTGGATGCCGAGACTCAGCAGAACAACCTGCTGCTCTCTGGTGACTGCGTTGATCACTTCGGTGGTCCGGGTCTTCGACTGGCGGCCGAAGCCGGACGTTGACAGTGCGCTCGTCGCCCAAATCGTCAGACCTATCCCGAAGATGAGCCCGACCGCGAGCACGATGCCCAACGTCTTGAACGAAGCCTTCTTCAGTATTTCTGGTGTCTTCATGATTCCCCCGGTGAGATGTGCTGGACGATTTTTGACGATCCGATCGACAGGCGTGGGGTAACGCAGATCGCCGACAATGTCGTCATTCCGGCGTCATCCTAACCGGCAGCGATTGTATGAAACGAAGCGGGAGTAGGAATGAGATCAAGTGGTTTGGTATCGAGACCTCTTCACAGCCAAATTCCAAGCACCGTCCGGCCTGATCGGGTATTTACCGACTGGCTAAAGTGACTCGCATGCTGACCGCTCTCTTCGAGGTCATGCTGCCGGTTTTCGTCATCGCCGGAGTCGGGTTCTTGCTTGCTCGCCGAATCAACAAGGTCCAGCTCTATGCCTTGACACCGGCACTTGCCTTCAGCTCGATCATGGACACCTCCGTCTCCGCGTCCGATGTGGGGCGTTTGATGCTCGGCTATCTGGGTACCACCGTGGTGCTAGGCCTGGTCGCGGCGGTCGTCGTGCGGATCTTGGCGAAACCGGTACGCAATGGGGTAGTCGCCTCGGTGTTACTGGGCAATAACGGTAATTTCGGGCTGCCGATCGCACTGTTGGCGCTCGGGCAGGCAGGTCTCGACCGAGCCATCGTGATCTTCATGATCTCGATCGTGTTGATCTGGACGGTCGGCCCGGTGCTCTTCGGCGTCGCTCCTAGCGTGCGTGCCACGATAGCGAACATCGCGAGGTTGCCAGTGCTGTGGGCGATCCTGCTGGCCACGATCTTTCGGGTCATCGACGTCCGGCTGCCCGGCGGGCTGGATACCGCTGTGCACATGGTTGGGGACGCGGCGGTCCCGATGATTCTGATCGCTTTGGGTATCCAGCTGGGCTATGGCAAGCGCATCAGCTTCGGAAAGACCGTGCTCACAGCTACCGCATTGAAACTGGTCGCGGCGCCGCTGCTGGCCTGGGGCATGTGCTGGCTGCTCGGTGTGCGCGGACAGGACATGCAATCCATCGTGCTGGCCCAATCGATGCCCACCGCCGTCAACGTCTTCCTCCTGGCGCTCGAATACGAGAAGGACGCCGAGACGATCGCTGCAATCGTCGCCGCCACTACCTTGGTGAGCCTGCTGACGATCTCGGTAGTAGTCTCGCAGCTGGGTACATTCGTCTAGACGGTAGCGGCTATGATCTGGCCGTTGACGCATCCACAGGGAGGGCAATGCACGCCGTAGGTTTTGACCGAGACAAGTACATCGCTCTTCAAACCGAACAGATCCTTGCTCGGCGTAATGAGTTCGGCGGCAAGCTCTATCTGGAGTTCGGCGGCAAACTCTTCGACGACATGCACGCCTCGCGCGTACTTCCGGGATTCACCCCTGATAACAAGATCGTGATGCTCGAGAAGCTCGCCGACGATGTCGAGGTCGTGGTGGTGGTCAGCGCTCTTGATTTGGCGCGCAACAAGGTGCGGGCAGACCTGGGGATCTCCTATGAAGCCGATGTCTTGCGGCTCATCGACGCTTTCCGCTCCTACCGTTTGTACGTGAGCTCGGTAGTGATCTCGCACGTCACCGACAACAATCCGCAAGTCCGCCAATTCAAGCGCAAGCTCGAGCGCGGCGGATTGAAGGTGTACAAACACTATTTGATCAAGGGCTACCCGAACGATGTTGCCCGGATCGTCAGCGACGAGGGGTATGGGCGTAACGAATACATCGAGACCACCCGGGATCTGGTGGTCGTGACGGCGCCCGGCCCAGGCAGTGGCAAGATGGCGACCTGCCTTTCGCAGCTGTATCACGACTACAAACGTGGTCTCACTTCGGGCTACGCAAAGTTCGAGACGTTCCCGATCTGGAATCTGCCGCTCGACCATCCGGTCAATGTGGCCTATGAGGCGGCCACGGCAGACCTGGACGATGTCAACATGATCGACCCTTTCCATCTGGCGGCGTACGGCGAGCAGGTGGTCAATTACAACCGCGATGTCGAGGTCTTCCCCGTACTCAATCGACTCTTCGAACAGATCCTTGGGCACTCTCCGTATAAGTCACCCACCGATATGGGCGTGAACATGGCGGGGTTGTGTATCAGCGACGATGAGGTCTGCCGGGAGGCATCGAAGCAAGAGGTCATCCGTCGCTACTTCAAGGCATTGGTTACCGAGCGGCGCGATGAGCTGGAGCCGACCCAGTCGGATTCGATCGCCTTGTTGATGAGCAGCTTGAACTTGAACGCGAAGGACCGTCCGGTCGTGATTCCTGCGCTCGAGATGGAGAAGCGGACGAAGAATCCGGCCGCCGCGATCGAATTGCCCGACGGTCACATCATCACCGGCAAGACCTCGGCATTACTCGGCGCCTGTTCGGCGATGCTGCTGGACGCACTCAAAGCGCTGGCCGGTATCGACCCTGATGTCAAGCTGCTGGCTTCCGAGACGATCGAACCGATCCAAACGCTGAAGACCACCCATCTGGGCAGCCATAACCCGCGATTGCATACCGACGAGGTATTGATTGCGCTGTCGGTTAGTGCGAACTCTGACGAGAACGCCCGCCGCGCGCTAGCTCAATTGGCCCAGCTGCGTGGTTGTGATGTGCATTCGACCGTCATCCTCGGTTCGGTGGACGAGGGGATCTTCCGCAATCTGGGCGTGCAGGTGACCTGCGAACCTGTCTATCAGTCGAAGTCGCTGTACAAAAAGCGCTAG
>JALHFX010000125.1 GCA_022837595.1 Propionibacterium sp.
CGCTCCAGTCGGCAGATCCATCCACCCGGCAGCGCGGAGGTTTGCAGCCCTCCAAACGACTACGCACAGGCTATGCAAGTCATCAACATTCGATCGTTTGCGCTTGTCAATGCCATGTGGTCGAGAGGTTCAACTCCTCTCTCGCGCACCTCAGACAACCCCGGTTCCACTAGGTTGAATGCCTAGTCAGACCGGGGTTGGTTGTTTTCAGCGGTGGTCCGAAGTGGCCACGAAAACCCTCAAACGGCCAGAGATACCCCATAAGTTACCCCATAAAGTGCCCAACCTCTGCGCCCCATTTCTGGGGGCTATGCGCCCGCTGGGTGCCGCGGTGGGACGACGGCGCCGGCCAAGTTGATGTGGTCGAGGAGGACCGCAGCAGTTACCCAGGTTTTGGCGGGGGGCGGGCGATCGGCCGCCTGGGAGGGAGATGCGGCCGCCACAGAGAGCCGCTTGGCAGGATGGCCATTGGCTCACGTGTCAAGGGATTTGACGCAAGTGCCCGTCACAGTGCGGCTCTCGCTGATCCCATGCCCCGGTACTGCTCTGGTCCGGTCCGCTACTGGATGTGAAGGTATGGGTGCGGCCGGGCGTCTCGGTAGGGTTCGAACAGGTTGCTGAACCTGCGGCACCACGTCGAGGTAGCGGCCAGCAGAGCTGTCCCAGAAGCCATCGTGGGTCGGATCGAGCAGATGGAGGACGTCGGTGTCCTCCACGACGACGTCACCCAGGTCGCCCTGCCAGCCTCGTACGGTGGACCCGGCTTGTTCGGCAACGAACTCGACCCGCTCTAGCAGGAGCACTAAGAGTGGTTCCTCACGCCGACTTGGAGATGGCGCCAAGGGGCTCGTGGCAACTCGGATAAGACGTGAGTGTCTCTTTCGCTGACACCCGCACGACCCCCTGATCCTGCTCAGGGGTCGCGAGGTTGTTTTCGTCAACCGTGGAATGCTGGCCGTGGCTGGCTTCTACGACACCGTTCCCAACCGGGACAACTTGCATACCATCGGGGCTGGGTTTCGGCCCGGCAGTGTTCGGCGAACCTTACAGGAAGTCGCTTCCGTCGGCACCCTGGTCGTCCTGCTCGTCTTCGTTCTCGTCGTCCAGCACCTGCGCGAAGACGTCGTCCATGCGGGTGGCGATGTCCTTCATGCGTTGTTCGGCGGCCGCCTGGTAGATCATCGCCACTTCGGGGGTGGTGTGGCCGAGCATCACCATGATCTCCCGCACGGTGGCACCCTGCTGGGCGGCCAGCGTGGCGGCGGTCTTACGCAGATCATGCACCCGCAAGCTGGGCCGATCAACCGCGTCACGGCCCTTGAGATGGGCTTCCCGCAACACGCTGGAATGCTGGGGGGCTACGGCCGTCCTGGGCGGTGAACAACAACCGGTCCCGGGCACTGTTGGCGGCCTTCGTCCTTGCCTGCACCTGGGCGGCGAGGCTGGCCCGAAGCAGCTCGGGGGCGTAGACGGTTCGGGTGCCAGCCTTGGTTTTGGGCTTTTCGAACAGGTATTCGCCGTCGATCCGGCTCACGCCTTGCTGGATGGTGATCCGGCCCGTTTCGGGGTCGACGTCGCGGATCCGCAGACCGCGGACCTCGCCGGACCGCATCCCGCAGAACGCCGCCACCATCAACGGCACCCGATAACGCTCCGGAACCGCCCTCAGGTAGTCCCGCAACTCGACCGCAGACAGGCTCTCCGGCTCATGCTTCGGAGCAGGTTTCCCCTTCGCCCCGGGCACCCGGCACGGGTTGGAGTTGATGATCCGAGCCTCCACCGCTTCGCGCATCACCGAGTTCATGAACAGGTAGGCGTTCGCGGTCTGGGTCGGATGCTGCTTCGCCGACGACGCCTTATGCCACGCGTTCACATCCTCCTCGGTGATCTGGTCGATCTGCATGTCTCCGAACACCGGATTCAGCTCCAGCCGCAACTGCTTGCGGTAGTTGTCGGCCGTGGAAGCCCGCAATGGTTTCACTGGCCGGTTCATCCGGTCCACGATGCTGCTCTCCGCGTACTCGCGGAACGTCGGCGTGGTCGGCTTCTTGGCAGGCCTGCGGGCGGCCTTGTCCGGACTCCAAATCTCAAACCGGATCTCAGCCTGCACATTCGTCAGGAACGCTTCGGCGGCGCCCAAGGTCTCGAATACCGGTGGCGAGTAGCGGCGCCCGTCCGGGCCTTGGTAGCGCACCCGGTAGCGTGGCGCGTTCCCCGGGATCCGGGACTCGACCTCCTGAACCTCACCAAACGACCGCCTACGATGCCTGGCCACGACGGTTCACCACCGTTCCCGCCACGCGGCAACCGGCGTGAACGCCTGGTCCACCTGCACCGGATCCAGCCGAATGATCCGCCCAAGCCGATAGGCCCGCAAGACTCCGTCATCAATCCGCCGCCGGATCGTCTTCACACTCACCCCCGTCCGCGATGCCGCGTCCTGGATCGACTCGTACTGCCGGGGCACCAGATCCACCGTCGCCACCGCAGCCTTCCTGGCCGTCATCAAGACATCCCCCGCCACGCACGGGCCTCATGCACCAAGAAGCCGCTCAGGACAACCAACTCGCCAGCCCCGGCAGCACGCTGCACCGGATAGTGCTTCACCATCCGCTGCGGCCGATTCACATAGCCAAGCGGCCTCCTCGCGCCGCCCGCCGCCAAGGCCTCCTGCGGGCCCCGTCGTCGGGAATCCCCAGCCCTTCGATCACACATCATGATTCACCCCTGGGTGTAGTCGCCATGTCACAGCCATCAAGCGGTGCGGGAGCTCATGCCGTGACACCACAACAAACACAAGAGGTGGGCGAACTGCTCACCTGGACAAGAAGAACCTCGAACACACCGCGGCCATCAAAACGCCGCGCCCAGCGAGCGGTTCGGCCGTCGCCCCTTCGCGATATCCGCGCATCATGTGACCGAAGACGGCGGGAGACCGGCACACACCCGCGCAGCCGGAGCAGACCGGACCTTCACCAACGATCTGATTGCGGCATGATCGGGCGTTGTTCTGCGCGGCGAATTGGCTACACTTGTGGCTATGACGGTTGAGGGCACGATGGCGCTGAAGGACGTGAAGGACCACCTGTCCGAGGTCGTAGACCAGGTGGAGCGCGAGCATGACCGTGTGGTCATCACCAAGCACGGGCGGCCCGCCGCAGTGGTGCTCAGCGTCGAGGACCTGGCGTCCCTGGAAGAGACCCTCGACATCGCCGGACGACCCACCCTGATGAGACAGATCCGCGCCAGCCTGACCGAACTCGCTGCCGGCGAAGCCGAGGTCCTGACCAAGGATGAGATCATGCGCTCCCTCAGCGCATGAGCGACGAACCGCTCCCGATCGCCTGGACGCCCACCGCCAAACGGTCCCTCACCCGACTCCCGGAGAAGGCCGCGGCCGCCGCGGTCGAGTTCATCTACGGCGCCTTGGCCGAGAACCCACACCGCGTCGGCAAACCGCTCCGGCGCGAACTGGAGGGCCTGCACAGTGCACGCCGCGGCGACTTTCGCATCATCTATCGGATCACGGACGTCGTCACGATCGTGGCCATCGACCACCGCGCGGACATCTACCGCCAGCGCTGACATCCGACCACTCGCGGCGTGAGTAAGCATCCCACATTGGGACCCGTACTGGTATGATCGATGTCATGTCCATACAGATCGCGATCCGTCTTCCCGACGACATGGTGGCCTTCCTCGACCAGTCCGTGGCCGCCGGTAACGCTCCCAGCCGGGCAGCGCTGGTGGCCCGTGCCGTCGAGCGCGAGATGCGCCGCCAGGTTGCCGAGCAGGACGCCGCCATCCTCCGCGAGCAGGGCACCTCCGACGACCTCGACGAACTGGTCGCGTGGTCGGTCGCACACGCGACGCTTGGGGACTGACCCGTGCGCGAGATCTGTCTGGTGCGCTTGGACAAGACACGGCCCGCGGTCATTCTGACACGCGA
>JALHFX010000126.1:0-4518 GCA_022837595.1 Propionibacterium sp.
GGTACTTCTTTTTTAAACACTCGGTTTTATTGGTGAGTCGTTTCGGAACAACCGAGCGATTGAAATTCGGATTCTTTGAATTGTTGTGAATTGCTTTCAGTAATTAGTATCTTTGGTATTCGGAACAACCAAAAATTCAATATCTTCCCTTGATGCTGGTTGTGAATTGCTTTCAGTAATTAGTATCTTTGGTATTCGGAACAACTTGCAGTGTTTTGCGAATTACTGCTTTGTGGTTGTGAATTGCTTTCAGTAATTAGTATCTTTGGTATTCGGAACAACCATAAAAGTGACAGACGGCGGCACTTACTGTTGTGAATTGCTTTCAGTAATTAGTATCTTTGGTATTCGGAACAACGGCAGTTGAAAAAAGGTGGGTAGATACCTAGTTGTGAATTGCTTTCAGTAATTAGTATCTTTGGTATTCGGAACAACGTGTTGGCGACGTGATAATGACACTTATGAGTTGTGAATTGCTTTCAGTAATTAGTATCTTTGGTATTCGGAACAACTATATGGTTGCGTATAGCAAGCTTGACGCGTTGTGAATTGCTTTCAGTAATTAGTATCTTTGGTATTCGGAACAACCATATTGCTTGCAAATCCTTGCGCATCCCCGTTGTGAATTGCTTTCAGTAATTAGTATCTTTGGTATTCGGAACAACAAAACAACTCCGTCGTATTCCGTATATGCTGTTGTGAATTGCTTTCAGTAATTAGTATCTTTGGTATTCGGAACAACCATCCTGTGCCGACAATCCCTTGTTTACATGTTGTGAATTGCTTTCAGTAATTAGTATCTTTGGTATTCGGAACAACTTACAAAGATAGTATGCCATTACATGTTTAGTTGTGAATTGCTTTCAGTAATTAGTATCTTTGGTATTCGGAACAACCGGAGTACACTTCGCCAACTGTGCGTTTTCGTTGTGAATTGCTTTCAGTAATTAGTATCTTTGGTATTCGGAACAACACGAATTAAAGCGTTAGAAACTGCTTCTTAGTTGTGAATTGCTTTCAGTAATTAGTATCTTTGGTATTCGGAACAACAATTGTCTGCAAGAATACGATCTTCTCGGCGGTTGTGAATTGCTTTCAGTAATTAGTATCTTTGGTATTCGGAACAACTCTATATGTAACAGGTGGAATAACTTGTTGTTGTGAATTGCTTTCAGTAATTAGTATCTTTGGTATTCGGAACAACGGAATAACAGACGCTTATACAAAAACTGAAGTTGTGAATTGCTTTCAGTAATTAGTATCTTTGGTATTCGGAACAACTAATATGGACAGGGTTATGTTTGGATTTAAGTTGTGAATTGCTTTCAGTAATTAGTATCTTTGGTATTCGGAACAACACAATTCTGCGTAGGTCATCAATGGAACGGGTTGTGAATTGCTTTCAGTAATTAGTATCTTTGGTATTCGGAACAACGCATACGGGCAGGAATAGACAAGCTGCAAAGTTGTGAATTGCTTTCAGTAATTAGTATCTTTGGTATTCGGAACAACTATTAACTAATTAATTAATTGAAGCATGAAGTTGTGAATTGCTTTCAGTAATTAGTATCTTTGGTATTCGGAACAACTGGATATATTGCGGAATCTTCAAGGATTGGTTGTGAATTGCTTTCAGTAATTAGTATCTTTGGTATTCGGAACAACCCTTGTAGGTCTGTAGGTCTGTAGGTCGCAGTTGTGAATTGCTTTCAGTAATTAGTATCTTTGGTATTCGGAACAACCGGTATGCCGTATGATCTGCCTGAAGACTTGTTGTGAATTGCTTTCAGTAATTAGTATCTTTGGTATTCGGAACAACCTTGCAGGGCCTTGCGGCGTTTAACAACCAGTTGTGAATTGCTTTCAGTAATTAGTATCTTTGGTATTCGGAACAACATAAAATAAACCGGATCGATGGTCACTTTGGTTGTGAATTGCTTTCAGTAATTAGTATCTTTGGTATTCGGAACAACAGAGGCGGCGTTTTTAGCTACGGTGATCCAGTTGTGAATTGCTTTCAGTAATTAGTATCTTTGGTATTCGGAACAACCGAATGCTCATCAATCTTTTGCGTATTACTGTTGTGAATTGCTTTCAGTAATTAGTATCTTTGGTATTCGGAACAACCCTTCTTCCGGGGTTAGGAATGGCAGAGGGGTTGTGAATTGCTTTCAGTAATTAGTATCTTTGGTATTCGGAACAACTGTACAGCATTAGACCCCCCGTTAGTCACCGTTGTGAATTGCTTTCAGTAATTAGTATCTTTGGTATTCGGAACAACCAAGTCCACCAGAAGTATAATAACCTCCTAGTTGTGAATTGCTTTCAGTAATTAGTATCTTTGGTATTCGGAACAACTTTTTTTTAAGCGACCTACAGCGACCTACAGTTGTGAATTGCTTTCAGTAATTAGTATCTTTGGTATTCGGAACAACAAAATAGAATTTCAGAACACATACAATTCAGTTGTGAATTGCTTTCAGTAATTAGTATCTTTGGTATTCGGAACAACTTAGCCGCATCAATCAGTACATCGTTTTCGGTTGTGAATTGCTTTCAGTAATTAGTATCTTTGGTATTCGGAACAACTTATATCACCTCCGGATCATTTCTTTTCTCGTTGTGAATTGCTTTCAGTAATTAGTATCTTTGGTATTCGGAACAACAGAATCGGGGCAAGCCCTTTGATGATCATGGTTGTGAATTGCTTTCAGTAATTAGTATCTTTGGTATTCGGAACAACAACATCGGTTGAAACGTTACCATCACCCCAGTTGTGAATTGCTTTCAGTAATTAGTATCTTTGGTATTCGGAACAACTTTCAGGAAGGAAAAACGCTTCCTTGTGGGTTGTGAATTGCTTTCAGTAATTAGTATCTTTGGTATTCGGAACAACCGGAGTTCTCTCCATTGTTAACGGTAGTCTGTTGTGAATTGCTTTCAGTAATTAGTATCTTTGGTATTCGGAACAACAGATCGCGTCCAGACCATTCGTGAATGCCGGTTGTGAATTGCTTTCAGTAATTAGTATCTTTGGTATTCGGAACAACCCCGCAGGATGACAAGTTTTATTTTCTGAGTTGTGAATTGCTTTCAGTAATTAGTATCTTTGGTATTCGGAACAACTCAGGTATTGTGTATAGCTCAGGGTTCGAGTTGTGAATTGCTTTCAGTAATTAGTATCTTTGGTATTCGGAACAACTCATGGACCGGAAGGCGGATTGGGAATACAGTTGTGAATTGCTTTCAGTAATTAGTATCTTTGGTATTCGGAACAACTCTGAACAAGTCGAAAAAGGTCAAACTTCGTTGTGAATTGCTTTCAGTAATTAGTATCTTTGGTATTCGGAACAACCCAACAGATGGTATAGTGGCATTCGGATTTGTTGTGAATTGCTTTCAGTAATTAGTATCTTTGGTATTCGGAACAACACATTAGTGCAACCCAATGTTTGGACTTATGTTGTGAATTGCTTTCAGTAATTAGTATCTTTGGTATTCGGAACAACTCGAATAAGGATTTAATCATCAAAGGATGCGTTGTGAATTGCTTTCAGTAATTAGTATCTTTGGTATTCGGAACAACCGTAGGCACATAGAAGTCGTTAGTCTTTTCGTTGTGAATTGCTTTCAGTAATTAGTATCTTTGGTATTCGGAACAACGAAATCGTTTGCTGGAGTGGATCACAGAAGGTTGTGAATTGCTTTCAGTAATTAGTATCTTTGGTATTCGGAACAACTTTCGCCTCGTTTTGGTATATAGTATCCACGTTGTGAATTGCTTTCAGTAATTAGTATCTTTGGTATTCGGAACAACACAGGGGAATGTCACAGTGGCTGGTGTAGCGTTGTGAATTGCTTTCAGTAATTAGTATCTTTGGTATTCGGAACAACTTATATGACTTTGTCTCTACACTTGATTCAGTTGTGAATTGCTTTCAGTAATCTCGATAGCATTGTTGTGAATTGCTTTCAGTAATTAGTATCTTTGGTATTCGGAACAACTGTGGGCGGTTGAAATACACCGCTCACTTTGTTGTGAATTGCTTTCAGTAATTAGTATCTTTGGTATTCGGAACAACGTATATGAGTATCTAAGCAGCGCCAGGTCTGTTGTGAATTGCTTTCAGTAATTAGTATCTTTGGTATTCGGAACAACAACTAATCAAGAGGGGGTTGGTATGAAAAAGTTGTGAATTGCTTTCAGTAATTAGTATCTTTGGTATTCGGAACAACATGTGTATAATTTATTGTATATTTGTATAAGTTGTGAATTGCTTTCAGTAATTAGTATCTTTGGTATTCGGAACAACTCATTGAGGGTGCAGACAATCCGTTTTCATGTTGTGAATTGCTTTCAGTAATTAGTATCTTTGGTATTCGGAACAACCAGCCTTAGATACATACGCTCAAAGTTTCCGTTGTGAATTGCTTTCAGTAATTAGTATCTTTGGTATTCGGAACAACTACGACATTATCGGAGAGGAAGGCGTATTTGTTGTGAATTGCTTTCAGTAA
>JALHFX010000126.1:4577-5036 GCA_022837595.1 Propionibacterium sp.
TATCTTTGGTATTCGGAACAACCATCGATGTTTATTTCCCTACCACCTGTCAGTTGTGAATTGCTTTCAGTAATTAGTATCTTTGGTATTCGGAACAACCTTTAGCTTCAATTCCGTCTCCCTTATCATGTTGTGAATTGCTTTCAGTAATTAGTATCTTTGGTATTCGGAACAACTCACCACTTTATAACTTCTATGTGTATGCAGTTGTGAATTGCTTTCAGTAATTAGTATCTTTGGTATTCGGAACAACGAAGAAGTATATTTCAAGCGGCGAATTATCGTTGTGAATTGCTTTCAGTAATTAGTATCTTTGGTATTCGGAACAACGCCATCAACGGAGAAAAACCTCTCAACTGAGTTGTGAATTGCTTTCAGTAATTAGTATCTTTGGTATTCGGAACAACTAATCACTCAATGGCACTTTGCCTTGCGCAGTTGTGAATTGCTTTCAGTAAT
>JALHFX010000126.1:5065-7610 GCA_022837595.1 Propionibacterium sp.
TATCTTTGGTATTCGGAACAACTTATATGACTTTGTCTCTACACTTGATTCAGTTGTGAATTGCTTTCAGTAATTAGTATCTTTGGTATTCGGAACAACAAGAAATGGGAAGAAAACAAGCATAGGCTTGTTGTGAATTGCTTTCAGTAATTAGTATCTTTGGTATTCGGAACAACGATGATGAGAAAGGCATCATCAGGGGATATGTTGTGAATTGCTTTCAGTAATTAGTATCTTTGGTATTCGGAACAACAAACAGATTTGATGATGCACCCACACGACGTTGTGAATTGCTTTCAGTAATTAGTATCTTTGGTATTCGGAACAACTACGACATTATCGGAGAGGAAGGCGTATTTGTTGTGAATTGCTTTCAGTAAACTCAATGGCACTTTGCCTTGCGCAGTTGTGAATTGCTTTCAGTAATTAGTATCTTTGGTATTCGGAACAACCCACACGGTAAATAAACGCTTCGCCTTGCGGTTGTGAATTGCTTTCAGTAATTAGTATCTTTGGTATTCGGAACAACTAGTTTCGGCATGGAACGAAATAGAAAGTGTTGTGAATTGCTTTCAGTAATTAGTATCTTTGGTATTCGGAACAACCTATTGAAAACGCAAACAAGGCTATTCAGGGTTGTGAATTGCTTTCAGTAATTAGTATCTTTGGTATTCGGAACAACTGTCAGTTACTTGCTTATCCATCAATGCTTGTTGTGAATTGCTTTCAGTAATTAGTATCTTTGGTATTCGGAACAACTTAGGAGGTAAGTATCATGGCAGAAGAAAAGTTGTGAATTGCTTTCAGTAATTAGTATCTTTGGTATTCGGAACAACATTGTTTGCGGTATATAGCGGAAACGATGGGTTGTGAATTGCTTTCAGTAATTAGTATCTTTGGTATTCGGAACAACACTTAAAGATGCCGAACCCGTTGTTTGATGGTTGTGAATTGCTTTCAGTAATTAGTATCTTTGGTATTCGGAACAACCCAGAGATTGCAGATGAAATCATCAAGACAGTTGTGAATTGCTTTCAGTAATTAGTATCTTTGGTATTCGGAACAACTTTGCCCTGAAAGCCAGCCTGTATATCGGAGTTGTGAATTGCTTTCAGTAATTAGTATCTTTGGTATTCGGAACAACCCTCATCCACGTTTAAACTTGACAATATCCGTTGTGAATTGCTTTCAGTAATTAGTATCTTTGGTATTCGGAACAACAAGTTTTTCGTGGAATGTTTGGATATATGGGTTGTGAATTGCTTTCAGTAATTAGTATCTTTGGTATTCGGAACAACAATTTAGCAACCGACAACACACACACACTTGTTGTGAATTGCTTTCAGTAATTAGTATCTTTGGTATTCGGAACAACGTTTGATCCCTGTTTTGCGTCACGAAATAAGTTGTGAATTGCTTTCAGTAATTAGTATCTTTGGTATTCGGAACAACGGACTTCATTTTCGACCGCTGTACGAAAGTGTTGTGAATTGCTTTCAGTAATTAGTATCTTTGGTATTCGGAACAACTGCCCACTGTGCATTGCCGAGAGATGCTTTGTTGTGAATTGCTTTCAGTAATTAGTATCTTTGGTATTCGGAACAACCGGATAAATCTGACCTCCGCCAAGTTCCTGGTTGTGAATTGCTTTCAGTAATTAGTATCTTTGGTATTCGGAACAACTGACTATGAGAATTTGTATAGTGCTGAACAGTTGTGAATTGCTTTCAGTAATTAGTATCTTTGGTATTCGGAACAACTCGTATTGCAGTTAACCCTGTTGCTTTTTGTTGTGAATTGCTTTCAGTAATTAGTATCTTTGGTATTCGGAACAACCTATATCCGTCGCAGGCTGTTGTAACCAATGTTGTGAATTGCTTTCAGTAATTAGTATCTTTGGTATTCGGAACAACTCCTGACGGCAGGGTATGACGAGACGTCTAGTTGTGAATTGCTTTCAGTAATTAGTATCTTTGGTATTCGGAACAACAGATAGTGGTGTCGATTTCATGTTCTCTTGGTTGTGAATTGCTTTCAGTAATTAGTATCTTTGGTATTCGGAACAACGATCTCCTCAGGCGTTATCGCCACTTCACTGTTGTGAATTGCTTTCAGTAATTAGTATCTTTGGTATTCGGAACAACGAAAGGTTGTGTGCCAACTTGTTCCGTTTGGTTGTGAATTGCTTTCAGTAATTAGTATCTTTGGTATTCGGAACAACTTCTTTCAAATAGTTGCAGTTATTTTCCATGTTGTGAATTGCTTTCAGTAATTAGTATCTTTGGTATTCGGAACAACTCGCTCCATCCTCGCCCATGCAAAACACTTGTTGTGAATTGCTTTCAGTAATTAGTATCTTTGGTATTCGGAACAACTGAGGTATCACAAACAAATATAGCGTTTTCGTTGTGAATTGCTTTCAGTAATTAGTATCTTTGGTATTCGGAACAACAGGATATGTGTTTTCTTCAGAATATCAGTATTTTATACTCAAATTTACAATTAAAAAAAGTTGTTGTTCCTATTAAAAAATCCTGCTCAACGG
>JALHFX010000127.1 GCA_022837595.1 Propionibacterium sp.
CTCTATGGCCAGAATTGGTCTTAAATGTCAAATTCCAGTCAATTAGCCTCAGCCTTTCACCAGCCATAATCCTTGCCTACCCGGTGAAAAATTGAGGCTAGACACAGTCGAAGAACGGGCCCGATCAATGGCGGGGCGCGAGGACTCGCTGCAGTCGGCTGCACGTGGTGAATGATTACCGAGACAGCAGGCCCAGGCGAGAGCGGAACAGCTACGCCATGAGGCGGTCGTCGCCACCAGTGCGGTCTTCAACCTGAGTTCCACATTTGGGTCAAGTGCCCGAGTGCCAGGGTCGTCTCGATCTTGGGTGGGATCGGTCAAGCGCGCCGACTGGGACTGGTATCTCGTTTAACCATCGGCGTCGTGTCCGCTTGGCCGGTGTGGTTTAGGCGTCATCGAGCCTCCTCGGGTCCACCGTGATCAATGATGGGTTGCTCGTTCTCGACCGATTCAGCACAACGTGGTGGGCAGCAGCTCAGCTGATCAGAAGGCTGGCAGCAGGCGCCGATGCGGTCAGCAAGAAGCGGGGTTGCTCGCACGCGAACACCCGTGACTGGTCCCCAGATCGCTTTACAGATCCAGTTTTGTCGGCAAACAGGCATCTGGGGACCACTGACGGGTGTTGGCCGGGTTTGCGCCGGTGCCACATCATCAACGCATCCGGGGCACTAACGTTGTGGAACTGGGGTTCAACGGTGCGCAATGGCGCGTCCGGCAGGCAAGAAGCTGCGCAGGCTCTCGCTTCTTTCCGGTGGTGGGCGGTCGCTGGAGCGGTCGCTGGTTGCGATCGGGTTTCTGATCAGCTTGTTTGTCGCCCGGCCCAGTCCTTTCTACATTCTCGACGAGGTCGAGGCAACGCTTGATGATGTGAACTTCGGACGCCTGCTGTCCATCTACGAAGAGCTGCGCGAAAGCGCTCAGCTCCTGCTCGTCACCCATCACATACACACCATGGAAGTCGCAGCTGCACTCTACGGGGTGACAATGCGCGACGACGGTGTCTCCACCGTGATCTCCCAGCGTCTCAACGAGCGTGGGGGCGAGCTAGTGTCTCAAGACCATGATCGTGCGGCGTGGCGCCCCGGTCTTTGTCTGCTGGCTGGTCGAGACTAGTAGAGATTCTTCCTCTTCCCAGTTCTCGGAGACTCAGCATGGCAGTTTTCTTAGTGACGGCGTTCCTCGTCATCGTCTTCGCCTTGGCGGTCCTCTTGCTCGTGGCATCGGACGCCTCAGCGCGCGCGGGAGGAGACCAAACTCATCTAGCCCTCCGGATGCGAAGGGTGCTCCGGCATCTCAACGGCGAGGCTGATCCGCCAGCGGCACTCGCGCAAACGCTGATCGTCCGAGACAGCGGCGAAGCCGAACTCAAGGCTGAGGAGGCACAGCCGGACTCCGACAGCAGCTTCGAGGAAGCGTCCAAGACCCCGGTCGAGGCACCGCAGCAGGCTGATGATCCTGGCGAGCTCCCGGTCGAGAACTGCGAGCACGGCGATATCGAACAGCCGAAGACCGAGACTGATGAGAGTGAGGGTGCTCGGTCGGACGGCCGGCATCTGGCTGCCTGATCGCTCACTGCTGTTGCTGCACGCTGGACGCCGACAGCTGGTGCGGTGCATGTACCCGGTAGTCTGACTGCGTGGAATGGATTCCCTGGACAGTCATTATCGGCATTTTCCTGGTGGCTGGCGTCGCCTATCTATCGATCCTCATCCGAGGACGCGGTAACAGGAGAGCTGGTCGAGACCGCACCACCTGTTGAGGTAGAGGCGGTCGAGGCTGAGGTCGTTGAGCCAAAGCCCACTGCCGTACCCGACGAGATCGCGCTCGCCGAGCCTACCGTCGAGGCCGAACCTGAACCCGCACTCGACAAGCCGGAGATAGCTACATCCCGCCTTGCTCGGTTGCGTCGCAAGCTTGCAAGCAGCAACAACGCACTGGCACGCGCATTGGCCGACTTACTGTCCAGCGATCGCATCGACGACGAGACCTGGGACGACTTCGAGACCACGCTGATCACTTCAGACCTTGGCGTAGGGCCCACCAATGAGCTGGTCACTGCACTGCGCCAGGAACTACGTATCGACGGGATCTCGGACCCTGCACAGGCTAAGGCTCTGCTGCGCTCCGAACTGATCAAACTCATCAACCCCGATCTCGACCGCAGTCTCAATCTGGAGCACGCTGACGATAAACCCGCAGTAATACTGGTGGTCGGTGTGAACGGCACGGGTAAGACGACCACAGTCGGCAAGTTGGGACGAATGCTGATCGCCGACGACAAGAAGGTGCTCTTCGGTGCAGCTGATACCTTCCGCGCGGCCGCTGCCGAACAGCTCACCACATGGGGGGAGCGGGTCGGCGTGGAGACGGTCCGTTCTGATGAGGGCGCCGACCCTGCATCCGTGGCGTTCAACGCTGTCGAAGAGGGGATCGTGCAGGGCGTGGACGTCGTGCTGGTCGATACGGCCGGACGCTTGCACACCAAGGTCGGCTTGATGGATGAGCTCGGCAAGGTCAAGCGTGTCATCGAAAAGAAGGCGCCGGTCACCGAAGTGCTCCTCGTGCTGGACGCGACCACCGGGCAGAATGGGCTGACCCAGGCCCGCATCTTCGCCGAAGTCGTCGACGTCACCGGCATCGTATTGACTAAGCTCGACGGCTCAGCCAAGGGCGGTATCGTCGTCCAGGTGCAGCGTGAACTCGGGGTTCCGGTGAAATTCATCGGGCTGGGTGAAGGCGCTGACGATCTCGCTCCCTTCGACGCCGAGCAGTTCGTCGACGGTCTCTTGGGGAACTGACTGAATGGTCTTGAGAGTTTCTGAGCCCGTCCCACCAGTGTGGGGCGGGCTCAGCTGGTTGTAGACGGTATCCTGGGTCATTGATATCCGCCACTTTGCGAGGACACCTGTGTTCGACACCCTTCAAGACCGCCTTGCCTCGACCTTCAAGTCGCTTCGTAGCAAGGGTCGGCTCACTGATGCCGACATCGACGCCACCGCCCGTGAGATTCGTATCGCGCTGCTCGAAGCCGACGTCAATCTCGCGGTGGTCAAGGAATTCGTCGCTCGCATCAAGGAACGCGCGAAGGGCGCAGAACTGTCGCGGGCGCTGAACCCCACACAGCAGATCATCAAGATCGTCAACGAGGAACTCATCTCGATTCTCGGCGGCCAGACCAGACTGCTGCGCTATGCGAAGCAGCCGCCGACGATCATCATGCTGGCCGGTCTGCAGGGTGCCGGTAAGACGACGCTGGCAGGCAAGCTGGGTGCGTGGCTGAAGGACGAAGGTCACTCTCCACTACTGGTCGCAGCCGACCTCCAGCGTCCACAGGCTGTCGAGCAGCTGCGGGTGATGGCCGAGCGCGCCAAGGTTGGCATCTATGCGCCGCAGCCCGGCAATGGGGTGGGCGATCCGATTCAGGTCGCCCGGGATTCGATCGGCTACGCCAAACACCACCTCTTCGATGTCGTGATCATCGACACCGCCGGTCGTTTGGGCGTCGATATCGAGATGATGCGCCAGGCGCAGATGATCAAGGCTCTCACCAAGCCGGACGAGACCTTGTTCGTTGTCGACGCCATGATCGGCCAAGACGCGGTCAACACCGCGCTCGCCTTCGAAGAAGGCGTCGGCGTCGATGGCGTCGTGCTGACCAAGCTCGACGGCGATGCCCGCGGCGGTGCGGCACTATCGGTCGCGCGGGTGATCGGCAAGCCGATCATGTTCGCGTCCAATGGTGAGAAGCTCACCGATTTCGATGTCTTCCATCCCGACCGGATGGCCAGCCGCATCCTCGGGATGGGTGACATGCTCACCCTCATCGAGCAGGCCGAGAAGACCTTCGACGCAGAAGAATCTGCCAAGGCAGCCGAGAAGTTGATGGGCGGAGGAAGCCAATTCGGATTGGACGACTTCCTCGCGCAGATGCAGCAGATCCGCAAGATGGGCCCGTTGTCGAAAATCTTCGGCATGCTGCCGGGCGCTTCACAGATGAAGGCGATCTCGGAGATCGATGAGAAACAGGTCGACCGCGTTGAGGCGATCATCCACTCGATGACACCGGCCGAACGCGCCGATGTCGGCATCCTCAATGGTTCGCGGCGCGCACGTATCGCCCGCGGTGCCGGGGTTGAAGTGCGGGACGTGAACGAACTGGTGAACAGATTCGTCGAAGCGCGCAAGATGATGCAGTCGATGAGCCAGATGATGCCCGGCATGCCAGGCGGTGGCGCTGGTCGTCGACAGCAGACCAAGCAGCAGCCCAAGAAGGGCCGGGGCGGCAAGAAAGTCTCGGGTAACCCCGCCAAGCGGGCAGCGGCTGAGAAGGCCAAGGCCAATCCCGCGCTGCGTACCCCTCAGCTGCCGGCTGAGATGCCCAGCGCGGCGCAGACGCAGGCCGCGATGCAGGACTTCTCCTTGCCGCCGGAACTACAGCAGATGTTGAACCAGCAGAACAAGGGGCCGCGCTAGAGTCCATCCTTCACCGGGAGCGGATGTGGTTGCCCAGAAGCGGGTGTGGTTGCCGTCGTTCGCCGAAAAAATAGGCTCACTTCCCGGCAACCACACCCGCTTCCGGGAGGTGTCATCCGCCGAACCAATAGGCTCTCTTCCAGGTGGCCAGAACCACCTTGATTCCGATCCGTTTCCATGGAGGGGTGACTCAATGTCGAGTTGGCATCTGAATGGCGTGGTCCTGCCGGGCACTGAACCGGTGGATCTATGGATCCGTGACGGGGTAATCAGCGCCGAGCCGGTCGGCGGCGCTGAGTCGTTGGGCTCGGGGCTATGGATCATGCCCGGGCTGGTGGATGCGCACTGCCATATCGGGTTGGGATCGACAGGCGCCGTCGATCGCGCAACGGCCGAAGAACAGGCCATCACCGATCGCAACTCGGGGGTCCTGCTCGTCAGGGATGCAGGTGCGCCTGCGGATACGCATTGGATCGATGAGCGTAACGATCTGCCACGTATCATCCGGGCCGGACGCCATATCGCGCGTCCCAAAAGGTATCTGCGCAACTTCGCGGTTGAGATCGACCCGGACGAGATGGTCACCGAGGTCGAACGCCAAGCGCTGGCCGGTGACGGCTGGGTCAAGCTCGTGGGGGATTGGATCGACCGCGATGCCAAAGACCTGCGTCCGCTGTGGCCGGCAGACAGGGCCCGCGAGGCTATCGAACGCGCTCACCAGGTCGGTGCCAAAGTGACGGCACACTGTTTCGCCGAGCAGTCAGTCGCCGAGCTTGTCGAAGCTGGAATCGACTGCATCGAGCATGGCACTGGGCTCAGCGATCCGGTGATCGCTCAGATGGCCGAGCGCGGTGTTGGATTGGTGCCGACCATGACGAATCTGGAGAATTTCCCGGTGTTTGCGGCTGCCGGAGAAGCCAAATTCCCTGACTACGCGGCGCACATGTTGGCATTGCACGCGTCACGCTTTGAGGTGCTGGGTGCCGCCATGGATGCGGGCGTGCAAGTCTATGCAGGC
>JALHFX010000128.1 GCA_022837595.1 Propionibacterium sp.
GAGAGCTCCGGACTGTACGTCGGCGGCGAGGAGACCGCAGCGGTTGCCAATGTGATGGGTGGCTTCCCGTTCCCTTCCCTGAAGCCGCCGTACCCGGCTCAGCGGGGCGTCAACGGTGCGCCGACATTGTTGAACAATGTCGAGACTCTCGCCCATGTGACTCACATCATTCGCAACGGTCCCGAGTGGTATCGTGCGCTGGGTCTTGGGGATGCGGTTGGCACCAAGTTGTTCTCGCTGTCCGGCGATGTTCTGCGGCCGGGCCTGCACGAGCTTCCGATGGGCACGTCACTGCGCGAACTGGTCTTCGACCGCGGGGGCGGAATGTTGGCCGGCAAAGGGTTCAAAGCTGTGTTCACCGGTGGCCCGTCCAACACGCTACTGACCGACCGAGATCTGGACACCGCGCTGGATTTCGACAGCCTGAGGGCCAGGGGGTCGCGGCTCGGTACCGGTGCGATGATCGTGGTCGGTGAGGGCACGAGTATTCTGCGTAAGACTGCCGAGTATGTCGCCTTCTTCGCCGCGAACTCCTGCGGTCAGTGCCCCTCCTGCAAGATCGGGACGCATCAGGTCTCGCGCTTGCTCGAACGGATCGATGCCGGCGCGGGTCGGCCGTCCGACTTGGAGGCACTCGACAACTTCACCCGGCTACTTCCCGGCTCCGGTCGCTGCGGCCTGGTGGACGGTGCGGCGACTGTTCTGGCGAGTTCGCTGACCACCTTCCGTAGCGAGTATGAGCGCGCGGTGCGTCGCGGATGACCGGGCCTTGAGTGCCTGACGCGCGGTACCTTCTGGGCCGATCGTTGTAGAGATTGGAGAGTTACTTTCTCGTCACCGGTTGGCCGACCAGCCCAACGCTGGTTGGCCAGTCGGTGACACGATCGGCTACAGTAGTCCCGCACCGTTCAAGCGAGGCACGCGGACGTAGCTCAATGGTAGAGCCCCAGTCTTCCAAACTGGCTACGCGGGTTCGATTCCCGTCGTCCGCTCCACCTGGTGCAACGTATCTTGGAAGCGCCCAACTACGTTTTGTCAGACCCCTTCTCTAATGTCGTTGTCGTGAGAATCCTGCACACCTCGGACTGGCACATCGGCCGCACCTTCCACGGCTGGTCAACCCTGGACGCACTTGGGAAGGTCTTCGACGCGATGATCGCGGCCGTCGCCGACAGGCAGGTTGATGTCGTGGTGGTGGCGGGGGATATCTTCGATTCGTCGACTCCGTCTGCCGAGGCCGTGACGATGCTTGACGACGTCCTGCTCGGGATGCGGCGGGCCGGAGCTCAGGTGATCATCTCGAGCGGCAATCACGATTCGGCTGCCCGGCTGGGGGCCAAGGCGGCCTTTGCGGCCTCCGCCGGCATCTTCGTGCGTACCAAGCCAACAGAAATAGCTGACCCGATCAGTCTCGATGATGACTTTGGGCCGGTGCATTTCTATGCGATCCCGTACCTCGATCCGGCTCGGATGCGCACTGAGTGGCCCGAGGCCGACCAAATGCGTTCGCAATCCGATGCACTGCGCTATGCGATGGACTTGGTGCGCACTGATCTTGCTGCGCGTGGCGGACGATCAGTCGTGCTCGCACACACCTTCGCCCAAGGCGCCGAAGACGAGATTCACAGTAACCAGCGGGACATCCTTGGCGGCCTCGACAAAGTGGCCATGCCGGTCTTCACCGGGGTTGATTACGCGGCCCTCGGCCATATCCACGGTCGGATGACACTCGACACCCAAGTGCGCTATTCGGGGGCGCCATTGCACTACTCGTTCGCGGAGGCCCACAAGCCGCGTGGCGGTTGGCTGGTCGATCTGGATCGCAACGGTTTCGCCGGTGCTCAATGGCTGGATCTGCCGGTTCCGCGTCCGCTGGCCCAACTGCGTGGCACCCTTGAACAGTTACTCACCGAGCCGGCCCACGACCAGCTGCAGAACCATTGGATCAACGCGGTATTGACCGACGACGAGCTTCCAGCCGGGGTCATGCGCAAACTACAAGTGCGCTTCCCGTATTGTGCATTGCTTCGCCATGAGCCTGCCACCGTCAATCATGATGATGACTCCAGCTACGCCGAGTTGGTTCGCGACAAGACCGACCTCGAGCTCATCGGTGCGTTCCTGACCCGAGTTCGCAACGGGATCTCGACCGACCAAGCCGAAGCCGATCTGCTTCGTGAGATCATCGCCGGCTACGAACATCAGGATCCGCGGATATGAAGATTCACTGCGTGACGATGACTGGTTTCGGCCCCTTCCGAGACAGTGAGACTGTGGACTTCGATGCTTTCGCCGACGACGGCATCTTTCTGATCACCGGTCGGACGGGGGCGGGTAAAACCTCGATCTTGGATGCCGTCACGTTCGCACTTTTCGGATCGGTGCCTCGCTACAGCGGTCCGGCCGGGCAGGCCGTCCGCTCGGACTACCTGAGCCCCGAGCAGCCCTGCTGCGTGCAGGTGGAGTTCAGCACTGGTGCCAGGCGGTTCAAAGTCACTCGATCCCCGGCCTGGGAACGGCCGAAACAGCGGGGGAGTGGCACCACGATGGTGCAGGTCAAAGCAGAACTCGATGAGCTTAAGGACGGTACCTGGCAGCGGCTGCAGTCGAAGGTCGGTGAGACCAACAAGCAGATCAACGAGCTCATCCGGATGAACAGCAGCCAGTTTCAGCAAGTCGTGTTACTGGCGCAAGGCCAGTTCCAGGAATTCCTTGTCGCCGACACCGAAAAACGACGGTCGCTCCTACAGACGCTTTTCGGCACAAAGCGATTCGCTGATTACGTCCGGCTACTCACCGAACGGGCGAGCGACCTGAGGCGCCGAACAGACGACGCTCGACTATCCCTGGGCGAGAAGATCAATCATTTCGCGAGTGTCACCGAAGCCGACGAAAGCAAACCCGCGCCACAACCCGGCGATGAGACCGTCGCGCAGTGGTGTGCCGTGCGAGTCGCGAACGAATACGATGCCCTCGGCCGGGCAGAGCGCCAGCAACGCTCGATTCAGGACGTGCTGACTACTGCGAAAAAGACCCAAGCGCACCAGCTTATGATCGCTGATCGTCAACAGCGTAGAGACCGGGCGCTGGCCGAGCAGGCACAGCTGAAGGCGAGAGCCGCCGCGATCACCGCGGTCAAGGGTTCTCTTCAACTAGCGCAGCGCGCAGACCTGGTTGCCGCGGCGATCTCGACCTTCGAGCAGGCACGCGAATCAGCAATGAAGGCGGAGCAAGCGGTGACCGCTGCGGAAGCCGGTTTGAGTCGCGTGCAGCCCGATTTCCCGGCCGGCACCGTGGACCTCGCGGAATCCATCACCGTCATGAACCGTCTTCTGGGAAGACTGCAACCGCAGGTAGAGACCGAAAAACTGCTGCCCAGCTTGCGCGGAGCTGCGACCACTGCGGATCAGGAACTGGCCGGCCACGATGAGCAGGTTGTCGCGTTGAGGAATCGACGTGATGCGGCGACCGCAGAATCCGCGGAGTTACGCAAGAAGATCGCCTCCCTGGAAGAACCAGCGGCGACCCTCGCCGAGGCCAAGATTCGAGCCGAGAAGGCCGCCAGATACTTGGAAGCTGCTCAACGGGCCGAGACCTTGGCCACCGAACTGGTCCAAGCCCGGCAAGACGACCTGCGGGCGAACCAGAAAGCCGCCGCCGCCTCACAGCGGCTCGCAACTCTACGTAAGCGGCAACTGGCTGGCTATGCAGGCGATCTCGCCCGGGGGTTGGCCGACGGCGAACACTGCCCGGTCTGTGGCTCTCTCGCGCATCCCAAACTCGCGGAGCTCGCCGACGATCACGTCGATCAGGCCGACCTCGACCAGGCTCAGGAGGTCGTTGAGGCCACCTATACCGAGTCGAGAGAGTCTGCAGCCCAAATCCAGCGGCTCACCGAGCGCCTGACAATGCAAACCGCAGCCGCCGAAGAACA
>JALHFX010000129.1 GCA_022837595.1 Propionibacterium sp.
GCCATTTGAGTACCCATGCTGCTGCACTGGAATCATTCGATGCCGAACGGGCCACTGAGCTATACGGAATCCCGGCAACGATCCTCACCGACGAATCCACCAGTGTTGCCCAGACTCGTGACGAGTTGGTAACGCTACTCGCCAGGACCTTTGACAAGCTGCAGCGTCTGGGTCTCGGCTCGGTTGGCAGTGAACTCCTTGAGGTGAGTCCGCTCAGCGAACGGCTGGCGCGGGTGCGCGTGCGTTGGATCTACCACGACAAGAATGGAACGGTCATCACCGCGATCTCCTATATCTATGTGGTGCGCCGCGACGACGATGGCGTATTGCGCGCCTATGTTGCGCTGCCTTTGGAAGAGAACGACAAACTGGCTCGATCGGCCAAACGCCGTGGGATCAGCTTCGCTGACTGACCCGGTCTCCACCGCAGGTCCCTGCGTTTATCGAGTTCAGTTTTCACTCGTATCGCTGAAAAAGTGAACTCGATAAACGCTGGCAGGGGCCAAAAGCCACCGATGGGCACCTCGTGTGAGGTCTGGGTAAAGCTAAAGTGGGGGCCTGATCACCTGTAAGCCTTCACCGGCGAAGGAATCGTCATGGCACTGCGCGACCTGTTCACCAACACCGATCCGAGTCTCTATGAGGTACGGACGCAAGCCCCGGGACCCAAGGGAAGGCTGCCCCTGACACCCGAGTTCTTGGCCGAGGCGCCCAGCGGTGACCTTTTTGGCATGACCATGAACGTGGGCATGGGATGGAACCCGAACGATGTCAATCGCGATGCGGTGATGATCGTCAGTACCGCCGGAGGCGCTACCGATCCCGGCGGTAACCCGATTGCCTTGGGTCTCCACACCGGCCACTTTCAACTCGCCGAGTTGGTCAACGAAGCCGCCCGCGAAGTAGCACTCCGAGGCGCATTGCCTTATGCCACTTATGTCTCGGACCCCTGCGACGGGCGCTCCCAAGGCACCACCGGCATGTTCGATTCGTTGCCTTATCGCAATGACGCCGCAATCGTGATGCGTCGCTTGATCCGCTCGCTGCCAACGCGCCGCGCGATCATGGGCATCGCGTCCTGCGACAAGGGCCTACCTGCAATGATGATTGCCTTGGCCTCCATGCACAAAGACCCCACCATCCTGGTGCCCGGCGGCACCACGCTACGGGCCACCGATGGTGAGGATAACGGGACCGTGCAGACCATCGGTGTACGTTTTGCGGCCGGCGAGATGAGTTTCGATGAGGCAGCCGAGGCCGGTTGCCGGGCTTGCGCTTCCCCTGGCGGTGGGTGCCAGTTCCTCGGCACTGCGGGGACCAGTCAGGTGATCGGAGAGGCCCTGGGTCTCGCGCTGACTCATTCAGCACTTGCGCCTTCCGGCGAGGCGATTTGGTTGGACTTGGCGCGGGCATCCGCAGATGCGCTGCTCGACCTGAAACGCCGTAAAATCTTCACCCAGGATATCCTCACCGACCACGCCATCGAGAACGCGATGGTGCTGCACGCGGCGTTCGGCGGGTCCACGAATCTGTTACTACACCTGCCCGCGATCGCATTCGCCGCCGGGCTGAAGGTACCGCGTGTCGACGATTGGGCACGTATCAACTCAACTGTTCCCCGTTTGGTGAGCGTGCTGCCGGTCGGACCGGTGGACTATCCGACTCCCATGGTCTATCTGGCTGGTGGCGTCCCTGAAGTGATGTTGCACCTGCGCAAGCTCGGGTTGCTACACACTGACGTGCTGACTGTCTCGGGCGAAACGTTGGACGCGAACCTCGACTGGTGGGAGGATTCCGAGCGCCGTCACCTGCTCCGGCAGCGGCTGCACGATGTGGACGGTGTCGAATCCGATGACGTCATTTTGTCTCCGTCGGCCGCGAAGAAGAAGGGTATGGCCTCCACGGTGACTTTTCCATTAGGCAATATCGCTCCCGAGGGCTCGGTAGTGAAGTCGGCGGCGATCGATCCGAGCGTGATAGCTGACGACGGTGTTTTCCGGCATACCGGCCCCGCAAGGGTCTTCACCAGCGAGAAGGCCGCCATCAAAGCCATCAAGGCAGCAAAGATCAGTGCGGGTGACGTTATGGTCGTGGTCGGCGCGGGTCCGCTGGGCACCGGGATGGAGGAGACCTATCAGCTAACCTCCGCGCTCAAGAAGGTGCCCTACGGTAAGCATGTCTCGCTGATCACCGACGCCCGGTTCTCCGGGGTGTCGACCGGTGCCTGCTTCGGCCATGTTGGGCCGGAGGCGCTCGCCGGCGGCCCCATCGGCAAGCTACGCGATGGCGACATCATCGAAATCATCGTCGACACCGTCGGTTTGACCGGCTCGCTCAACTTCATCGGCACCGCGGACGAAGCGGCGAGCGCCACTGAAGGCGCCGCAGTGCTCGCGACCCGGGAGCTTTATCCGGGTCTGGCACCCGACCGAGAGTTACCAGACGATACCCGGCTGTGGGCAGCATTACAGGAGGTTTCCGGCGGTACTTGGAGTGGCTGCATCTACGATGTCGACCGCATTCTCGAGGTGCTGGAAGCTGGGAAGAAGGCATTGGCGCAGGCGACGTGATCCCCGCCTGGGGCACGGGACGGCTTACCGCGCCACTTGATCTGTGGTTCCAAACGTCCACAGCGCGTTTGTTATGGTGCACTCCTGCTGCAGATGAGGAGAGACGCCATGGTTACTGCTGGCCTGATCCACATACTCGACATCATCGGAACCGTGGTATTCGCCCTGAGCGGGGCCGTGGTGGGAGTGCGACGAAGGATGGATCTATTCGGCATTCTCGTTCTCGCGACTGTCACCGCTGTGGTGGGCGGAATCATCCGAGATGTCGTCATCGGTGCCATTCCGCCGGCTTCGGTGAAGGATTGGCATAACCCGGCCATCGCGGTAGCGGCCGGTTTGGTCGCATTCTTCTGGCACCCCTGGATCGACAAGCTGCGTTCCCCAGTACTTCTATTCGATGCTCTCGGTCTAGGTATCTTTGCGGTCACCGGTGCGCAGAAGGCCCTGGAATACGCGATCACCCCGGCCAGTGCTGCCGTGCTTGGCATGATCACCGGTATCGGCGGAGGCATGGTGCGCGATGTGCTCACCGCCGAGGTGCCCTCGGTCTTGCGGGAGGATCTCTATGCGGTCGCAGCTTTGGCAGGTGCGCTGGTCGTAGTCGTCGGGAATGCTCTGGGTGCGCCTGTCGCACTCACCTTGTTGCCCGGGGTTGCCTTGTGTTTCTTCCTCCGCCTGATGGCCATCTACCGAGGCTGGCGGATGCCGTTTACTCGCGGCGCGGACGATAGATCACGGCCTTAACTACGCGGGTTGAAACCGGTTATGCCCGTGAGCGCCTACCGCGACGAGCGGCAACCGCTGTCTCCCCCGGATTTCTCGCAGTCAGCAGATCGGGCAGAATGGGACCCGGTGCGCATCGTGCGGGCCAGATGTCAATCGGGCGGCCGGGTATGCCGCCGAAAGGAAACAGCAGTGTCTGTCAATATCATCGTCACCCGTGACCAGGCTTCCGAATCACAGGTGGTCGAGCAAGGCGTTACCGGTTTGGACCTGTTTGGCAACGATCGCAGTATCGTCGCGATGAACGTAAACGGGACCACGGTTGATCTAGCGACCATCGTCAACGACGGCGATCAGATAACTCCTGTCTTGATGACATCGGACGAGGGCTTATCCATTGTCCGGCATTCGGCCGCACACGTCACCGCACAGGCCCTGCAGGAGATCTTCCCGGAGGCGAAGTTAGGTATCGGCCCGCCCATCGTTGATGGGTTCTACTACGATTTCCAGACCGACCCGCTCAGCCCCGATGACCTGAAGGTCATCGAGAAGAAGATGCAGGCCATCATCAAAGAGCGTCAGCGCTTCGTCCGAACTGATCCACGACAAGAGCAATGCCTCTGCGGATGACGGCAGCTCGGTCGAGGTCGGCGGCGACGAATTGACCATCTACGACAATGTGCGCCGCAACGGCGACGTGGCCTGGAAGGATTTGTGCCGCGGCCCGCACGTACCGCATACCGGTTACATCAACGCGGTCGCGCTGACCAAGACCTCGTCCGCCTACTGGCGTGGTGACCAGGCCAACCAGCAACTTCAGCGGGTTTACGGCACGGCATGGGCGACCCGCGACGACCTGAAGGATTACCAACACCGCATGGCCGAGGCCGCCAAACGCGACCACCGCAAGCTTGGTGCCGAGCTCGATCTCTTCAGC
>JALHFX010000130.1 GCA_022837595.1 Propionibacterium sp.
GTGAAGCCGATCGCCACCCGTTTGCGTACCCCGTGGGCCGACGAAGCCCTGGAAGCGGAGCTTCCGCTGGCCGAGTATCCGCGTCCACAACTGCAGCGCGCCGAGTGGGTCTGCCTCAATGGAAGCTGGGAATACGCAGTCACCCCGTCGGCTGCCGGCGATTTGGCAGACGAGGTGCTGCCGGTCGACTATGACGGCCATATCCGCGTTCCGTTCGCACTCGAGACGGTTGCCTCGGGTGTTACCCGCAGGCTCCAGGACGATGAGACTCTCTTCTATCGACGACTGATTGAGTTGCCTGCTCAGTGGTCGAGCAAACGGCTCATGCTCAACTTCGAGGCCGTCGACTATGAGGCCGCGGTATGGGTGAATAGGCAGCTTGCGGGTGAACACCGCGGAGGCTATCTACCATTCAGCATTGAGCTTCCGACCGGCAGCAGAAAGCTGGAGGTTGTTGTCGGCGTGCGGGATCCGGGGCCCGCCGGTCGCCAGCAATACGGGAAGCAATCTGAAGGCGCTCCGAAGGAAATCTGGTACACCCCCACGAGTGGAATCTGGCAGAGCGTCTGGGTCGAACCGGTCCCCGCTAACCCCATCACGTCCGTTTTCGCCACCAGCTATGCCGATCTCAACGGATTCTCGATCATTGTCGAAACGGAGCGCCCGTCCGCGATAGCCATTCGCGTCGAAGGTCCGAATGGCTCCGAGGTGACGGTGGGGGGTGAAGCGGGAGGTTCGATCGAAGTCGCGCTGCCGTATATCCGCCCGTGGACTCCCGATGATCCTTACCTCTACCGTCTCGAAGTGAGCAATGGTGAGGATCGGGTCGTCTCTTGGGCCGGCTTGCGGACGATCTCGTTGGGCCGGATCCCCGGGGCCAGACGTCTGGAGCGACCGGCCGTTTTACTCAACGGCATGCCACTGCTTCTCAATACTCCTCTTGACCAGGGATATTGGCCCGAATCCGGTATGACTGCGCCGTCAGATCAAGCCCTGGTTTTCGATCTCCAGGAACTCAAGGGTCTGGGCTTCAATGGGGTCCGCAAACATGTCAAGGTTGAATCACGGCGCTTCTACCACCACGCAGATCGGTTAGGCATGCTGGTCGTCCAAGACGTCGTGAATGGTGGCCGCCCGCGCGTGAGTATCCCGCGATCGCGGTTGGTGATGATGCTTGACTGGCAGACCCGGGATAAGACCAGGCGTGGTCTGGCCGCGGCGGGGCGGGAATCCAGACGTAATCGCGACGAATTCGAAGCCGATCTGGTCGGCATGATCGAGCTTCTGCGCGGGCATCCGAGTATTGTGGCCTGGGTCATCTTCAACGAGGGGTGGGGGCAGTACCACACCAGCAGGTTGGAACGACGTGTGCGTCACCTTGATCCGACAAGGCTGATTGATCCGGCTTCGGGTTGGTTCGACCAGCGCGGCGGTGATTTTCGCAGCAGGCATCGCTATGTGCTGAGATTACAACGCCCGCCGCGCAGAGACCGTCGTGCGTACTTCATCTCGGAGTTCGGCGGTTTCAACATGATCGCTGACGGCCACTTGTGGGAGGGTGCCGGTAGCTTCGGCTATCGTTTTTACGATAATGCGGACGACCTCAATACCGCCCTCACCAAGCTCTATTGCGACCAACTGATCCCGCTGACCGCCTTTGGTTTGCGAGGGTGTGTCTACACGCAACTGAGTGATGTGGAGATTGAAACTAATGGTTTATTCAGCTACGATCGTCAGACTCTGAAACCGGATGCCGGACTGCTGCGAGAATTGAACACGAGACTCTATGCCGCCTTCGATTCGCTAGCCACCGGCCGCTGATATTGAGAGCGGGCAGACTTGAATGTCGGGGGTGTTCAGGCGAGGCCCAACCATTCCTTCCAAGCAGGCAGTTCTTTGGCGATCTGTGCCTGGCCTTCCGAATAGCTGCGGGCCAACTTGGCAGTATTCTTCTCCGAATTCTCGACCAGGTAGCCGTCCGGAAAGAAGACCATAGCCTTGCCCTCACTCTCTAATTCGAGCAGTTCTTCCCGGGTGCGGTTATAGTTCTCGGCGCGAGCTTCGAGCGCATCCAACACTGCGGGATAGGCGCGAAAGTATCGTCTCATCAGCACGTTCACCCGCATCGGATCCTTGGTATAGGACCGCGGCCGGGTCAGTACCACGAGAAACTTCTCGTACCCGGCTTCTTTGGCTGCGTCCAAAGCGATACCACCGCTGGGACCAAGGGCCCCATCGACGTAGCTGTGCTCGCCGATGTGCACCGTGGGCATGAAAAACGGCAGAGTCGACGACGATTGCACCCGGATCATCAGATCGTCCGCTGTCGGGGTATCGTCGCGTGTCCAATAGAAGGATCTTCCGGTGTCGGCTTCAAAAACGCCCAGGTTCATTTCAGCGGGATTAGCGCAAAAGGTGCTGAAATCAAACGGTAGCGCGCCACCTGGTCGTCCAGATTCTTGATAAATGTAGTCGGCGTTGAACATGCCTTTTCCGCGCAGGAACGTGCGCAAGCCTCCGAAATTCGGGTCGGCTGCGAACCCAACGAACGATTCGCGGGCACGTTGGGGGTCTCTAGCGAGATAGTTCGCAGTGTTGGACGATCCCGCTGAGATACCAGCTACCCAATCGAGATGGATTTCTGCCTGAAGTAGCGCAACCACCACTGCCGCGGTGTAACTGGCTCGCATACCGCCACCCTCGAAAATCAGCGCGGTATCGGTGACATTACTGCTAAGCGTCGTGGGGATGGCAGAAGCATGCATAGGCCCAGTCTCTCACTTCGCCTCAATGGCAGAATGTGGAGGATAGGGGGCTCCACGCGGGTGCCTCCAAGTTCCGTCAGCAGACTGACGTGAGAGGAAAGTAGTGAGCAAGATCAAGTTGCAGATCGGATTCGTGGGAGCCACCGGCCTGATGGGTCATGGACTGGCCAAAAACCTGCTGCTGAAGGGATATCCACTGGCTTACACCATGCGCAAGCGAGCACCTGAGGGATTGGACGAACTGGGCGCGACCCGCGCCGCCGACAACGCCGAGCTGGGCCGGATCAGCGACGTCGTCGTCATCTGCGTAACCTCGGCTGCGGATGTCGAAGAGGTCGTCACCCAGATTTTGACCGATCCAAAGCCCGGGTTACTCATTCTGGATGCTTCGACATCGGAGCCGTCGACGACCTACCGCATGGCGGATCTTGCCGCAGCCAAGGGCGCTAGGTTTGCCGATATCCCGCTGACCCGCGGCCCGGTCGAGGCCGAAGCGGGCACCTTGAACGTCCTGGTCGGTGCCGACGATGAGCTCTATCCGGAGATCGAGCCGATCCTCTCCTGTTTCGCAGAGAATATCTATCGCTGTGGTGGGCTCGGCGCCGGGCACATCATCAAGCTCGCCAACAACACTGCGTTCCAGGCCGCATTGACGACCTTGGCTGAGGGCTTCTCGGTATGTGTGAAGTCTGGCGTCGACCCGGCGAAGCTGATCGAGGTGCTGAGCGGCGGCGGCTTCGCTAATGGCGGCACCTTGAAGATCATGGGCGCTTCACTTGAAGGGCATTTCGATACTCTGAAGTTCCAGCTCGACAATGCCCGCAAGGACGTCCGTTACTTCTCGCGGTTGGCCGCGGACCTCAGCGTCCCGCTCCCTGTCGGTGATGGCATCCGCGAGACTCTCGAAATTGCCAGCGCCCAGGGCTTCGGCGGCGAGTACTGTGCCGCGCTGACGAAGTCGCAGGAAAAGCTGAACAATATCGTCATCAAGGCCGGCGAGCAGGCTTGAGCTGATGGAGTTTTTCACCCCGGCTTTGGCCCCCAATGCCCGGGGTGAAAAGCTTCATTGCTATGCTGAACAAGGCTTGAGTGATGGACATTCCACCTGCT
>JALHFX010000035.1 GCA_022837595.1 Propionibacterium sp.
GCCTCACCCTCGTCCACGGCGACACCGACCAGGAGGAACCAGCCCAACTCACCGCATGAAACGAAGAATCACTCGTACACCACCGCGTTGGACTTGACCCGAGATATCCTGCCCTGCCAAGCGACCACGCTACGAATTGTGCGGAAGGAATACCCGGCCTCGAAAGCCGCCTCACGAACGTGAGCGTGCTCCTAGTGACACAAACTTGGCGCCCCGGCATGCCAATCACGACTCGTTCAACTGTCTGATCACAAGATGAGCAGCCGCATAGTCGCTTGTGACCGTCCAATCTGCAATCCATCAAGCCATCCCGAGGCTAGTCTTGAGGGCGTGACCACTGCCGCCGCCGTTCCTGCACCGAAGCATGCAGCCCTATACGTGGAGAGGGTTGCTATCAGGAACTTCCGGGGCATCTCTTCTTGTGAAGTGGAGTTTGAGCCCCGGTTAACGCTTCTCGTCGGGCGAAACAACGTTGGCAAATCGCGGGTTCTATCGGCGCTGCTCCTTGCGTTGGGCGGTCGTGTCGCCGACGTGGATGACTTCACCGTCGGTTCAGATGATAACCCGGAGATTGATGTCATCGTCGCCCCGCAACCACCAGCTTTGGCCACGGATGACCAAGCTTTCGAGGACGACGTCGGCCGTCGGATGGGTGGCGATGCACAAGCAGTCAGCGATTCGCCGTTTCGCGAGCGCTTTGCATGGCGTACTCATGTTAGAAGGTCAGCCGAAGGACTTGGTGCCCGCTCAGAGTTCAAGATCTTGACCTTCGATTCGAACAAGGACACTTGGGTTGAGCAATCTGGGGCGAAGGACCTTGGACGCGATGCTCGTGGACTCGTTGCGGCCGATCTCGTTAATACAGGCCGCGACCTGATGAAGGAACTCGGTACGCGAGGGTCAGGCGTTCGCAGAGTCCTCAGCGACCTTGATGTTGATGACGCGACACGTGGCGACTTGGAGATCCGCTTGACAGACCTCAGCACCGCCATCGTTGAAGGAAGCGGGACCCTCGCGTCAGTGCGCGAATCACTGGAGGTGCTTCACCGTGCTGTCGGGAGCGTGGGAACCCCCGGAATCAATCCGATTCCGATCACCTTGGAGGAACTGTCTCGGTCGCTCTCGATTGAACTCGACAGTGGGCACGGACCGCTTCCCATCAGGATGCACGGCGCAGGCGCTCGTAGTCTCGCGTCGCTGCAGGTGCAGGGAGTTCTTTACGATCGCTTGCTTGGTGCAGACGGCGGCTCGCTCCGGCCACACCCGGTGACCCTGGTGAGCCGCCCCCTTCATTCGGTCCGGACGTTCTGTGAGTCGTCGGTTTCCATTTGATGGGTGCACTGCCGAGCGTACTCGGCTGGGGTTAGGTAGCCGATTGATGTTGAGGCACTCGTCGCGGATCCGGCTGTTGAACGACTCGACGTACCCGTTGCGCCACGGCGAGCCCGGAGGGATGTAGGACAGGCCGGTGCGGGTGCCGGCCCAGTCGGCCATCGCCTCGCTGATGAACTCCGGCCCGTTGTCCGACCTGAGCACCGCCGGGGCGCCCCGGGCGGCGACGAGATCCTCGAGGTGGGCGGTGAGTCGGTCGGCGGTAATCGAGCGCTCCACGAGGCCGCCGATGCACTCCCGGGTGTGTTCGTCGACGATCGAGCAGATCTTGATCAATCGTCCGTGCTCGTCGGCGTCGAACTGGAAGTCCACCGCCCACACCACGTTCGGCGCGTCCGCCGTCGGCGCGTCGACGGTCGAAGACCCGACGCGCTTGCGTCGCCGCCGCTGCGGAACCCGGAGCCCCTCGTCACGCCACAGGCGTTGGACCTTCTTGTGGTTCACCACCCACCCCTCGGCGCGGGCGTCGTGATACGCCCGCCGATACCCGTAGCGGGGATGGTCCTTCGCCCAGGCGCGCAGCCACTCCCGCAGCGCCCGATCCGGGTCCGCGACCGTGTCGCCCTTGAGCGGTCGCCGGTACGCGGAGCGGCTCAGCCCGACCAGACCGCACGCCATCCGTTCACTCACCCGCAACTTGCGCTTGAGGTGATCGACGGCGGCGCGGCGCCTGTCCGGGCTTAGAAGTTTCCCTCAGCCAGCTCCTTGAGCGCGGCCTTCTCCAGCTCCGCTTCCGCGAGCAGACGCTTCAGGGTCGCGTTCTGCTTCTCCAACTCCTTCAGGCGCTTTGCGTCGTCGGCCTTGAGGCCGCCGTACTGGTTCCGCCACCGGTAGTACGTCTGCTCGGACACCCCCAGCTCCCGGCACACCGCCGCGACGTCCTGACCATCGGTGAGCATCCTGTCGGCCTGCCCGAGCTTACGGACGACCTGCTCCGGGGTGTGACGATTCCTGCTGTTCGTCATGATCTGACCAGTCTCCCTGCCCGCGACCGCGGGCAACAGGACGACTCTCATAACGACTGGACCTACGAAACGGGGTCAGCCCAGATCGACGCAGACCTCAACCGGGTGACCGCCGAAATCCTCGCACTCCTGCAGGCGGTTGAAGCGTGAGAGCGACCCGAGACTTGTCTTGCGTCAGGGATCGTGTCGCATTTATCGGGTTTGATTAGACAACATCGTTGGGGTCTGGCTGACCTGAAAGTGAGACGAGTTGATGTCTGCTATGAACAAGGATGCCGTACCGGGTGCGGCGGGTCCGCAGCGGCGGGCGAGGAAGTTCTTGGCGCCGTCGGTGAAGTACGAGATCTGGTTGCAGTTGGTTCGTGGTGAGACCACGATCAACACCGCGGCGGAGGCGGCCGGGGTGGACCGGTCCACGATCATGCGGCTGCGGCAGGTGGCCAAGGACGGCGCCCTGGCCGCGTTGGCCGAGTCGAAACCAGGGGTCGGGAAGACCGTCAGAGATGTCGAGTTGGAGGCCGCGAACGCCGAGATCGCCCGGTTGTCGGAGGCGGTGAAGGAGTTGGCGGTCAAGCTCACCTTGTTGGAGGGAAAAGGGGGCTCCGGCTACCGGTGACCGAACCGGTGCCGGCCCGGGTGGACGCCACCACCAAGGCCGGACTGCTGGCGTTGGTGGACCACGCGATCGGCGAGGGCTGGACCCTGCAGGCGGTGTGCGAGGTGCTCCGGATCAGTCGGCGACGGGTCGAACGTTGGCAGCACCGGCGGACCGACCTGGCCGACCGGAAGCCGGGCGGAATCGCCGTGAACAGCCTGCTCGCCGACGAGGTCGCCGCGATCTTGGCGGTGTTCGACGAATGGGGTGAACGTGACCGATCGCACCGCAGGTTGGCGCACCGCGGCTCCTATGTGGGCCGGTTCTGGGCGTCCCCGTCCACCGTCCGCCGCATCCTGATCGAGTCGGACAAGCACTTCCGTCCGATTCCGCGGCCGGCCAAGGGTGAACGCAGGCCGTTCCCGGATTGGGCGTCGTACCGGCCGAACTCGATCTGGATCTACGACACCACGCATTTCATGCGCTGCGGAGCGAAGGTGTTGATCATCGAGGACCTGGTATCCCGCAAATGGCTCACCCATCTGGTGTCGAGCGAGGAAACCTCGACACAGGTCCAGGCCGGGTTCACGACCGCGCTGGAGTCCGAGGGCCTGCTCGAGACGGCCCTGGCCCGGGCCGCCAACGGCCGGGTCGACCCGAACACCGACGACGGGGTCAGCCCGATCCTGTTGGCGGTATCGGACAACGGCTCCCAGATGATCGCCACCGGCACCCGCCAGTTCATGGCCATGCTGGCGATCGCCCAGCACTTCGGCCGACCTTCCACCCCGACCGACCAGGCCTGGATCGAATCGTTGAACGGCACCCTCAAGGCCGAGTGGCCCCACCTGCTGGCAATCACAGACCCGGCCGTCCTGCGCGCCGAGTTGGACCGGATCCAGGTCGAGTACAACACCGTCCGGCTGCACTCCAGCATCGGCTACGTCACCCCAGACGACGAACACACAGGTCACGGCGACGCCATCCGCGCCGCCCGTCGCAAGGGCCTGCACGACGCCGCCCAGCGCAGGCTTGCCCACCACCGCCAACACCGCCACAATCAGAACCACAACCAACGTCCAGACCCACCCAATGAGGTCTAATCAAACACCGAAATTGCGACATTTGAGCTGAAACAGGTCAGGTGCGGGAGCCACGAACAGAGTCGCCACGCAGATGATCAATAGGCAGAAGCGCTTCAGCATGTGTTCTTCGCCTCGTCTTGCGTGACGAACCAAGGCTCCGAGACGCCTCGTTGCTCCACCGTGAACTCCGTAAGCACCCGGGTGGGTCCTTCGCCTTGCCTGACGGAATTGCCTGCAGAGTCGAGGACATCAGCGCCACTCACGTCGACACACATGTCGACGAACCACTGGGACGAGCTCGAGCCGGCGGTGGATCCAACGAGCGTGGACGTCTGCTCGCCGACCTGGCGCCAGCCCTCGGCTCGGTACTGCATCAGGATGGATTGCCACTGGAGCAACGATTGCCCACTGGCCACCAGGTTGAGCTCGGTCAGGTCGGATTCAGGATCGGCGCTCAGCCTGTCCAGTACCTCTTGGAAGCGGACAACGGCATCAACCGCTGCCACTTCAGATACTGACGACGGAGTCGGGCTCGGGCTGGCTGGTGGCGTTGGTGTCGTCGAGATGCTCGGCGAGGCGGTCGCGCTTGGGGTTGGCGACGCCGGCGCACCCGAACCTCCGGAGCAGCCCGCGACCGCCAATGCCGCCGTGGCGGCGAGCACGACGCGCATCGTGCGACTTGTCTTCGAGTTCGTCATCCTCATCTCCTCCTGGCCGCGGCAACACGCGCGCCTCACAACAACAAGCCGCGCCGGGAGTCCTCTTGCTCAGCTATCTCGCCAAAGATCCGAACTTCTTCGCATCGGACCATCACGGGCGGCGGGGGTCGAGAACGCCAGCCCCAAGTATGTGCGCCTGAGGGGCCGCTTCACAGGACGTCCACGCAGAAAAATGGATTCAATGTCGTATCCAATTTGCCCTCGAAGGCGGTCGTAGGGCGTCGCGATCACTGACCCCCCGAGCACCCCATCGGGGCCGAAGCCCGGCGAGATTGGCGGTAGCCAGGCTCAGGAAAGGATCGCGGAGTCCCGGTCAGAAGGCTTGCTCGGCTCGCTACTCGCAGGCGAGGCCGTCCCCACCACCATCACCGTTGTTGCCGGTGCGGTTGGCGAACCAATCGTAGATCTCCGCCTGGCCGGGATCATCACGATCGAATGACCCGGTCGGACTACCTACAGTGTTCTTCTTCAACTTGGCGCACGACGAGTACTGCTCCCACCACCGGACGTCCGTCGACGGCGCGATAGTCGGGAGAGCCTCGTCCCGGCACATTATCGTGATGACGGAGCCGTCCGAGCCGCGCGAGGCGATCTGGGCGGCCCGGTAGCGGGCCTCATGCGGATGCGCGGGGTATCCGTCGGTTGAGTCGTACCTCGCGATCGCGTTTCCCGCCTCCAGCTGCATCAGGCCAAGGTCGACCCCCGCCTCAGTACTGACATATCGGACGAGCCGCCCATGACGGTCCCGATCGTTCTGCCCCAGCGGAAGCTCCAACCTCACCGGATCACCGACCGACAGCAGACGCCCGATCGCCACCGACGCCTCGCCGTGCCCGCACTCACCTCGCTCAGGCGTGTCGATCCCAATGATCCGGACCATGCCCGCGCTGGTCTCGATCGTGTCACCATCAACCACGGACACGAAGGTCACTGCGTCCCCCGCGGGCGCGGTCGGAGTTGCGGTCTGCTCGTCTGTCGGCGAAGGCATCGACTCGACAATCGTCGGGCGGGACTGCTCCCCCGCCGGAGACGATTCGTCGACACAGCCGACGAGACTGACGATCAGCACCATCGCAACACTGACCGCCTGGCAAGTCCGCGTGATTCTCACTCGCGGCCTGGACTGCTCCGATGATCCGCCTGGCGTCTGGGGTTAGGTCACACCCTCGTAATCGCAGTAGCGTCTCGGATCCAGCTTCGCTCTCCGGGTGACCACCGCATGCCTTGTAGTCGGGTGCTGAGGGCCGGGTCGATGAACTTGGCCATGAGATCGCCAGCCGCCCGCACAGTCCGGAACCCCTCACAGTAGGGAACATCCCGGGCCATCCGCGTGTAGGCGGCGCCCCATGCGCCCGGAACGATGAAGTGTTCGAAGGGCTCAAGCCCGCGGCGCCGCGACTCGGCTCGGATGGCGGTGTTGAGTTCTGTCCCCGTCATTGTCTGGGTGGTCGCGAGCACGACGAGGTCTATCAGGTCCTTCTCGCGGCTGGAAGGCTTCCCGGAGTAGAGCATCATCGTCGCGCAGACCTTGTCGGCGATCTGGTCGACGACCGGGTACAGGCGGTAGTCGTGGCTGACCAGACGCGGCAGCTCAAGCCCATTCGACGGGGCCTGCCGGATGACCACGGCCGTGAGTCCCGCCCCGACCGCGAGGTCGACGTTCAAACTGGACCGCTTCTGCGCACCGACGTAGATGTCAAACGAAACCCGGTATCCGTCGGTGTACGGCTGTGCGTCTCCACCCAAGGTTCCAGAATGGCCCGCGTAGACGAACCGGAAGTGGTCCGCCAGATCGACGGCCGCCAGGCGCCTGAGATCCTCCAGCGCCAGGTCAAGGGTGAAACCCGAGCGGAACAGGTCGATGTCCCTCGTCGCACGCGCCGACGGGACCCGCGCCAAAATGCCGGTGCCACCCTTGAGAAGCCATTCGGAGTCCGCACCCTCGGAGAAAACCCGGCACAGCATACGTCGGAAGTGTTCCTGCCGGATTCGCTCACTCACCGACACCGACGGGTCGACTGCATGCGCTTTGCGAGCAGCATCAAGGATGGCCGCCTCGACCGCCCGCGCGTTCGGGTATGGCTGCAACTCAGTCATCGTCACTTCACGTCCGACCAGGTGGATTGCGCTGGTCGGCAACAACCCTGCCAGCAGCCTGTCGAAGTTCGACCATCCGGACTGTAGGGCCCGCAGGCGCGACGAGGGACACCGCCCGGCCCCCGCCGAGTTGCCCCACAGACCCCACCACCGGCTCAAACTGCTGGACATGCCGGCTGGTGATCTGGTCGAGGGCTTCCTTGGACAGATCAGCTCGCCTCAGATACTCAGCGGCCACGAGTTCGCCGAGCCGACCGGACGATGCGATCTCGCGAGCCAGCGAGACCGGGTCCAGCCCGGCGAGTTCAGCGAGCCGTGCGAAAAGCCCCTGACCGTCACCCCTGCGAAAGCCATTACGCTCGGCAAGCGGCCCGAGCAGATCCTCGAGCCGTTCGAAGTCCATCCGGGTCACCCTCACCGCATCAGCCAGCACGTCCGCCACCAGACTGAGATCGACACGCTCCTCGACCAGGTCGGCGATAGTGCGCTCCAGCGTTGTCACCGGCAGTCCACCCACAACGGTCACATCGATGCCATCGAGTTGGCGCTGCCGGTACCGAATTTGCGGCCGTTGACTCTGTCGACGAACCGGGACCGTGAACTCATGCCGATCCGCGCGCAGATCCCCCACCCGGTGCAGCCACGCCGCGGAGCCCCCGGAGACAACCACGCCGGCGGCTTGGTCACCGAGGCGGTCCTCGGCCAGCCGCGACGGTTCGGTGCTCAGCCATGCGGCGCGCAGGTCCTCGAACTCGTCACTAGGAGCACCGGCATCCCGATAGACGCCGTGCGCGATACGTACCAGCCCACCCGCGTCCGCCAGGCGGGCCAGCTGCACCCTGGACACGCCACGGGCAGCAGCCTGCGCCGTCGTGAGCAGCCCCCACTGCGACGCCGACAGCTCAGCCAGCTCAACGAGCGCGTCCAGCACATTCATACTTGAAGTGTATCCTTCTACAGATACTTTTCAAGATCAGCCTGTCGCCTGCAAAGTTGTACCCCGATGGAGCCCAACCCACGAATGCGTTCACCCCACCTAAGGATCGATCCTGCCGAGCCCCACAAGCAACTCCAGGGTGACGAGTGAGACTGGTGGTGACCCAGCTGGGAGTATCACGGAAACTCGACCAGGCGGGCGCTCACGAGCGCCGACGAACCTTCTCACGTCCACGTCGACCCGAGTTGTACTGAAGTCAATCGGTCACCTGCCTCCCACCGTGTCGCCGTATTCTCCCGCACAACCACATACGATTCCGAGCTCCTTGGTGCTCACCCCCGTCGTCAGGCCTTCGAGACAGAGACGCCGACGTCGACCGCGTAGGCGGCATTCGGGGGGCGAACCAGCCATTGACTCCGTCGAGAGGGGCGGCTTGAATTGGTCTGGCAGTGGAACGTCAATCCCTCACCCGAAACGTTCCCGCCCTTGTCAGAATGGGTTTCAATCATGCGCGCGCGAAGGTTCAACTCCTCTCTCGCGCACCAAAGGTGCTCCTGGCTAGGGTATTTACTCGCGGAGCAATAGCGAAAGGCGGAGGTGTAAATCCTCTCGCGGATTCGAGCTGATGATCCCCGAATCGGTGTGACTAAGGGTTTCTCCCGGGGTGTTGGGCTGTCTCGGGTCGGTTGAGGCCCCCTTGGGGCCACTCGTGCCCCACATCTGCCCCACGGAGACCGTACGCTCAAACCGCTTCTGGCTAGGCCCGATGGTCGGAAACTCGTGCCAGCGCACGGGACCTCTGCCCCTCATTCGGGCTACTCGTAGTTGACCGTGGTGGGTCGTTTGCGCAAGGGCTCGTGGCTTTGCGCTGGGATGGGTGTTGCGAAGCATCCAACCAGACAAGGACCACGAGCTGTGATCGAGCCTACGTGCTCCCAGCGTGACGCTGCGAGCGTGATCTTCAACCTGCCTGACTACCACGTGATCGACGTGATCGACCTCCCCCTGGGTGGTCGTCGGGTGATCGTGCAGGCCGACACCCTCGGCGAGGGCTGCCCCGACTGCGGGGTGGTGTCGGAGCGGGTGCACGCGTGGTGTCGGCAACGAGTCAAGGACTTGCCCCACGCGGGCGGTGTCGAGGTGGTCGTGGTCAAGCCCCGGCTGGTGTGCGCCGAGCGGGCGTGCCCGCGCCGGACGTTCACCCAGACCACGAGCGAGGTGCCGTTGCGGGCCCGTTGCACGAGCCGGCTGCGGCGGGGCCTGTTGGAGGCGGTCATCGACCACGGCCGGCCCGTCGCCGGTGTCGCCGCCGGGTTCGGGGGCGCGTGGTGGACCGCCCAGAAGACGGTGAACGCCGCTGTGGTCGTCCTGCCTGACGTCGATGACCTGCACGTGAGACACCTCGGTATCGACGAGCACCGCTACCGCCGGGTGCGCTGGTTCCGCGACCCCGACACCAGCGCGTGGCGGCGGGTGGAGCCGTGGATGACGACCCTGGTCAACACAGCCTCCGGGCAGGTGCTCGGGGTCGTCGATGGCCGCAACAGCGCCGCCGTCGAGGGCTGGCTGAACGCCCGCAGCCAGGCGTGGCGGGACCGAATCGCCGTCGTGGCGATCGACCCGTCGGCCGCGTTCAAGAAGGCCATCACCGCCAGCCTCGAGCCGGTGCGGATAGCCTTCTGCGAGGGCGGGACGAGGGCTGGCACGGTGACTCGACGGCGAGACCCGCGAGTAGACCGGCCGGGCAAGCGGAGGCAGGTCTCTCCGTTGCGTCTCTGCCACTGGCCCGACTGTGTCGCTCACGGATTTGCCCACTAGTGACCCGCGGCGCCCGAGCCCTCGTGGTGCGGGTCGTGTGCAGGGTCGTCCAGGAAGCCTTCCCAGCCGTGCAGCCCGCCCAGGCCGAAGGCCACCTCGACGTTGTGCCGGTTGCAGACGGACTCGGGGGGGCCGCTCGACACCACGCGTCCGCTGACCAGGATGACGTGGTCGGCGGCGCGTGCCTCGTCCAGGTCGTGGGTGGTCAGGACTACGGTTCTCCCCTCGCTGCCCTCTCCGTGGATGAGCCGATCGATCGTTCGTGCGGAGACGATGTCCAGACCGGTGAGGGGTTCGTCCAGCAGCATCACGTGGTGGTCCTGGGCGAGCCCCTGCGCCACGTAGACGCGCTGGCGCTGCCCGCCTGACAGTTCGTGAAGGTGCCGTCCGGCCAGATCGTCGATCTCCATGCGGCGCATCGCATCGGTGACCCGCGCACGATCGACTCCGGTGAATCTGCGGAAGAAGCCCACGCTCGGATATCGGCCCATTCCGACGGCCTCTCGAACCGTGATCGGGGTGGAGGCGGGCACGACCGTGGACTGCAACACGTAGCTGATTTCGCTGCGGGCCTGCTCCGGATCGCGTCCCAGGACCTGCAGTCGTCCTTCGGATGGTGGGACCAGACCCGCCACGGCGTGCAACAGAGTCGACTTGCCTGAACCGTTGGGTCCGATGACCGCGGTGACCCCGTCGAGCGGAATGGTGAAGCTGGACTTCGCCAGGGCGGTATGGCTGCCGTACCTCAGCACCACATCGCTCGCCTCGGCCAGAAGACGCGCGGCCCCGTCGGCCATCCGACCGTGGCCAGGGGGCGATCCGAGTGCCTCGTGCGCGGCCGCCGGACCCCGCCGCGCCGGTGCGGTCGCGCCCGGCTCCGGGTGCGGCGTCCAACGGGCTCGCACGGTGGTCCAGGCCAGGGTGAGGAAGAACGCCGCGATCGGGATCAGCGCCATGGTGGCGGACCCCGCGGTGCCGAGGTGGTAGCTGAGCAGGAGCCCGAGCCACACCGAAGCGACGGAAAGGGCGGCGGCGACCGCCATCATTCGCGGAACGGTCCGCACGACGAGCGCCGCGGTGGCGGGCGGGCCGACCAGCAGCCCGAAGACCAGCAAGGTGCCGACGGACTGGAAGCTGCCGATGACCGCGGCGGCGATGAGCACCAACAGCACCGCGTGGGTCCGGCCGGGACGCATCCCGAGCAGTTCTGCCTTCTGTCGGTTGAAGGAGAGCGCCAGGAAGGGTCGGTACATCGCGATGGAGACTGTGATGACCACGCCTGCCAGGATCGTCTGCTGGACCAGGTCCTGCTGGGTCACGCCCAAGGCGTCGCCGAAGAGGATCGTGGTGAGGCTGCCTGTGTAGGAGTCCACGCTGGAGATGATCACCACGCCAAGGGCGAGCATGCCCACGAACAGCAGCCCGATGGCGGTGTCCTCGGTGAGTCGGGTCTGTCGGCTGACGATCTCGATCCCGGCCACCATGACCGCCGCGGCCACCGCAGCGCCCAACGCCGGGTTGATGTCGAGGACCACGGCGGCGGCGATCCCGGGGACGACGCCGTGCACGAAGGCGTCGCCGAAGAAGCTCATGCCGCGCAGGACGAGCCAGGTCCCGACCACGGTACACATGAGCCCAGCGAGGACGCCCCCCAGGAGAGCCCGCTGCTGGAAACCCAGCATGAAGGGTTCGACGAACCAGTCCAGCAGCGTCACGGGGCCAACCTAGCCGACGAGCGCGTCGGCGATGAGCTTCGCATTGGTCAGCATCATCCCCTGGTAGGTATCGGCGCCGGAACCGGCCGGACCGAGACTGCCCACGTACAACTCGACCACGGCGACCTGCTGCCCGCTCTCCCGCGCCAGGGCTTCGATCAGTGCGGTCGGGTTCGCGGTGTTGGCGAAGATGGCCTTGACCCCGGCGGTCCGGACCGTCTCCGCCAGCGCGGCCAGTTCGGACGAGCTCGGCTGGGCCAGAGTCGAGCCCCCGGGGATGACGACCCCAGCGACCGTGTAGTCATAGGCGCGAGAGAAGTAGCCGAAGGCGTCATGGTCGGTGACCAGGGTGCGGGAGTCGGCCGGGACGCCTTCGAGCACGGCTCGCACTTCTTCGTCGGTCTCGCTCAGCGCTTCCGCGGTCCTTCTCCCACAGTCGCCGAAGGCGGCGTCACCGGTCACTTCGACGAGCTCGTCACCGATCAGGGTCGCGGCCCTCGCCATCCGGGAGACGTCCATCCACACGTGGGGGTCAAGGGAATCGGACGAGCCGCCGAAGGGCTGCGGGTCCAAGGCTGGGCCCACCTCCAGAACCGTGGCGCCGTCCTCGCGTGCCGTCGCCAGTGCGGAGGTGAGCCCCTCCTCCAGGCCAAGGCCGTTGACGATCACGAGGTCGGACTCGACCATGGCCGCCACGTCGGCCGATGAAGGCGAGTAGTCGTGAGGGTCGGCGCCGACCGGCATCAGCGTGGTCACCTCACCGCCACCGCAGGCAGCCACCTGGCCAGCTACGCTTCCCAGGATGGTGGTGGAGGCCACGACCGTGACCAGATCTCCCGGTGACCCGGTCGCTGAAGGATCCACCCCGGCGCAGCCGGCCACCACGAGCGCGAGAGCGATGCCACCCGCTGCCGCCCGCGCCCCGCGCCCGGTGGGGACCCTATCGACGATTCCGCTCCACGTCCACGACACGTCCCGTCTCCCTTGCTATGATTACGTGGTAATGAGAATCATTCTAATCATGGTCGGCGATGGCGGGCAACCGGATCGTCAGAGCCCTCCGATCGGCTAGCCGTGCCGACCGGGCAGGGCGATCGCGCGCCACGGGCGACCCGGCAGCGCCAAGCTGTCGCGCAGTTACTTTCGCGGCTGCACGACTTCCGTAGTGCTCAGGAGATCCATGCAGCCCTGCGCCGCAGTGGCGAGAGCATCGGGCTTGCCACGGTCTACCGCAACCTCGCGCTCATGGTCGAGACCGGTGACGTGGATACCCTGAACCGGGAGGGCGGCGAGGCGGTGTACCTGTGGTGCTCCCGACAGCACCACCATCACCTCGTGTGCCGCTCGTGCGGGCATGCGATCGAGATCACCGGTCCGGCGGTCGAGCGATGGGCTGAGGAGTCGGCCCAGCGATACGGGTACACCGACATCACCCACACCTTGGAGGTGTTCGGGCTGTGCCCGGACTGTTCTGCGGCGGAATCCGACCGGCGCTGACCGTCTTTCTCGGTCAGGTCGGGCGGCGGGGCCGCGAGGGCCTCCCCCTACGTGGCGGGCGCGTTGACGACGGCCACCGGGCACCCGGCGAGACGAAGGAGGCGATGGGTGACCGAACCAACAGCCAGCCCGTGGAAGCCGCCATGGCCGCGGGAGCCCAGCACCAGGAGATCGGCCCTGTGCGAAGCGTCGACCAGCGTGGGCACCGGGTCGATGTGGTGGACCTCGATCTCGACGGTCACGTCCGGGTACGTGCCTCGCAGCCCCTCCAATGCCGTCTCGATCTCCGCCCTCCGTTCGGCCACCCTCTCGTCGTCCGGCGGCACAGGGCGGAGCAGGTGACGGGGCCAACCCTGGGGCAACCCGAGGGCGGAGATCACGCTGAGTCGGTCGCCGCGGATCGCGGCCTGCCGGAACCCGTAGTCGAGGGCCGCCCGGGAGTGCGGTGCCCACCACCACCCGACCGTGCCCGGCCGAGGTATGGCCTACGACGACGACCGGGCAGGCCGCATGTCCCACGAGTTGGACGACAGTGGACCCGAGGATGAGGTTGCCGGCATCCGCACCCTCGGCACCCACCACAATGCTTCGGGCGTTCTCGGCCTCGGTGCGCAGGACGGCGGCGGGTGTCCCCATCGGCATGTCCGTGGTCACAGCTATGTCAGGGTGCGCTGCGCGGACCACGGCCACGGCCTCGACGAGGGCAGCTCGGCCGTACCCCTCGACCTCTTCGAAGTGGCCGGGTGGAAAGAAGGGGAAGTCCCCGTCCCAACGGGGCAGCACGTAGATCAGCCGGAGCGGGCACTGGTGGGCAGCAGCATGGTGCGCGGCCCAGAGGAGTGCCCGAAGGCTGCGTCCGGATCCGTCCACTCCGACGACGATGGGCTGTGACATGTGTGCTCCTGACGTTGAAGGCGGGTTGGCAAACTCACCACTGCTCTGCTCGGGTTGTCTTCTTCTCCTCCTTCGACGGTACGCCGAAGCCCTGGTGGACGCCCATGGTCAAGGGAACTCGGAACGAGTCAGCGCTCACCCCGAGGCCTTGAAGACGTAGTCGCCGACCGAGACGTCGAGTGCATGGGCGATCTTGGGGCACTTCGCCTTGAGCAGGAAGTACAGCGGCCGCGGGGCCTCCGACAGTGCCTCGAAGTTTCCCTGCCCCTTGCTGATGACCAGGTCGGCCCGGTCGAACTGGGCTCGAAAGCCGTCGCTGCACGCGTCCAGGATCGCTCCCGGGGCAGCGCATCCGGTGGACACGACGCACGCGTGTGCATCGATTCCGACGAGGAGCGCGTCCTCGGCGGTGACGTCGTTGATGATGGGCCGTTCCCGAACCGCGAAAAAGACATCGTGCTCCCGGGCCAGCACGCGGGCGAGCAGCTTGTCGAAGACTGCCTCTCCCGCGTTGTCCCCGATGATCAGCACCGTGCCGGCCGCCTCCAGTTCGCGGGAGAAGGCGACCAGGTCGCTGCACGCGAACGGCTTCGCCAACTCCGCCGCGATGCAGGCCTCGATGTCAAGGTCGTTGTACAACGCCGAATCCATGACGTTGCCCGTGGCCGCCACCTTGAGGGCCGACTGGAGGATGTCCGGACCGGCTTCGGCGAACCGCGTGAGATAGGGCTCGAGCCGTAGCGCCGCCTCCATGTCACGGTCCTTGATGTCGCGGTACGGGTCCGCCAGGCCGGTGTGTCGTTTGACGATGTCGTGCATCGCCTGGGCCATCGCCGGCGCTGAGCCGTAGTGTCGGTGCCGCGTGAGCGTGACCATGGCCTCGTCCATGATGCGTCCCTGGGTGGCTTCGTCAGGGGAACCCATCCGGGCCGCTTCGAGCACCTGCCAGAGTAGGCAGGGGAGGCAGTCGAGGAACAGCTGCATTCTTCTCCTCACGAGGTGGGTCGGATCCGTCGTCCTTGGTCTGGGCTGGGCAGCGGCTTTCAGAAGAGCGTCGGGGCGCGTTGCCTGTCGGGCTCGGCCGCCGCTCTCGTCGGGTGGCAGGGTTCGTGGTGGTCTGGGGCCATTCGACCCCAGGCGATGCCGCTGATCTGGAGCAGGTCGTCCAGGCTCGTGGCGGAGACCCGCCGGACCATGTCCACGGTGATCAGCGCGCAGGCGACCGCGTCGTGGACGGCGTCGTGGTGACAGTCCAGCGGGATTCCCGCCGCGGCGGCCACGGCATCGAGGGTGTGTTCGGGAAGGTCGTAGTGGCGTCGCGCCAGGAGTAGCGAGCAGCCGAAGTCAAGAGTCGGCCATTCAAAGCCGCAATGGCTGGTCGACTCGCGGATCACCGCGATGTCGAAAGCGGCGTTGTGGGCCATGACGGGGTGTCCGGTGAGGCGCTTCTCGATCGCGGGCCAGAGGTCTTCGAAACCGGGCTGGCCCTCCAGATCCCGCTCGACGATGCCGTGAACCTCCGTGCAGTTCGGGTCGAACCAGCCGTATCCGTACGGGGGTCGCATCAAAGACCCCCAGGTGTCCTGGATCCGACCGTCATGGACGAGTGCCATCCCCACCTGGCAGGGGGACCCATGCCGCCGGTTCGCCGTCTCGAAATCGATGGCTACGAAGTCCAGGCTCATCGGAGATCTCCAACGCCGTACACAATCCACCCTTCTGTCAACACTTCTTGACGAGCGTACGTCAAGATTGTCTGACAGTGCCAGCGCTGGGGATGCTGGCCCGAGTACCCCCCGGGCCGCGCCGCCGTCCATTCCTTCTGTCATCTCTTCCTGACGAATGGCAGGACTGCTCCGTCGGGCGGGCCCGCCTTCATCCTCACTGTGGCGCGGGGGCATGCTGTCAGGATATCTTGACGTAAGATGAGTGCGGCAGGCGGGGTTCGCCGCGCGTTCGTAGGCTCGTCACACTGACAAGGAGAAGCATGAAGGTCGCCATCACCGCCGAGACCGGGGTCGGCTTGGACGCTCAGGTGGCTGGGCACTTCGGCCAGACCTCCTATTTCGTGCTGGCCGAGATCGCCGACGGCACCATAGCTGCCACCGAGGTCCTGGCCAATCCGTTCTTGGCGGGGCATCGGCCTGGCGAGGTGCCCGCCTTCATCCGCGCGCACGGCGCGAACGTGATCCTGAGCGGTGGCATGGGGATCCGCGCGATCCACATCTTCGACGCCCATGACATCACGGCGGTGACCGGCGCGTCCGGGACCGTCCGCCAGGCCGTGACGGACTACCTGGCGGGCGCGCTGGCAGGGGCATCTCCCTGCGCCGACAGCGTGAAGCACCACCATGGCGCTCCCTCGCACGTCTGACGCGCGGTACCGGTCCTTGCCCAGGACTCGGCTCGCATTGTTCACCCACGCAGTGGGCCACCCACCACCCGAAGGAGAGATATGAGCACAGTGAACGTCTGCATCCCGGTCGCCGATGACGAGCAGGTCGGCAAGAGTTGGGGCAAGGCGCACACCGTAGCGCTCGCGACCGTGGAGGACGGGACCATCACTTCGTGGCGCACCGAGGCCGTCCGCTGGGACATTTCCCACGATCAGGGCACCGAGGGCAGCCACCACGCCCGCGTCGCCCGGTTCGTCAAGGACAACGCGATTACCACGGTCGTCGCCCGCCACATGGGTGAGTCCATGGAGAACATGCTCACCAAGCTCGGAGTGCGCGTCCTGCAGGGCGTCGCGGGCGATGCCCGTGGCGCAGTCACGTCCCTGCAACCTTTCGGCTGACCCCCGGCGGGACGAGTTCCCCCCACGTACTCCTTCTGTCAAGACTACCGGGGTGCTGGACACCTCCCGCCGAGACTGACCGCTGAACGAGAGACTAAGAGGCACGAAGGCAGCGATGCGCATCGAGAACTTGATGGACGGCGGCAGGGTCCTGCCCATGACCAGGTGGGGCAGCCCTGTCATGCACGCGAGCACGCGGGCGGTGGCCGCCTTCGACGAGGAACTGCACACCTTGGTGCGCGACATGTTCGCCACCATGAAGGCGTCCAGGGGAGTAGGGCTGGCGGCCACTCAGGTGGGAGTGGACCTCGCCGTGTTCGTCCACCGTTGCCCCGACGAGAACGATGAGTACCACGAGGGGGCTGTGTGCAATCCTACGCTGCACCTCCCCGTGGGCAAGGATCGGCGCCTTGACGTGGCCGCTGAGGGGTGCCTGTCGCTGCCCGGCGCCTTCCAGGTGCTGGGCCGGCCTGACCACGTTGTCTGCTCGGGGGTCGACCCGTTCGGGCAGCCGGTCACCGTGATCGGCACGGGCCTGCTGGCGCGTTGCCTGCAGCACGAAACCGACCACCTGTCGGGCATCGTCTTCGGGGATCGGCTCTCCTCCCGAGCGCGACGCCATCTGTACGAACAGCACCGGCTGAGGGCGGGGCACTACCACGAGCGGTGGCCCGCCACGCCAGGCGGCGCAGCACCATCCAGTTCGGCCACCCAGTGAAGGAGCCGATTCAGGTTTCAGGTGGTTCTGCTCGCCTGCGTGCGGGTCTGGTCAGAGGAAGCCGTGGGTGCTCAGGATGTCCAGGATCTCGTCATTGGTTGGGCGGTTGTCGAGTGGCTCGTTCTCCGCGATCCGCACTCCGTCGACCATGAGCGCATAGCCGACGCCCTCGTCCATCAGTTCCTCGATGATCGCAACCTGGTGATGCGAAACCTGGCGCTCCTCGATGATGCGGTCCATCAAATCCTCCGCTCCCGCTCGTGGATCGTTCGGCCTTTCAGCGACGCCTCTGCTCGGACTCTACGTCAGAAGGAGCGCCCGCAGCGCGTCCGGTGAACGGTTCGAAGCGGCAGTCAGGCAGGACCTTCCAAGCCCTCCCCGTGTCACTCCAGACACTCTTGCTGAACGCGACTGGGGGGTGACGGGACCCCCGGACCCGGCTGATAGTCAGGCTCGGCCTGCCTGCGAGGGAATGCGGCATCCATGAATCGCACCGACCAGGCCGCCGACTGAACCTGCACGATGAAGGCGGCCGCGAGCACCAAGGCGGCCTCGGGCCCGAAGCTCGCCACCGCGAGCCCCAGCGCGATGGACAGGTTCCGCATGACGGTGCCGTAGACGACCGCGACGCCCTCGCTGCGCTCGAGTGCGCCCCCAAGGCCGATGGCCACCAGGTAGTTGATCGCGTAGAAGAGGACAACCGGGACCAGAACCCAGGCCAGCAGCATCGGCTGGGCCAGGATCATCCGCGCCTTGAGGCCGATGGCGACGAACACGATGGCGAGGACGCCGAGGGTTGAGAGCCCCTGGAACGCCGGCTGGAGGCGCCTGAGCGCGGCCTGGCCCTTCGTGCGCACGAGGGCGACGCGGGTCACAGTGCCGGCGAGCATGGGAAGCCCCACGACCATGAGGATCGTGAGCAGGACGCCGACCACGTCCACGGGGACCACCGCGCCGGCGAGCACCCATAGGTAGAACGGGGCAAGGAGCGAAGCCAGCAGCAGTCCGATCACTGTCATCGTGACCGCCGCGCGCACATTGCCTTGGGCGAAACCGGTCCACGAGATCGTCATGCCGCTGGTGGGGAAGAGCCCTGCCAGGATCATGCCGGCGAACAAGCTCGGGCTGTCGCGGAAGAAGATCCATGCCAGCCCGAATGCCACCAGTGGCAACACCACGAAGTTGAGCACCATTGCCAGCCCCACCGGCCTGCGGTCGGCCAGCGTGAAGGCGTCGCGAGGTTTGAAGCCGATAAGCATGGGGTAGACCATCAGCATCGTCATCGGCAACACCAGGCTGGACAGGGCGCTCAGGTCCGTGAGTGCCCCGGCGATGAGCCCCAACAGCATGGCTGCGGGGATCAGGTACACGAGTCGCTTGCCGAGGCCACCCAGCCACGCCAGGACGGGTGGCAGCGGCTTCGAGGGGGCGAGGGGTCTTCCCGTAGCGGGATGTGCGTTGCTCATTCAGAGGAATATATACCGGTGGGGGTATATGGTCAATGTCATGCATTCCTGACAGACAGGGCCGCCGGCTGTACGTGCGGGACCGCCGATCACAGGCCGGCAGCTGCTCTCCGAACAGGCGAATCCGTGAAGCTCGGCCCCTCCCTGCCAGAAGCGCATCAAGTCCTTCGGGAGAGGTCATCGATCTGGCGAGGTCCCTGTGTTCAGCAAGAGGCGCGGTGACAGCGCACCGCCGGTCTGAAGAGTGCCACCGCGCCGCGGCGCCTAACATGGGGGTGACAGGAGGCAGGTTCGTGGAGATCGACGTCGTACTCAATGCCACGGCTCGGGCAGCGGCGAGCGTCCGGCGCAGTGAGTTGCGGCTGGACCAGGCGGTCGCAGAGGCGCGTGCGGCCGGGGCCACCTGGATGCAGATCGGGGCCGCCACCGGCATGAGCCGGCAGGCCGCGCATGAACGGTGGGGGCACATTCCACGACCGGGCGGCTGTCGACGCCCCGACTGCGACTGCCCAGAACACCAGACCCCTGACTGTCTGTGCGGACACGGACCCGGGCGCGGCTACCGCGCTCAGAGGAGTCCAGCACTCTGACGGGAACCGCGAAGACCCGCGCTCATGCATCCATGGGCGAGTGCAACAAGGGCCGCCGCCTCGCCCAGCTGCTGTGACCAGAACCCGCCGGCGGCGTAGTCGGGCTCGGTGCTGAGGTTGGCACACGGGTACAGGTGGGGGCGGGGGTCCGCCCCGTTGCCCCACTCCGAGCGAGCGTGGGCCGTCGATAGGTTGCCTGCGTGACCAACATCTTCGACGATCCGGAGGTCAAGGCGGCAATGGCGGCGGCCGGCGTCGTCCACAAGCCCGGAATCGCGCAGGAAGTGCTGCGCGACCTGGCGCCTCTGGCAGCGGAGCTGGGGCTGGTGCGTCCGCCGGTCGGGCTGGAACTGGACGGCTTGCGTGCCCTGTACACGCGCTTCGTCGCAAACGCGCCCGCATCCGCTGCAGCTGTCGTGACCGACCGTATCGACCCGGATGGAACGTACACAGAGCCTCCCCCGCTCGGGTTCACGATCCCGCGACTGACTGGCCGTGAGGCAGTCCTGGCAGATTGGTTGGCCCAGACCCTGACCTTGGTGGAGATCTCGGACCAGCTTCGAGTGTCCATCAACACCGTCAAGAGTCAGACGCGGTCCCTCTACAACAAGCTGGGGGTGACTTCGAGGGCAGATGCGGTACGGAGGCTTGAGGGTGCAGGGTTCTTCGTCAACCGTCCGGCTCCCCAGGCGGAGTCGCGCTAGCTAACTGCACGTCTCAGCCGCCGTAGGCAAGGCTTCTACGGAGTCGTTCTGCCTGTTCGGCCGCATGCTCCCCTTCTGTCCGCCCGACGGCGTACGCATCTCCGGGCGGACTCGGCGTCTTCACTCCGATGGGGCAGAGGGTGAAAGAGGGGGTGAATAACCATCGGCCAAAGATCCGGGGCGTCACTATTCCACGCCCCCAGGGTCCCTCCTCACGCAACACACCAGCAACACACGTGCGTAAGTGTCCCTAGGAGTGGTGGGGTTGGGACTGTCCTAGAAACCGCCACTTACACCGTTAATCGGACAGTCCCGTGGGGTTTCGGGGATCGGCGTGGCGTCCTTGGTAAAGGGGGTCATCGGTGAGAGGTTTCGGTTCGTACCGCTAAATGTAAGCCCCGGATAGGTTGGGTACGCGCGCGGCTGGGGGTTGTCCCTGGAGTGCGGTGTGGCCTCGGTGGTGATTGTAGTGGTGCAGCCATTGGTCGAACGCTTGGACTCGCTGGGTTTCTGAGGTGTAGGGCTGGGCGTAGGCCCATTCCTCGAGCATGATCCGGTTGAACCGTTCGATGCTCCTATGTTTGTCAAGCGGCCGAAACTGGCTGGTGCTCGGGCAGGGCTTGGAGTTGTTGCTGGGGCAGGTTGGCGTAGATCTCTCGGGCGATGTAGCGCTTGAGACATCGGATGATCTCTCGTTTGCTGAGTCCTTCGGCGGTGCGGCGTTGGACGTAGTCGATGGTGGGCTGGTGGCGCCGCATTCGGACCAGTGTGACGATGTAGAGAGCGCTGTTGGCGGCGCGGTCGCACGGTAGTTCGGACGCCGTGGGCGTGGGGTGCCCTGTCGATACACCTCACAGGGGCGACTTCTCCAGGGTCCGCGTCCGCGCGATGCTGGTCGTGACACAGGGCGTGAGCCCGATTTGATCGATCGAGGAGACTGCGCATGCGCGGAGTGGTGATGTACGGGCCCGGTGATGTGCGGGTCGAGGAGCGTGAGGTGCCCCAGGTGGTGGCGCCGACGGACGCGATCCTGAAGGTGGTGGCGTCCTGTATCTGCGGGTCGGACCTGTGGCCCTACCGCGGCGCGGACGCCACCACCGAACCCACCCCGATGGGACACGAGTACGTCGGGATCGTGGAGGCCGTCGGCGCCGACGTGAAGAACGTCACGGTGGGCGACTTTGTGGTCGGGTCGTTCTTCGCCTCCGACAACACGTGCGAGATCTGCCGGTCCGGCTACCAGACCCACTGCGTCCAGCGCCAGCCCGGCGCCGCTACAGGGGCGCAGTCCGAGTACCTGCGGGTGCCCCTGGCCGACGGCACGCTGGTGGCCACGCCGGGCATGCCGGACGCCGACCTGGTCCCCTCGCTGCTGGCCGCCTCCGACGTGCTCGGCACCGGCTGGTTTGCGGCCGTCGCCGCGGAGGTCGGGCCCGGGAAGACCGTCGCCGTGGTCGGGGACGGCGCGGTGGGGCTGTTGGGCGTGCTGGCCGCGAAGCAGCTGGGCGCGGAGCGGATCATCGCGATGAGCCGCCACGCCGACCGTCAGGCGTTGGCGCGGGAGTTCGGCGCCACCGACATCGTCACCGAGCGCCGTGACGAGGGCGTGGCGCGGGTCAAGGAGCTCACCGGCGGGCTCGGCGCCCACTCGACCATCGAGGCCGTCGGCACCCAGGAGTCGATGATGCAGGCCATCCGCGCCACCCGCGCGGGCGGGCACGTCGGTTACGTCGGCGTGTCCCACGACGTGTCCCTGCCGGGGGATGAGCTGTTCTTCTCCGGGGTGCACCTCCACGGCGGGCCCGCCCCGGTCCGCCGGTTCCTGCCCGAGCTCATCGACCTGATCTGGACGCGGCAGATCGACCCCGGCAAGGTGTTCGACCTCACCCTGCCCCTCGACCAGGCGGCCGACGGCTACCGGGCAATGGACGAGCGCCGCGCGATCAAGGTCCTGCTCCAGCCGTGACCGACCGGTCGGACGCCGCGGCGTCCGACCCTTCACCCTGGCCGGGGCGGCGGGCTGTCTACCGCCCTGGCTTCTGACTTCAGGAGGATCGCATGCGCCCACCCCGCCACGTCCGCCGGGGCCTCTGGCTGTTCGCCCTCGTCAGCACCATGAGCGTGGCCGCGTGCGCGGCCGGGCCGGCCTCCCCAGGGCCCGCCGCGGGAGAGGGCGGCGCTTCAACCCAGCCCACTACCAGTGCCAGTTCCGCGGCTGGGGGCGGCGGCGGCACCGTGGCCATCACGCTCACGATCGGCGGCCGCGCCTACCCGGCCACGCTGGCCGACAACCCCACCGCGCGCGACCTGGCGGCCCAACTGCCGCTCACCCTCACCTTCGCCGACTACAACCGCGTCGAGAAGATCGCCACCCTGCCCCGTCCGCTGAGCACCCGGGGCGTCCCGGGCGGTGCGGACCCGGAGGTCAACGACATCGGCTACTACGCGCCCACCGGCGACCTCGTCCTCTACTACGGCGACGTCGGCTACTGGAACGGCATCGTCCGCCTCGGCGTCCTTCCCGACGGCATGCCGGAGATCGCCCGCCAACCCGACGGGTTCACCGCTACCTTCAGCCGGGCCTGACCGTGGGATGGGTGCAAGCCACCTGACGACGGGGCAATCAGTCGAGCGACAACCTCCCCTCCTTCGTGGAAGTACACCAAGGCACCCATCACGGTTCGGGCGTCACATCATGCTCGCGGGCAGCCGCCTGTCAGGCGGTATGAGGGCAGGGAAGCGCCGGGCCCCGTTGGTGCCCGTCGTTGTCCACCGGTACTAAGTCGCGAGGTCACGCGCCATGGCATCTTGCCTCAGCGCTCGGATCGCTTTGCTGACGGTTTGGTCGACCGTCTCGTGGCGCTCGGCTGCCAGCCGAGTCACCCTTGCATGCGTGTCCCGACTGATTCGGATCGTGGTCGTCTCGGACATGTCACCATCACAGTCGGTGTAGACGGATTAGTCTACGGGCGCCGGGGTCAGAGTCGGGACGAGCGAGCCCCCCCCTTCCGCTGCCTACGTGTCAGGCATCGGCGACGGGTGCGCCGTAGGTTCGGCCAATGGCCTGCTCGACCGTCATGCTCAATGAGAGGGTTCGGGCACCAGCCTGACGCGGTTCGCACCCAGGACCTGTCCGAGCAGTCGGGCAGCGACCACACCCACGAGATTGAACAGCGCGAATCTGAGCACCTGACGGTTGTCCATCAGCAGGTCGAGTCGATCCAGTTCGGGATCCAGCGTCACTGTGGCCTCGACGACGGCCCCCCACGGCACTGCCCAGTTCGACCGACTCTCGGCCAGCAGCACCTCGGGGGGCGTCCGGAAGAAACTGGCCCACAGCGGACCCGCCCACGGGTAGTAGTCCATCAACGTCCGCCACGGCACACCGGTGCGGCTGGCGTCCTCCTCCAGCCGTTCGGTCTCGGCAAGCCAGGTGGTGTTGGTCTGCTCAGTCTCGGCCAGGCACAACAGTCGCGTACTGGTGATGACAAGGTTCACCTGGGTGCGCTTGCTGCCACCGAACACTCCCCCGCCCTCGACGATGTACTCCGCAGGCAGATGGCCGATTACTGACTCCGGTCCCGGCGACGACGGGGGGACGGGCGGGTGAGGGGCGGTAGCCGGGAAGCTGGGCGCGCTGGGCTGGGGTGGTGGCCGTTGCCCCCGTTCAGGGCCTGGAGCAACCGGCGTGGACGACCCCCCCGGCGCAGCCCACGAAAACCCCGACCCGGCAGACGACCCCCCCGGCGCAGCCCACGAAGGTTGCGGCGAAACCGGTGCAACTGGTGTCGTCCACACCACGGAGTCCGGATGTGCAGACGAAAACGTCTGTCGGGCATCGCCCTCCGGCAGGATCACCCCGCACAGCTGGCAGAACCGATCTCCTTCAGGAGCCGGGGTGTGACAACTGGGACACAACCTGGAGTTCGTCACCCTTGTATTGTCCTTCGACGCCGGGCCCGATGCCCCTCTTGCCGCATTTTCGACGCATCAGCCCGCTCGTCAAAGGGCCATGCGAAAATGACGTCACCGAGTTGTCACGACTCGCGGGTTCCTCACGACCAAGGTGAGGGTCCACATGTGGATGGGAGCAGCCATGGCCGCCTGTTCCGGAGGCTCGTCCGCCGTAGCTGAACGTCGCCGTGCGCGATCGACCAGCCTTATCCGACGAATGTGTGCAACGTTCGCAGCCATCGTCCTCGCCCTGGTCGGCGTGCTCAGCGCTGCCCCGACGGCTTCTTCCCAGGAAGGCACCGTCACCTTCCCCTCCTCACCGTACGAAGGTCTCCAATTCACTTTCACTGTGTCGGGGGCAAGCCTCGGCGTCCCAGAGGATCTCGAGAACATTCCCGACATCACCTACGGAGCCAAACGGATCTACCGCGACGGGACGCTGGCCAGCGGCCCGCTGACCGTCACCGGCTACGCCACTGGCAGCGCGGGAGCCTATGGCTACCTGGAGATCAGTCTCACCGGCAGCGCTCAACGGGTGGAGTTCGCTGCCCCCGAGTCCGAGTGGCGCCAGGACTTCAGCCTGAGGGTTGACAATCCCGAGTACTACAGCGACCTGACGCTCAACATCTCGATCCAACGGTTCAGCAAGTTCGACTCGATCGGGGTGAGTGCCAACTTCCTCAATCCCAACCCGCTCGTCCAGCCCCCGCCCACCTATCCCACCCCAGCAAACCTTGGCAAACCGCCATGTCCTGAGGCTGTCGAGGCCTATTCCCTCGACCCGAACACCGGCATCGGAATCCAGTACGACTACGCCGACATTCAACAGCAGTTCGATCAGGCGATCACCACGTACGAACAGGAGGCGTCGAGCACCGCGTACGTCCAGGACAACATCGGCGGGACGATGCCCGCCCTGGCCTGGCTGGGCAATCAGGGCGGCGCGACCAGCGTCATCAACCGCCAGTTCGTGTTCACCTCGGACGCCGACCGCCAGAAGTGGTCGACCCGGGTACCTACCGCCGCCGAAGTGAGCCCCGGCACGGAACGGGCACTGTATGAGGCGATCTTCGCCTACCACAACCAGCAGCAGCGCAAACTGACCCCCGGTGACGTGTTCTACCTGGCCCTGAAGCAACGCAATGGCAACGCGAAAGAGGCGATGCTGCTCGCCCACAACACCTTGCGCTCACTGGCCCGGATGGAACAGAGCATGGGAAACACCGACTTCGAGTGGACCATGGTCGAACACAGCCCGGGGTTCATCACCGAGTACCTGGCACCCGTGGTCGACCCTGCTCCGCTGGGTGAGGGGCAGAACACCGGGTCGTGGTATCACATGTTCGGAACCGCGTACTTCGAGATGCAGGCCCGAGGCACCTGGGGTGCCTACACCCTGGTCCAGTGGACCGGGGACGAACTCAACGACCGGATCACCGAACTGGCCCAGCAAATCGCCCGGACCATGAAGGATGACCCGAACCTGCAACTGCGGGCCAATCAGACCCTGCTGTCGAGTGCCGCCAACGAGATCGAACAACTTGCCCGCAGGTACATCTTCCATTCTGAGGAGGACCCACCCAAGTACTGCTACAACGCCACCGGCGCCAAGATCGGAGCCTGGCTCTACCAGCAACGCCTGCGGGTGGAACCAGCGGTGACCCTACCGTCCGGTCCACCGGCCGGAGTGACGATCCCGACGATCTTCGGTCCGTTGCCGATGGACAACCGGCCCCCGGGTTGGAAACTCAGCCAGCCTGACCCCGACACGATCATCATGTCGTCCCCGCTGAGCATCACCTGGACAGATGACCAGAACACCATGGTGCTCGACCAATCCTCCGCCAGCCTGTACGGCTACTTCCCGGTCCACATCTTCCCGCAGTACGAGGAAGCCGACCAGACCTGGGGGGCGATCTGGACGAACACCGGCACCGACGCCTACCAACTCACCCTGCAAGCCAGCCAGACAGGCTGGGCGCACCTGACCCGGGTGCACGGCAACGACGTTCTCACCTACCCGATGGAGGTGACCAAGGGTGAGATCTTCACCCTGCAGGTCGACCCGGACTCCCCGACAGCCGCCCTCCAACGGCAGGACGGAACCTTAGTCGAGCCACTCCTGCTTGCGGGTGAAGAACTGGCTGAACCCGACCGGGATGACGGCACGATGGCCACATTGGTGATCGGCGCCCTGGTGCTGCTGGGCGGTGGAGCCCTGTTGACCCTGATCGTGGTACTGGTTGCCCGTCGAGGACGCCAGCGCCAGCAACCGGTTACGCCAGCGCCTGCTCGCGGCCCGACCAGGGGTCAGCCATCCGCTGTACCCGGCCCAGGATTCTGTCCTTCGTGCGGTCAGCCGCTTCGAAGCGGGGCAGCGTTCTGCGGACGATGTGGTCGTCCGGTGCGCTGACGTCGTCGGTGCGCACGCTCACTGGCGAACCTGTCGCAGGTGTCCGGACACAGGTGTCGGTCACAGGGCTCGGGTCGGTGCCGGGCCCACCCGCCCACGAACCGGACGCGGCCGGGGCGGCAGCGAGACCCGGGCGATCCTGGGCAGGCGCCCATCGACCATGGAGGTTCAATGCTGACAGTGTCCCGTCTCATCGCCACTGCCACAGCCGCAGCCGCTCTGGTGCTCGTCGGCTGTTCCTCCGCCCCTGCGTCCAGCGGTGAATCTGCCGTATCTCCGAACGCTGAGACGGTCACCGTCCGGATGGGGATCCAGCCCTGGATCGGATACGCACAGTGGCATGTCGCCCAGGCCAAGGACATGCTGGCGGCACAGGGAATCGAACTCGAACTGATCGAGCTGAAGTCGGACTCCGAGCAGAGCGCGGCATTCGCGTCCGGACGCATCGACGTCGACAACATCGCCGCACACACCGCGCTGCTGTTGAAAGCCCAGGACATTGACCTGAAGATCATCATGGTCGAGGATTCCTCCACCACCGCGGACGCACTGCTGGCCAGGAGCGGCATCACCACCGTCGACCAGCTCAAAGGCATGAAAGTCGCCTACGAGCAGGGGGCGACCAGCGACCTGCTGTTGCACGCTGCCTTGAAGGCACACGACATGACTCTGAACGACATCCAGGCCGTCCCGATGCCCGCCGCCGACGCTGGTGCGGCACTGGTCGCCGGCCAGGTGGACGCCGCAGTCACCTACGAGCCCTACATCACCACCGCGCTGAAGGAGTCCTCGGATATCTCGACGATCGACGACGCAGCCGACCACCCCGGACTGATCTCGGACGTGTTGGTGGCCTCTTCCGGGGTGAGGAAGCCGTGGCTGCCGAGCCCGAGGTGCGGGCCTGGCTGCAGCGGGTCGGCCTGCTGGGCTGATCGGGGCCCGGCCGATGGCCCCGGTGCCCGCGGCACTCCCCATCAGTCCTGACTGGCCGTGGCGGCGTTCGTCGCCGGCTCGGCGGCGCGGGTCGGGAAGGCCGCCCAGCTGGCCAGCAGGCTGAACGCCTCGGCGGAGGGCGTGCCGGGTTCGGCGACGTAGGCGTTGAGGCGCAGGCCGCTGTCGGCGAGCAGGTCGGTGCGGTTGTTCCGCACGTACGCGGCGGTGCCGGTCATCGAGTCGAGCAGCCACTGCACCGCCGGCCGGACCGGACTCCGCGGCGTCCCCGGCGGCTTGCGGGCGGACGCCGTGCGTGCGAGTCCGAACAGGTGAGCGCGCTCGGCGTCGTCCAGCTGGAGGGCGTTCGCGACGGCTTCGAGGACCTGCTCGGACACCCCG
>JALHFX010000036.1:0-27771 GCA_022837595.1 Propionibacterium sp.
GCCACGGCCAGGTAGCTCAGTTGGTAGTAGCGTTCGCCTGAAAAGTGAAAGGTCGGCGGTTCGACCCCGCCCCTGGCCACAGTGAGGAACGGCGAACGAGATGAACATCGGCGTTCGACGAAACTGGCGACAAGCGCAGCACGAAGACGTCCCCAGCTGAGACGACAATCACCTGGCTTCGGATCGTCCACCAAACCGATTGAGCTGACCCATCCGCTACCGATCGTCACGCCCCACACACTCCGGCTACCGATCGTCACACCTGAGTTCCACACTTCGGTCGAGGGTACAAGTGTCTGTGCTTGTCACAGGTTCGGGGAGGGGCGTTTTGGGGCACTAACCAGAGAGCTCGATCCGACATATGAGTCCCTTTTCCTGCGGAAAGTAAGGATCCGGTCGGGAGCGGCCGCGGTCCAGATAGTGCGGAAACGGCACGGCCAGCGCCACATCTTGGAACATCACGGCTCGGCTCACAGCAGAGCCCAACCTGCAGCCCTCGTGGAGATTGCATGCGGACGCCGAACCAGTGCCAGAATCGCCCCGAACTTTGGGTGGGATCGGTCAAGGGCGCTGACGGGGCCGGTGCCTGGCTCAACCATCGGCGTCGTGCCCGCTTGGCCGATGTGATGAAGGCGTCATCGAACCGGCTCGGATCCACCGCGATCAATAATGCGACACGCGCCCAATGGGCTAACTGCACCAACGTCGAAAAGATCCTCGACCTCGCGGGGCACGAACGCCGCGGAAGCCACAGACGCGACCGATTCAGCACAACGTAGCAACGACGACCCTGATGAGCATGCTCATCGCGCTGGTAGCAGCCCAGCTCATCAGAAGGCCGGCAGCAGGCGCCGAGGCGGTCAGCAAGCAGCAGGGTTGCTCGCACCCCAACACCCGTGACTGCTCCCCAGATCGCTTTACAAACGCAGTTTTGTCGGCAAACAGGCATCTAGGGACCACTGACGGGTGTTGGCCGGGTTTGCCCCTTTTGCGATTCATCGTCGGGCACCCTTACGGCCGGGTCACTAACGTTGTGGAACTCGGGTCACACGCCCCCCACTCCGGCTACCGAGAATCGCTCCAGCTACCGAATATTCGGTAGTGGCTGTGCTTTTCGGTAGCCGGAGCGGGGTCCGGCGCGCATTCCGGTAGCCGGAGCGGGGTGCGGCGCGCATTCCGGTAGCCGGAGTGGGCGGCGCGCATGCCGGTAGCGGCTGGGAGACACGGCTCGCGGCCAGCCCCAGCAGCGCCAACCAGAATCAGCCTGCACCGCCACTTCGACGAGATTCAGCGTCCGCTGCCTCTTCGACGAGTGCGTTCTGGTGGGTTTGGGGGCGATCAGCGGACGTAGACCTTCAGCCAACGGGCGATCTCAGCGAAGACCTCATCGCGCACCGGATGCGGAGACAAGATCAAGTCATGCATGCCGCCCTCGATGCGAACCAGCGTCACCACGCGCCCCAAACGCCATGCCTGGTTCGCGAGTTTGTCGACATTCAGCACGATATCAACCGACTTGAGCGATTCGTCCCACTCGGCTGCTTCCAAATCACTTCGCGCGCTGGTCATCATCAGCACCGAGCAACCGATCTCCAGACTTGAAATCCAGATCGTAGTCCCACTCCCCGTGGCTGGTCGCCGAACAACTGTCGGCGTAGAACGGAGATTCGCCCATCGGCATTCCCGAGGTCGGCGTCAGGGCGGCCGCACTCGTCAACAGCGGACGCATCGCCCTCAACAAAAGATCCGAGCCACTCATATCCAGCCATGGCGAATTGAGGACCAGCCCGTTGATCTGCCGCTCGGTCTGGTCCGCCCACAGGCTGGCGATTAGCCCGCCAGTGGAATGACCCGTCAATGTGATCAGGTTGTGTCCATCTTCACCGATCAGCCGGTAGGCTTCGTCGAGTTCACTGGCGTAGTCATCCAAACTGGTGATGTACCCTGCGAACAACCCCGGACGAAGATTACGTCCGTAGCGGCGCAGATCTATCGCGTAGAAGTCGAAACCCCGCTTCTCCCAGAAATCAGCCAGGTGGGTCTGAAAGAAGTAGTCGTTCCACCCATGGACGTAGAGAACAGCGCGATGATGAAGCGGCTCGTTGCGTCGCACCAGCGTAGCGGTTAACGGCTCGTCCGGTTCACCATCGGCGATCGCAGCGTCCGGGATCTCCCAGGTATAAGCCTGGTAGCCAGACAGTAGTCGATCAGCTGTCCACATCGGCGGACCTCCAGCAAGGCTGCGCTCAGCGATAGTCCTCGTCACCGTCAGCATTATGCGGGACTATGTCATCCTCGTTATACCGAGCGGCAAGATCAGCGTATTGTTCCGGAATCTCCCCGTGGAGATCCTCCACGGAACTGGATTCCCCACGGAGCTCTCGCTCCAGTGAAGCTAGATCTGTGTTCACCGAGCGATACTTCAGATCGCGGGCTACCTTGGTCTGCTTCGCCTTTGCACGGCCGCGCCCCATATCGGGTCGACCCCCTCGCTTTGTCCCTCGCGACCGTGGTCGCGGCATGTTGAATAAGAAACTGTCGTGGGACCTAGGCTACCCAATCCAAGGCCGGGAGGCCAAAGCCGATCCGAACCATGAACTAACCAGTTGCTCGATAGCTCGGTTCGAGACCGCGTTGATCGCACCCCGACAGCCGATTTCGCGCCTGCGGCTGATCGTCATACCTATCTGTTCGCCAAGAATAACGATCTGGTCTCATGATGAGATCAGCGGTGTTGACCGCTCAACTCCACCCGCTCATCGGTTGCGGACGACGAGACGATCTCACCACAGATCCAGGAGTCCACCCCCCGTTGCCTCAGAAGCTGCATCGCAGTGTCCGCGTCCTCGGAAGCAATAACGGCAGCCATGCCCACGCCCATGTTGAGAGTGGCTTCGATATCCAATTGGCTGACCGCCCCAAGCTGCTGGACAAGCCCGAAGATCGGCGCAGGCGTCCATGATCCTCGATCGAGCCGAGCCGTCACGGTATCGGGCAAGACTCGTGCCAGGTTGTTGGCGAGCCCGCCACCGGTGATATGGCTGATCGCATGCACCTCTGCGCCACGGATCAGCGCCAGCGCATCGAGTGCGTAAACCCTGGTTGGCTCGAGTAGTTCTTCGCCGAGCGTGCGACCGAGTTCCGGAATCGAGGCATCCAGGCTTAGTCCGCTCTCCTCCAACAGGACACGGCGCACCAGCGAGTAACCGTTCGAATGCAGGCCGGACGATGCCATCGCCACAACTAAATCACCAGGACGCACCCGCTCGGCACCGAGCATCTCATCGGCTTCCACGACGCCGACCGTTGCGCCGGCCATATCAAAATCATCAGGACCCATCAGACCGGGATGTTCGGCGGTCTCTCCCCCTAGCAAGGCGGCCCCGGCAGCTCTACACGCCTCAGCTATGCCACTCACGATCCCGGCTATCCGTTCGGGCACCACACGCCCGCAGGCGATGTAATCCGTCACAAAAAGCGGCTCAGCGCCACAGACCACAAGGTCGTCCACGAGCATTCCGATCAGGTCCCAGCCGACCGTGTTGTACACACCCATCGCCTGAGCGATAGCAACCTTGGTCCCGACCCCGTCAGTACTGGTCGCCAGTACCGGACGCCGGTAGTCCTTCAGTGCCGAGGCGTCGAAGCAGCCAGCAAACCCTCCCAGCCCACCCATCACTTCGGGTCGAGTCGCACGCGCGACGTGTTCCTTCATCAACTCAACAGCGCGATCTCCGGCCTCGATGTCAACCCCTGCACGGGCGTACGCAGACTGACTCATGCATCCTCCTGGTCGATCCCCAACGTGGCAGCGGCCTCGCGAGGTATATGAATCGGGTAGCGGCCGTCAAAACAAGCCGAACAGAGCCGACTGGCATCCAAGCCGACCGCGTCATGCAACCCCGACAGGCTGACATACCCGAGTGAATCTGCTCCGATCGCCTTTGCGATTTCATCGACGCTGAGCCCTGGCGCGATCAGCTCGGCGCGGGTAGCGAAGTCGATGCCGTAGAAGCACGGCCATTCCACTGGCGGGCTACTGATTCTCACATGCACTTCGGTGGCGCCTGCTTCGCGCAGCATCCTGATCAACGCACGCTGGGTGTTGCCGCGCACGATCGAATCGTCCACCACGACCAACCGTTTACCGGCGATCACTTCGCGTAAGGGATTCAGCTTCAGCCTGATGCCGAGCTGACGGATAGTCTGAGATGGTTGAATGAAGGTCCGTCCGACATAGGAGTTCTTCACCAATCCCAAGCCGAAAGGGATTCCGGACTCGCTCGCGTAACCCAGCGCTGCCGGAGTACCTGATTCGGGTACCGGAATGACCATATCGGCATCCGCCGGAAACTCGCTGGCAAGCCGGCGGCCGATTCGCACGCGGGTGGCGTGCACCGGACGATCGGCGATCTTGGTGTCGGGCCGTGCCAGGTAGACGTACTCAAAGAGACAACCCTTGCGATCTGGCTGGGCGAAATTGCGGCTCCGCAACCCGGCCGAATCGATCGCGATGAACTCGCCTGGTTCGATTTCGCGCACAAAGGTGGCGCCGATGATGTCGAGTGCAGCAGTCTCGGAAGCGACCACCCAGCCGTTCTCGAGCCGCCCCAGAACCAACGGTCGCACTCCGTTGCGGTCACGAGCAGCATAGAGTGCGGTCTCGGTCATGAAGACCAGGCAGAAGGCACCGGCAAGTTTCGGTAAGACGTCCAGCGCGATCTCTTCAACCGAGAGGTCGACCGGGTAGCTCGACATGAGCGCGGAGATGAGTGCGGTGTCGTTGGACGAATCCATCCGGTCTTTGTGCGGGACCTCGTCGCGGTCGACAACCAGCAGCGCTTCGAGTTCATCGGTATTCGTCAGATTCCCGTTGTGCGCAAGCGCCAGCCCCCCGCTGCCGATCTGGCAGAAGGTCGGCTGAGCATTACGCCAAACCGAGTCGCCGGCGGTCGAATAGCGGTCGTGCCCGATCGCCAGATGCCCGGTCAGCGAGCTCAGCGTTGCTTCGTCGAAAACCTGACTGACTAGGCCCATATCCTTGAAGACCATGATGCGTTTACCATTGGAGACCGCGATACCAGCAGACTCTTGTCCTCGATGCTGGAGAGCGAAGAGCCCAAAGTACGTGAGCTTCGAAACTGCCTCGCCAGGAGCATAGACCCCGAAAACTCCACATTCTTCGTGCGGATAATCGTCAGTCATTTCGGATGACGTCACGCGTCGATCCTATCGCGGGCAGCCGAGCGCCACCGCAGGCAATCGCAAGCCGGACGAGCGAGGCCAACAATGCCACCCAAGGCAACCAGCCTGACCGATTTTCTCGGGAGAGTAGAGGATATGGGATAATGAAACAGCGTTTTTCAATGACGAAGGGAAGCCAGAAGATGCGCGTTACGATCACCGATCTTGACCACGATTCCTGGGCGATCGAGCAAGGTGTTGCCGAGGCAGAGGGTGTCGAATTCCAGATCGTGCACGGCGACAAGAATGCCGGCCTTGATCCGCGGGTCAAAGGCTCGAATGGCCTACTCGTACAGTATGCCGATATCACTGCAGAAGTCTTGGACTATCTGCTGCCCGAGTTGAAGGTCATTGGCCGCTACGGCGTCGGTGTCGACACGATCGATCTCGATGCTGCCGAAGAGCGTGGCGTCGTCGTGGTGAACGTACCCGATTACGGAACTCAATCGGTCGCCGACCACGCGATCACGCTGAGCCTCGCCGTGGTCCGCAATCTCATCACGTTGAATGCCGAAGCCCGCAAATCAAGCATGGATGTCGGGGTTGCCGCTCCGATCCACCAGTTCGTCGACCAGAGCTTCGGCGTCCTCGGCTTCGGAGCGATCGGGCACGCCTGCGCTGAGAAAGCTCGCGGCCTGGGCTTCAAGACCCAGATCTGCGATGTCCTTATTCCTGAGGGAACCACCGAGATCGACGGTTTCCCGGTGGTCAGCCTGGACGAGCTTCTCGCGACCAGCGACATTGTCAGCGTTCATGTCCCGCTGAATACGTCCACGAAGCATCTCTTCGACGACGCAACTTTCGACAAGATGAAGGACGGCTCGATCATCGTCAACACCGCCCGCGGCGGCATCGTCGACACCGATGCGTTGGTTCGTGCGGTCGAATCCGGGAAGCTGCGCGGTGCGGGCCTCGATGTCATGGAGGTCGAGCCGATCCCGGCCGACAGCCCCGTACTCAAGCTCGACCGTGTCATCGTCACACCGCATGCTGCGTTCTATTCGGAAGAGTCGTACTACCAATTGAAGCGCCGCACTATGCAGAACGTCATCGACGTGCTGAAGGGCCGCGAGTGCAAGAACATCGTGGTGCCCCGCAAGAAGTGAGAGCTTGTTCATCCGGTGGGTTCGCCTCGTTCCGGGCCCACCGGTTGAACCGAGAGACCGACCCCTATTGTTGAGCGTATGAGGCGGCTAGCAGACCAACGCAAGAGCTACGAGCAGGGCCAACTGGACGAGGCAGATACCACCTCACAACCATTGGCGCTGTTCTTGCGTTGGCTCCATGATGCCGAAAAATCCAAGAAGATCCCTGAGTCGAACGCGATGACTTTGGCAACCGTCGGCGCCGACGGCCGCCCGTCGACCCGCGTGGTATTGATCAAAGATGCAGATGAACGCGGGCTCGTCTGGTACACGAACTATGAGTCTCGTAAGGCCCATGAACTAGCGGCAAACCCATTCGCAGCACTTCAATTCCACTGGGTGGAACTAGAGCGAGTCGTACGCATTGAGGGTCGTGTAGAGAAGGTCAGTACCGAGGAATCGGATGCCTACTTCGCCGTTCGCCCGCTCGATTCCCGCCTGGGAGCCTGGGCCTCACCTCAGTCACATGTGATCGCCAACCGCGGCGTACTGGTAACCAATGTTGCACAAGTCACGGCCCGATTCGGATTGAATCCGCCACGCCCGGAAAATTGGGGAGGCTATCGGCTGATACCTGATCAGTGGGAATTCTGGCAGGGACGCAAATCCCGTCTACATGACCGTATCCGTTACCGCCTTGAGCAAGACCAATGGACGAAAGAGCGTCTCGCACCCTAAAGATCTCTTGTAATAGCGAAGACCGCGGTGCGACCAACCACGATAATGGTTGAATTGATCTATGAAAATCGGAATCGGAAGTGATGGTTCGGGATACGGACTGAAGGGCATCATCGTTGATCATCTGATCACGGCAGGACATGAGGTCGTCGACTACGGCCCCGACGAGGGCGAAGAACCAGAGTACTCGGCAACTTATGCACGTAAAGTCGCCCATGCGATCCGCAGCAAGAAGGTGGAACGCGGCGTTCTGATCTGCGGCACCGGCATCGGCATCTCTATCTCGGCAAACAAGGTTCGGGGCATCCGCGCGGCAGTCTGCTCCGAGCCGTTTACTGCTCGCCATACCCGTGAAAACAACGGATCGCAGATCATCGCGTTCGGCGCCTTCGTGGTGGGCCCGGAGATGGCAAAGGCGATCGTCGACGCATTCTTGGGAGCCGAGTTCAAGGGTCTGGTCGACGACGAGTTCAACAAGCGCTTCGACAAGATCACCGCCATCGAAGACGAAGAACTCGGCCGCGTTCAGAACTGATGTGGTTACTTAAATCATTTGACCCTCATCACGAAGGTTCGGCTAACTAAACAAGACCGCGATTCTATTAGAGAATCGCGGTCTTGTTTTATTTCATCGAGTTGGCGCCCAGTCGCGGTGTGACAACGACTTACACCGAATCCACGGAATGGATACACATCCCTGAATGGGTCTACATCGCCAACACAGGTGAGCCTTGGCTGGATTGCACCGACCCTTATCCGCTTCTAGCCTGGACCACGTCAGGTAAGAGAATTACGTACGTCAGAAGGGCCCGATCATGAGCACCATCACTTCGATCGAATCCTGCGCCACGAGTACTTGCGCATTCAACCACGACGGCTGTACCGCCTTCGCCATAACCGTCAACGGCCAAGGCCCCAAAGCTTCCTGCGGCACCTTCGTCACACTCGATGCCCGCGCCGGCCTGCCGACCACCAATGGCAAGGTAGGCGCCTGCAAGCGCCTCGAGTGCGTTCACAATTCCGATCTGATGTGCGCTGCCGAATCGATCGAGATCTCCGACAAGGCCGAATGCCTCAGCTACGAGATTCGCTGACCGCCCACCAGCTAGGAGAAGAGTCTTCCGTCCAGTCAATCGAAGACGCGCTGGCCGCCTGGCCAACCGGTGAGCGACTGACAATGTTCGCTGGCGCCTTCCGCCGCAGCGAACCGAACGAGAGTCGACATGTCGCGCATGCGTTCAGCATGTTCGTCTGATTGACCCGGCCAGACCTGTTCGTCCTCGGGAGCCAGGATGCGCAGCGGTGTCCAGATCTATGCAGCCAGATCGGCAACGCTGTATCGGCGCACAGCTTCGATGATTCCGCGTAGCGGCTGGTGCCGTACGGCCGAACGCGGAACCGCCACGTGTGTGCGGTCTGAGGTGACGATTCGAGAATTGGCGACGCCACCGCGGAGGCACGCGGATAGGCACCGGCCGCACTCTGATGGTGGTCACCAACAGCCGCGTTCACCCCTGTTGAGAAGGTGCGCTCGGCGAGCTGCCGTCTGATCAGAAGACCAGAGACCGTGGCAGGAGTCAACGCGCGGGTCTTGCCGAGACTGTTCAGCAGCTCTGGACGCGAGGGGTCAGTAGCGAGTTGGCCACCAGGCGTTCTACTTGTATGCCGAGATCGTCCAATGACCCAGCCTCGTTTTCGAAGGCGGCGAAGACCGCGTAGGTCTCGGTCGGTTCAACGGTCAGCATCGTGATTCCGGTGCAATCGACATCGGCGCACAGTACCCGGTCCCAGATATGTGGGCAGCCGGCCAGCGCCGCCTGGCGCGAGCAGATTCGCCCCTCGACCGTTCCCTTCAGCACAGCGTCGCGGATCTGACGCAGCGAGTCATCGCTGAGGGCCATCACCGTATGGTGAGCTTCGAACTCATCACCAGCGGCCGGAAAGCCCGGCCGCAGATCAGTTGAGACCAACTCGGTGAAGCTGAACGAGTGCACACCGGCACTGTCATGGACTAGGCAACGGTCAGTGTCAATGAAACCCAGACGTCCGCGTGACATGCTCGCGATCGCCGCCACATCGTTCGGCAGGTCGCCCGCTGTGAGCAACTCGTCAGCGACCCACTCCGGCTGCCATTCCAACTCACCCAAGAGATGCACGGTCGCGGCAACCAGGCGAAATTGCGGTTCAGGTGACTCCTTGGTGATATCCATGCGAACGCTGAACCGTTCACGCTCAGTCATTCCACGGACCGGATCGGCTTCATCCGGGCAAGCGGCCACCACGAGCCTGCCGCCGCGAGAGATGCCGTGCATCATCGCCTCGCAGGAGATCATCGGCGAAGTGCGATAGGCGAGAATCGATGCGCTGCCTGCACCGTGCAAGATGCGCTCAGCCATTGAGCGTGCTGTCCGGTCGCAGTCGATCGCCTCGACGGGGATGCTGTCAGTCATCTGAGACGGGCCCCTCTCAATCTGTCATCTTAGGTAAGGCTAGGCTCACAAGACGCCGAAAGAAAGTCGATCTCAGATATTTCCACAAGTTGGTTGTTACTTAACGCGCCGATAGTGTCTTCATCCGGGCGTCACGCCGACAAGAAGACTGCCGGCAGCGTATGTGCCAGCATCAGTCTTCAGCTCGATTCGTGTCGTAGACTCCCCGGTTCGGCCGTGACATGATCGCCCAGGGTCGAACCGGGCGCACTTCTACTCAGCCAGTTTCGCGAGCAGCAAGGCCTCGGCCAGACAGACGGCTTCCCAATCAGGTAGATACAGCGACTCGTCGATACCGTGCATCCGGCAATCCGGGTCGGAGACCGCAGTCGCCAGCACTCCTGCCTGCGGGAAGGTGCTCTGGAATTCCGCGATCATTCCAATGGTGCCACCGGTACCGATCTGAATCGGGTCAACACCGAAGGCCTCGCGCCAGGCCCAATTAGCAGTCGCGATCAGGTCAGCGGGCAACGGGGTACGGCATGGCTCGGCACCCGCACCATCGGTGATCTCGAGCTGAGCGCCCCATTCGACTTTCGACTCCAGATGCTTACGCAAACACTCGAGGGCGTGCGCGCTGGTGTCTCCGGGCGCAACGCGCAGCGAAATACGCGCCTTTGCCGAGGGGATCAGCGTATTGGACGAGGTCGCAATCGGCGTGGTGTCCAGCCCTATCACCGAGATAGATGGTTTCAGCCAGGTACGCGCTGCGATCGGTCCACTACCGATGAGCTGCACGCTGTCCAGCACAGCGGAGTCTTTGCGAACGGACTCTTCGCTCTGTTCGACGGTCGTGTCCTCGCTGCTTACCAGACCCGCGACGGCGACGTTTCCGTCCTCATCGTGCAAGGTGGCGAGCAATCGGCACAAGGTCGTGAGTGCATCAGGGACGACGCCGCCGAACTCCCCCGAGTGGACGGCATAGTTCAGCGTCCGCACCTCGACGACGCAATCAACCACCCCACGCAGGCTGGTCGTGAAGGCGGGCCGACCGATGGCCCAGTTGACGCAATCGGCTACGACATAAAGCTCCGCGGCCAGATCGTCGGCGTTCTGAGCCAGGATCTGCCCCAATGTCGGAGAGCCCACCTCTTCTTCGCCTTCGATCAGAACCGTCACGTTCACCGGAGGCTTTCCGTCGAAGGCACGCAATGCCGCCAGATGAGCCGCGATGCCGGCCTTGTCGTCAGCAGTGCCACGCCCGAACAGCCGGTCACCTCGATGGTCTGCCGTGAAGGGCGCGGATGTCCACAATGCTGGATCGCCGGTCGGTTGTACGTCCATATGCGCATAGAGGCAGACCGTCGGCTTATCGGGATCGACATCGAAATGGGCGATGATCGCGGGTTGTCCGCCCGCACTGACGACCTTCACCCGATCGCAACCCAGCGACTTCAGATGCGCGACAACCTCATCGGATACCCGTTTGATATCGGGAGCGTGCTCCGGCTGGCTACTGATCGATGGAATCGCCACCAGCTTGATCAGATCGTCTCTCACCGACGGCAATACCGACTCGGTACGTTCACGAATCGCAGCAACATCAACCATGCTCTTGACCTTACCGCTTGGGTCCGGGTCTGGCACGGCCGCCCTCACAACCCCAAAGCTCAGGCCATGGCAGCAGCGATCGGGGCCTGCCAGAGCGCGCGGATCTGGTCCAACGGCAGTGCGAAGAGCCCCTCGACGATCAGCTTTCGTTCCCGGTTGACCTCACCGAGATGTTCAAGCGGGAGATTATGCTCGGCGCACAGCGCCCGGAAAGTGTCCAGTTTGGTCTGTGGCACCGAGACGACCGCGCGAGCAGGGCTCTCACTGAAGAGCATCGCGGCCGCATCGAGACCCTCGGGCAGAGCGACGGTTGCGCCATGTCCACGCCGCAAGCACGACTCGGTCAGCGCGATCGCCAACCCGCCTTCGGACAGATCGTGAGCGCCACTAAGCAACTCTTGCTTGGCAGCCGCGACCATCACCTCGGCGAGGGCCTTCTCGGCCTCCAAGTTGGGGAACGGCGGCAACCCACCAAGATGTCCGTGAATGGTCTCGGACCAGGCTGAACCGCCGAGCTCCTCCTTGGTCTCACCGAGCAGAAGCACGGCGTCGCCGGGATTCGCGAAGCCACCGGGGATACGTTGCCGCACATCGTCGATGACCCCCAGTATGCCCACCTGCGGAGTCGGCAGGATATTACGTCCGGCGGTCTGGTTGTAGAAACTCACATTGCCGCCGGTCACCGGCACACCGAGGACTCGGCAACCGTCGACCAGGCCCTTGATTGCCTCGACGAATTGCCACATGACTTCGGGATCTTCGGGTGAACCGAAGTTCAGGCAGTCAGTGACCGCGACTGGCTGAGCGCCGGAGACCGCGACATTACGATAGGCCTCCGAGAGCGCCAGCTGAGCCCCCAGATACGGATTGAGCAGGCAGTAACGGCCATTCGCGTCGGTCGCCAATGCGATGCCGAGGTTGGTCAGCTCGTCGATGCGCAGCATGCCGGCATCGTCCGGCTGCGCGAGCACCGAGTTGCCGCGCACGAAGCGATCGTACTGATCGGTCACCCAGCTGCGGTCGCAAAGGTTCGGCGAGGCGACCAGCTTGAGCAGTTGCTCGGCCAGCTCAGAGCCCTCACTGACGCGTGGCAGATGGTTGGCGTGGTCGTCATTCAGCGCGTCGATCCAGTCCGGACGCTGTTGCGGGCGATCGTAGGTCGGGCCTTCGTGAGCGACGGTGCGTGGGTCGACGTCCACGATCCGTTCACCATGCCAATCGATATACAGCCGGTCACCCTCGATGAGCTTGCCGACCACGGTGGCCTGCACATCCCATTTCGCGCAAATCTCCATGAACCGGTCCACGTCGTCCGGCTCGCAGATGGCCATCATCCGTTCCTGTGACTCGCTCATCAGGATCTCTTCGGGACTCATCGTGTAATCGCGCAGCGGCACCAGGTCGAGTTCGCAGTGCATACCGGTATTGCCTGCCGAAGCCAGCTCGCTGGTTGCGCACGAGATGCCTGCCGCACCGAAGTCCTGCAAGGCCGTGACGACCCCGGCAGCGAAAAGTTCGAGAGTGCACTCGATGAGCAGCTTCTCCATAAATGGGTCGCCTACCTGCACCGCAGGACGCTTGGACGGTTTCGAATCATCGAAGGTCTCCGAAGCCAGGATCGAGGCGCCACCGATACCATCAGGGCCGGTCGATGCACCGTACATAATGACCTTGTTACCGACCCCGGTGGCCTTGGCGAATTTCAGGTCCTTATGTCGCATGACGCCCACACAAAGCGCATTGACGAGCGGATTCGCAGCATAAGTTGGATCAAAGAAGACCTCGCCACCGATATTCGGCAGGCCGAGGCAGTTGCCGTAACCACCCACACCGGCCACAACACCCTGCATCACTCTCGCGGTGTCGGGGGCATCTAGTGGGCCGAAGCGCAAACCATCCATTACCGCGATCGGACGGGCGCCCATGGCCAGAATGTCGCGGACGATGCCGCCGACTCCGGTTGCTGCCCCCTGATACGGCTCGACGAACGACGGATGGTTATGTGACTCCGATTTGAATGTGATCGCATAGCCCTGACCGATGTCGACCGCACCCGCGTTGTCGCCGATACCTGCGAGCAGGGCACCGCGCGGGGTCGTCTGAGGTAGTTCGCTGAAACGCTTGAGATGGATCTTCGAGGACTTATAACTGCAGTGCTCCGACCACATCACGGAGTACATCGCAAGTTCTGCGCCGGTGGGCCGGCGTCCCAGCAACTCACGGATGCTCCGGTACTCGTCCTCCGTTAGCCCGAGCACAGCCCAGGGCTGCTCGGCGTCCGGCGTCATTCTGGCGTTGTGCACGGTGTCGACCACAAGCCAAGGCTAGCCGAGCATGCTGCCTTCGCCGCCACATGATCGCATTTGGCACCCCGGTTGTTCGATTTGGTCTGGCAGATCCCCAGGTCTTGGGACAGGCTGAGGGATATGAGCAGAGTGTTGAGCCTGGACGCAGGACAGACGCGGTGCCGGCTGGCGGTGCCTGACTGCGAGGTCATCGAAACCGCGCCGATCATCACCGATCATCCCGTACTCCCCCAGCTCGCGGCCAGAGTCCGGCAGGGTATCGCTGATTTTGGGGCGGTCGACGAGGTCGCGATCGGGTCGACCGGCTTACCGGTGGACGCGACTGCCGCCGAATTGCTGAAGCTGCTCGCAGGCAACGGCATCAGCGGGGTTTGGCTGGCTCACGATTCGATCACCAACTATCTGGCCTCGCTCGGCATCCGTCGAGGGGTGATGGTCGCTGCGGGTACCGGGGTCGTCACCCTCGCAGTCGGAGCGCGAGACCTCGCCCGCGTGGACGGCTGGGGATATCTGATCGGAGATGCCGGTTCTGGCTACTGGATTGGCCGGGCGGGCTTGGACGCCGTGATGCGCGCCTTCGACGGGCGCGGGTCTGCCACGGCTTTGACGCAGGTCGTTGTCGCCGACTTCCCTGATCTGCCGAATCTCTATCTGAGTTTGCAGAACGACCAGGGCAGGGTCGCCCGGATCGCGTCCTATGCGCGAGCGATCACAGATCTCGCGGTTAGCGACGAGATCTGTCGGCAGATCTGCCTGGCCGCAGGACGAGAACTCGCCACCTCGGCGCTGGCCGGCCTGAAACAAGCCGGCCTGAGCCATGCCACCGCAATCCCGGTCGGACTCAATGGAAGGCTCTTCGGCGCTGCCATTGTGCGCGACAGCTTCTGTGCGTCGGTGCGCGAGTGGTATCCAGATGCCGAGTTCATCGATTCTCACGCGAGCAGCCTGACCGGGGTGGGTCTGCTACCGAGTGTGCCCGCTGAGATGCCTCTCGCCCAGCAGATCGACAGCGCGACTCTCATTCAGTAGGCCCGGCCGTAGCGGAACGTTCCTGATCGCGGCTCTATCAGCATCCGGACGAACAAACAGATCAACGCCATAGGTTAGGCTATCCTTAGCACGGTAAATAGATAGTCATAGGAGCACGGCTACGTTCGGCTCCGCCGCCGACCAAGGAGAACTCTTGCTCTCACGCAAACCACTTGCCACCGTATCCATCACTCTGCTGACAGTCTTGTCGCTGGCTGCTTGCGGTAGCAGTGCCGATAGTCCCGAAGCCCCGGAGTCCTCCCAGAGCACCGCTTCGGTGACGATCGTGGACAATAACGGCACCCAGACGATCCTCACTCCGCCAACTTCGGTTGTCGCCCTCGACAACCGAACCTTCGAAACCCTCTCTGAATGGGACGTTCCGCTTTCAGCAGCCGCGGTTTCCCTGATGCCGAACACTATCTCTTATAAGAGCGACGGCTCTATCGTCGACATCGGCAACCATCGCGAGCCCGATCTCGAAGCGATCGTCGCCGTCGAGCCAGACCTGATCATCAACGGTCAGCGATTCACGCAATTCCACGACCAGATCGCTGCGCTGGTCCCCGAGGCCACGATTCTCGAACTCGACCCGCGTGATGGCCAACCCTTCGACGCTGAGTTGAAGCGCCAAACCACGGCCTTGGGTGAAATCTTCGGCAAACAGGCCGAGGCCGAGAAGCTCAATAGCAATCTCGATGCTGCGATTGCCCGTGTCAAGGCTGCCTACAATCCCGATGACACAGTGATGGCACTGAACACCTCCGGCGGCGAACTCGGCTACATCGCTCCCGGGGTTGGGCGCACCATCGGCCCGCTCTTCGACATTCTGGGCCTCACCCCCGCACTCGACATCGCCACGGGAACCGACGACCACCAAGGCGATGACATCTCGGTCGAGGCGGTCGCGCAGTCGAATCCCTCGTGGATCCTGGTCATGGACCGTGATGCCGCGATCGCGCAGTCCGACCCCGGCTACCAGCCTGCCGCAGATCTTCTGGCGAACTCGGAGGCCTTGGCGAACGTGACCGCTGTCCAAGACGGACAGATCGTGATCATGCCCGCAGATACGTACACCAATGAGGGCATCCAGACCTACACCGAATTCCTGAACTCCTTCGCAGACGCCCTCGAGGCGAAGAAATAGGACCTGATGCTGGCCGGGGCGGGCATTTCACCCGATGACCGCCCCGCCATCATCACCCACCATGAGCAGACAGCAGACCACCCGGACGCCGCAGGCCGAGCGTCCCGCCCGAGGCGGAAGACTCTTCGACCCCTGGCTGATCGTTGGGACACTCGTGGTTGTGGCACTGCTCGGGCTATCCCTATTCACCGGGGTCTACGACATTGTCAACAGCGCCGATGGCATGCAGATCTTCGCGATCACGCGTATTCCTCGTACGATCGCCCTGGTGCTGGCAGGAGCCTCGATGTCGATGTGCGGGCTCGTGATGCAGCTGCTCACACAGAATCGTTTCGTCGAGCCCACCACGACCGGCACCACGGAATGGGCCGGCCTGGGGCTCATCATCGCCCTGGTCTTCTTCCCGGCCTCAGGTCTCACGGTCAAGATGGCGATCTCTATCGGATTCGCCTTCATCGGAACCATGGTCTTCTTCGCCTTCTTGCGCCGGGTGTCATTGCGTTCATCACTGATCGTCCCGATCATCGGCATCATGCTGGGTGCGGTTGTCGGCTCGGTATCCACCTTCATTGCGCTCCAAACCGACGCCCTGCAGAGTCTCGGTGTCTGGTTCGCGGGGAGTTTCACATCGGTACTTCGCGGGCAGTACGAACTGTTGTGGATCGTCGCGCTCGTGGTGGTCGCGGTCTTCATCGTCGCTGATAGGTTCACGGTCGCCGGTCTGGGCGAGGAGATCGCCACGAACCTCGGTCTGAACTATGACCGGATCGTCCTGCTCGGCACCGGTCTGATCGCTATCGCGACCGGGGTCGTCACCGTCGTCGTGGGCAATCTGCCGTTTCTCGGACTGATCGTCCCCAATATCGTGTCAATGGTGCGCGGGGACGATCTGCGCAGCAATCTGCCGTGGGTTTGTCTGCTCGGTATCGCGATCGTGACGATCTGCGACATCATCGGACGAACCATCATCGCGCCCTTCGAGGTTCCGGTATCGCTGATCCTCGGCATCGTCGGCGCGGCGGTCTTCATCGCCTTGCTATTGAAGCAGCGCCACAGTGGTTAGCACGAACGTTGTGGCCGCTTCCCGGAAGCGTTCATCCGCCGCGCTTCCCGATCGCCACGCCCGGCGCTATTGGCTCATCATCGGTGTGCTGATCGCGTTGTCGCTGGTATTCGGGTTCGGTCTACTCGCCTGGGACAACCCGATGCCGGCAGGCAGCAAGGGCTTTTGGACGATCGCCAAGCTGCGCGCGACCTCGATCGTCGTGATGGCTGTGGTCGCATTCTGCCAGTCGATCGCGACCGTCAGTTTTCAGACTGTGACCAATAACCGGATCATCACTCCGTCGATCATGGGATTCGAGTCGCTTTACGTCGCCATTCAGACCTCGGCCATGTACTTTCTCGGTGCTGCGGGCATCGTTGCGCTCCAAGGTGTCCCACAATTCCTGCTCCAGATTTGTTTGATGGTCGGATTGGCCGTAGCTCTTTACGGGTGGCTGCTCAGTGGCAGATATGCGAATCTGCAGGTGATGCTGCTGATCGGCATCATCATCGGAACCGGCCTGGGGTCGATATCGACGTTCATGCAACGGCTGCTCACGCCCAGCGAATTCGATGTGCTCTCGGCACGCCTGTTCGGCAATATGTCGAATGCGGACCCCGCCTATCTGCCGTACGCAATCCCGATCTCGCTGGCGGCGGGCGGGTTGCTTATCGCAAACTCCAGGACCTTGAATCTCATGGCGCTGGGACGCGATGTGGCCGTCAGCCTGGGCGTCAACCATCAACGCGAACTGATCCGCACGCTGAGCCTGGTCGCAGTGCTGATGGCGGTATCTACGGCGCTGGTGGGCCCGATGACTTTCCTCGGGTTCCTGGTCGCGACGCTGGCCTACCAGTTCGCCGACACCTATGATCATCGGTTCATCTTCCCGATGGCAGTCCTCTCGGCGTTCGTTGTACTGAGCGGCGCCTACTTCATCATGAAGAGAGTCTTCTACGCCCAAGGAGTCGTCTCGATCATTATCGAGATGATCGGCGGTTCGGTCTTCCTGTTCGTCATCTTGAGAAAGGGACGCCTGTGATCACGCTGCGCGATGTTCGCAAAAACTATAGTTCCGAGGTCGTGATCGGCCCGGTCGACCTGACAATCCCCAACGGGGGCATCACTGCGCTCGTCGGGCCAAATGGCGCCGGTAAATCAACACTGCTGACGATGATCGGACGCCTGCTTGGGCTGGATTCGGGCACCATCGAGGTTGCCGGCTACGACGTGTCCACCGCAGATTCGAATGACCTGGCCAAGATTCTGTCAATTCTGCGACAAGAGAACCACTTCGTCACCCGGCTGACGGTCCGTCAGCTCGTCTCGTTCGGCCGCTTTCCCTATAGCAAGGGCCGCATCACGAACGCCGACGAGAAGATCGTCAGCAAAGCAATCGATTTCTTCGACCTGCGGGACCTTGAGAACCGCTATCTCGATCAACTCTCCGGTGGCCAGCGCCAGCGCGCCTATGTCGCGATGGTGCTCTGTCAGCAGACCGAATTCGTCCTACTCGACGAACCGCTCAATAACCTCGATATGCGGCACTCGGTCTTGATGATGCAGCACCTGCATCGCGCCGCAACAGAACTGGGCAGGACGATCATGTTAGTGCTGCACGACATCAACTTCGCAGCGCACTATTCCGACTACATCTGCGCCGTCAAAGACGGCTTGATCACACATTTCGGGCCGCCCGACGAAATCATGAACGCACAGATACTGAGCCAGGTTTTCGACACCCAAGTCGATGTGATCGACGGTCCCCGCGGCCCGATCGCCGTCTACTACTGACACCGACGCCGCAACCCAGACGCCAATCCTGGCTGGCGAATTAGCTGCTCACACACCCTGCTGGGACCGGAGCAACTTATACGGTCAGTGACAAGAAATGCTGCACCGAGGTGAAGAAGGTCAGCCCATCTCGGGTCTGGCTGGTCAATGCCTCGACGCTGTGCTCGGGGTGTGGCATCAGCCCCACCACGTTGCCCCGCTCGTTGGTGATACCAGCGATGTCGTTGCGTGATCCGTTCGGATTATCGAGATAGCGGAAGACGACCTGATTATTCGCCTCCAGCTTGCGCAGCGTCTCGGGCGAGGCCTGGTAGTTACCCTCGCCATTTTTCAACACGAGGGTGATCTGCTGGCCGACAGTGAAATCACAGGTCCACACAGTATCGGTGGTCTCCACGCGCAGCCGCTGCTGACGGCAGACGAACCTCCGAGACTCATTGCGGATCATCGCTCCGGGTAGCAGATGCGATTCGCACAACACCTGGAACCCATTGCAGATACCGAGCACGGGCATCCCTGCGTTGGCCGCACGCACGACCTCGTCCATGATCGGGGCAAAACGCGCGATGGCGCCACAACGCAGATAATCGCCGTAGCTGAAGCCGCCGGGCAGGATGACCGCGTCCACACCGCCGAGGGAGTCGGAGGCATGCCACAACGAAACAGGCTCGGCACCCGACAACCGCACGGCGCGAAGCGCGTCGTGATCATCGAGTGAACCCGGGAAAGTGACGACGCCGATGCGGCTCACGACTCTTCCACCCGCACGTCGAAGCTCTCGATCACCGTGTTGGCGAGCAGTTTCTCGGCTGCGTCCTGAATTTGAGCGATGCGCTCGTCCGTCAACTCTCCATCGACGGTGATCTCGAAACGCTTACCCTGGCGCACTGTCAGACCCTGATAACCGAGGCGCTGAAGCGACCCGGTCACCGCCTTGCCCTGGGGATCAAGGATCTCGGGCTTCGGCATTACGTCGACGACTACTCGTGTCATAGGGGCAGCTTATCGTCTAACCGAGCATCAGTTCGCGACCTGTCAAGCGTCGGAAAGCCGCAAGATAGCGTTCGCGGGTCTTCGCGACGATTTCGGCGGGCAAGACTGGCGGTGGCGCGTCACTTGAGCGATCCCAGCCAGAATCGTGCACCAGCCAGTCACGCAAATACTGTTTGTCGAAGCTGGTCACCGTGCCGCGCGACCACTCATCCGCATCCCAGAACCTCGAAGAGTCGGGTGTCAATACTTCGTCGCCCAGCACCAGGGTGCCATCGTGACGCAGACCGAACTCGAGTTTCGTGTCCGCCAGAATGATGCCGCGGTCGCGAGCGATCTGCTCGGCATGGGCGTAGATGGCCAATGTGGTGTCGCGCAGCCGCGCCCCCAATTCGTCTCCGATCTGGGCACACATCGCCTCGAAGCTGATGTTCTCATCATGCTCGCCGAGTTCAGCCTTACGGGCAGGGGTGAAGATAGGGGTCTCTAGGCGGGAACCGTCGTGCAGTCCGGGTGGCAGGGAAACACCGCAAACCCTGCCGCTCTCCTGATATTCGGCCCACCCTGATCCGGTCAGGTAGCCGCGGGCTACAGCCTCTATCGGTATCATCTCCAGGCTCTCCACAATCATGGCGCGCCCGGCGACCTCGTCGGGAACCTCGGTCGAGATCAGATGATTGGCGACCACGTCTGCGAGTTGTTCGAACCACCACAGCGATAGTTGAGTCAGGACGATACCTTTGCCCGGAATTATGGTGTCGAGCACATGGTCGTAGGCAGAGATATTGTCTGTCGCGACCATCAGCAACCTACCGGGTTCATCGAGCGCGTAAAGTTCGCGTACTTTGCCGGCGTGGATGAGGGGCAGCCCGAGATTTCCGTATTGGCTCACGCGATAAGCCTATCCCCGTCAGCCGACGGACTGCTGCGTCCGAACCCCCGCCCAATTATGCTTCAGTAGCCCACTGACGGTGCCGGGCCTACCCCGGAGTGGCGCCCAGTCCACTTTGCGACTCTGCCATTAGTGTTGATCGATAGGAGGATCCGCTGGTGCTCGAGTTCGTATTCTTGGTGGTCGGTCTGCTGATTCTTACCGTCGCGATCGCGGCGGTGTTAAGAGGGCGCGCAGCATCCAAGAAGGCACGACCCGCCAGCACCTCGGGCCTGCTGGAACCTGAATCACCGCTGATCCCCTCGGACAATCTTCGGCCAGGTATGGTGAACGCTCTGACCGGAGGCGAGGTCAATGCGCGAGATATCAGGCTGACCTTACTCGATCTGGCAGTCCGCGGTTGTCTGCTGATCACCCCGGTCAAGACGGCTGCTGGGCAGGACAGCTGGCGGCTTCGTCCGGCTTCTTTGCCTGATCAGACAGCTCTGTTCGATTACGAGCGCATTCTGCTTGAGGATTCGTTCGCCCACGGTGCTGAGACACTGGCCGAGTTGACCAGCGATCCCGCCAAACCGCTGCGCCGCGCTCAGATCGCGCTGAAGGAGCACACCGATGCGCAGCATTGGTTTTCCACCGACCCTCGCGGGCGTCATTCTAAGTTGGGCTGGATCGGTGCGCTCATCACCGTCGTCGGTCTGCTCGTAGTTGCCTCAATGTTCATCGATTGGGCTGCCACAAAGGACTTTCGCGGTGTGATCGGAGGGCTGGCCATCGCAGCGGCCGGGATTCTCATCGCATCCCAGGGGCGCGCACGCAACCCGCATACGCACCAAGGGCTGCTCGCGCGCACTGAGGTGGAGCAGCTGAGTTCTACTCTGAAGGCCTTACGCCCCGAAGAAATCGCGGTTGCCAGTGCTGGCGCTGAGTTCAGCCGACTCCTACCCTGGGCGATCGGGTTGGGTGCCGAAAAGCAACTCGCCAAGGCTGTGGACGATCAACTACGGCGGGCAGCCACCTGGGGCCAGCAAGTCGATCTGCAGCTGCACTGGTTCGTCCCCGAAGCCGGCTTCCCGTCAGTCGATGTCGCCCAGCAGATCACCGGAGAGCTGGCAACGGTGGTCAATCGCAAGCCGAACGGCAACAGGCCCGCGCACCAGGTGGTCGGTCATGGCTAGCGTCTGCATGACCCGCCAACAGTCCGGCCGATCCGTAGGACGTGTCTCGCGGGTTTTCGTTCCCACAGAGGCCTATCTCTCAACAACTAAACTGTCTGCGAGTTTCAGGAGGCGCGACGATGACCACTCCGCCGAATAGCCCAGGCCAGGGTCAACCATCTGGCACCTTCGGCCAGCGCGGACAATATCCCTATCCCGGCAGCTCCAGCCAGTCGGAAGCGGACAGCCACGCCCGGCACAGCTCCAGTGCCTCCCAACAATCTACTCCTCAGCCGGGCTACGGGTCCGGTTCCGGTCAGCAGGTACCCAACCGACCGGAGCAACCCGGTCAACCGGGTTTCAACTACTACGTCCCACAACGGCCGAATCAGCCCGCTGTCCGGCTACGACAGGGGCCGCAATTTCGATCGTCAACCGCAGGCCCGGGCCCTCAACGGAAGCCGACAGACCCCGTCGTCATCAAACGGCGTCGGCTCGTCGTGCTGATCGTGATAGCGGTCCTCGTCCTCGGTATCGGCACCTATCTCGTCGTCAGCAGGTCTGCCTCACGGGCGAGTCAACACCAAGCCGAAGCCGCAATGACCGGACTGTTGACTGCCTTGCAAAGCGGTGATGTGGCTGAGGCACTCGACTATCTCGACGTCGATCCGTCAGTCGTCGACGGACAGCCACTGTTGACTGATGCGGCGATCGCCGGTAACCGCGAGAGTTTCGCTTTCAACCCGACCTTCGTGACCAAACATTCGGGCGGCATCTTCACTCAGCAAGCGAGCATCCAGATCAACGACACCACGCGCGTCGTTGAGTGGGATGCCAGACAGATCGACGGAACCTGGAAAATCGATGCCTCTGATGTGCTGGGGCAGTTCACCCTGTCTCCCGGCGAGTCCGTCCTCATCAACGACATTCCGGTTGGCCCCGATGCCGCTAGTCTCAAGATCCTGCCCGGCAGCTATACGGTGGAATCAGCGCTCCCGCTGCTCACCTATGCCCCGGGCCAAGCCAACTTCGATATCTTCACCGGTAGTCAGACTGCGATCAATGCCGACTTGATCATCGCTGATGGCGTCCGAGAACGGGTCGTCGACCAAGTCCGGGAGATTCTCGACGCATGTGTGGCCGAGAAGACCAGCCCTGGCACCTGCAATTGGGTTCTGGTCTTCACCAATGGCCATGCGCTCGATGGCACGATCACCTGGACGTTGTCGCCAGAGGACCCAGCGGCAGGGCTCACGATCCCCGACACAGGCTGGCGAGCCAGCGACAGCTTCACTCAGACCTTCCCGCTGCGCTACCAGACCTCTGCATCGGGTAATGGAGAAATGGATGACGGCACCCGAGGTCGCTTCGAAGGCTTTTCGAGCAACCGGACGAGCTACTTCAGTCTTGATCTTTCCGGCGAGACTCCCGTAGTGAAATTGGTCTCCTGAACCAGAACAAGTCACCGCGTTCCTGCCCAGCCGTGACAGCGACCCAGGCGTTGACCGTGACGGACGAGAACGATATCCACGAGGTTCAAACCCGCTTGAACCCGAGCTGCGCCGAGACGCTGTTGCGCAGACCGGACAGCTAGAGTACAGCCCCGGGACGATAGGCAGCTGATTCAGGATCTGCCTCGACGAGCAGTTGTATCCGGGAAACCACACGTTCGACCTGCCGAGCCGCCGCACCGGTGAGATCCAGCGGTGCGCTCACCAGTTCGTCCAGTTCTTCACGGCTCAATTCCAGCCTAGGGTCGGCCGCTAGACGGTCGAAGAGCTCATTCGTCCGCTCACCGGTGGCACGCATCTCCAACGCAACCCCAACCGCGTTTTCTTTGATCGCCTCATGAGCGTCCTCGCGTCCTACACCTTTACGCACCGCAGCCATCAGAACCTTCGTTGTGGTCAGGAAAGGTAAATAGCGATCAAGTTCGGCGGCGATCACCTTCTCAAAGGCACCGAAGCCGGAGAGCACGGTCAAGAAGGTCTCGAAGAGCCCGTCGAGGGCATAGAAGGCATCCGGCAGTGCGACGCGGCGTACCACCGAGCAACTGACATCACCCTCGTTCCACTGGTCACCGGCCAGCTCGCTAACCATCGACAGATAACCGCGCACAACTACCGCTAGCCCGTTGACCCGCTCACAGCTGCGGGTGTTCATCTTGTGCGGCATTGCAGAGGAGCCGACCTGGCCTTCCGCGAACCCTTCGGTGACGAGCTCATTTCCCGCCATCAAGCGAATACTGATGGCCAGGCTCGAAGGCGCGGACGCAGTCTGAGCGAGAGCAGACAATGCATCGAAATCGAGCGAGCGTGGGTAAACTTGGCCGGTCGAATCGAGCACCTGAGCAAAACCAAGGCCTTTGGCGATGCGTTGCTCAAGGTCGTCGAGCTTGGCCAGATCACCGTCAAGCAGGTCGAGCATGTCCTGGCTAGTGCCGACCGGTCCCTTGATACCGCGTGCTGGGTACCGTGTGATCAAGTCATCGAGACGGGCGTAGGAGATGAGTAGTTCATCTGCAGCTGTGGCGAAGCGTTTGCCGAGTGTGGTGACTTGGGCGGCAACATTGTGGCTGCGTCCGGCAATCGGTTGGTCGGCGTAGCGCACGGCCAGCTCACCGAGGCGCGCCAGCACTGTCACTGTGCGGGAGCGGATCAGCTTCAGCGAATCCAAAATCTGCATCTGCTCGACGTTCTCGGTCAGATCGCGACTGGTCATGCCTTTGTGAATGTGCTCGTGGCCGGCCAGCGCGTTGAACTCTTCGATACGAGCCTTGACGTCGTGGCGAGTAATGGCTTCGCGGGCAGCGATGGAGCCGAGATCGACCTGATCGATGACTGCTGCGTAGTCGGCAATCACCTGATCCGGATCATCCCCGCCGAAATCTACGCCGAGATCGCGCTGGGCCTCGAGCACAGCGATCCAGAGTTTGCGTTCGGCGATGATCTTATTGATCGGCGACCAGATCGCCCGCATCTGTTCGGAGGCGTAACGGTCAGCCAAGACGTTCGGAATGCTCAACGTGTTCTCCTCGTCAGATGACTTGGGCAGCAATATCGGAGCGGCAGAAGCCGTCGGGGAAATCGATCTCGGCGATCCGCCCGTAGACGGCTGTGCGCGCGTCGGCGAGCCGTGGGCCGGTGCCGACGACTACCAGCACCCGCCCGCCGTTGGCGATCAGGTGGCCGTTCTCGTCGAAAGCGGTACCGGCGTGGATGACGTGGACCTGGTCATCATCGGCGGGCAGAACGATGCGTCCGCCCTTACGAGGCGAAGCCGGGTAGCCTTCGGCAGCGAGGACAACGCAAACGGCAGCCTGGTCGTCGAATTCGAGAGGGCCGATCTTGGCGAGTTCGCCGGTCGCGGCAGCGTAGAGAACTTGGCCGAGCGGACTTCGGAGTAGTGGTAGCAGAGCCTCAGTTTCAGGATCGCCGAAGCGGGCGTTGAACTCGACGACCTTGGGGCCGCGCGACGTGATCGCGAGCCCGACATAGAGAAGGCCTGCGAAGGGCGTACCGAGATCGCGCATTCGAGCGAGGGTCGGAGCAACGACGCTGGTCATCACCTCGTCGACGGTGCCTGGAACCAGCCACGGCAAGGGGCTGTAGGCACCCATGCCGCCGGTATTCGGGCCCTCGTCACCGTCGCCGACGCGCTTGAAGTCTTGTGCGGGTTGCAGCGCGAGCGCGTTAATGCCATCGGTGATGACGAACAAGCTCGCCTCGGGCCCATCAAGGTATTCCTCCACAACCACCTGGTCGGCTCCTGCACCATGAGCCAAAGCCGCGTCACGATCGTTGGTGACCAGGACGCCCTTGCCTGCGGCGAGCCCATCGTGTTTGACGACGTAGGGAGCGCCGAACTCATCGAACGCTGCAGCCAATTCCTGCTGATCGTGACAGACGCGATGACCCGCGGTCGGGACCCCTGCTTCAGCCATGACCTGCTTGGCAAAGGCCTTGGATCCCTCCAATTGCGCGGCGGCAGCACTCGGCCCGAAGCAAGCGATACCGGCTGCGCGCACCGCGTCGGCCACGCCCGCCACCAGCGGAGCCTCCGGCCCAACGACTACCAGATTCGCACCGATCTGTATGGCCAGAGCCGCGACCGCATCGGGGTCGCAGATGTCCACAGGATGGTTGGTCCCGATCGCCGTCGTGCCGGGGTTACCCGGCGCGATATGTACGGCGGCGACAGTTGGGTCATGGGAGATGGCCAGGGCCAGGGCGTGTTCTCGTCCCCCTGAACCGATCACCAGAACGGTTAACGGGATGCCAGTTTGGGCTGCGCTCACGAGGCGAGTCTAGTCTGTGAGCTCCGCGGCCGGTTGTTCAGCTGCGTTGGGCGGGCATCTTGGTCTCAACGCCCGCCAGTGGTCCCCAGATGCACTACCGACGATCAGATTCGCGATTTCACGCCGACCGCGGAGCAACCACGGGCGTTGCTGACAAGCGCAGGCATGGAGAGTCACTGCCAAGGCACACCGAGTTGCTTGGCTCGTGCCTTGCAGAGGCGCCTCACCGCTGCTGCGAATAGGGCAGGATCATCGAAGACGTCTGTGGCCGCGAACCTCACGACCTGCCAGCCGTGGACAGCGAGATCCTGGTCGCGTCGACGATCCCTGGCGAATGCTCGCTCGTCGCCGTGGTACCTGTACCCATCGATTTCGATGATGAGCTTGAGCTGCACGAAAGCAATATCCGCGATTGCTGCCGAGGTGACGCGCAGATTCGCCTTCCACCCGCACAGACCTGCAGCATGTAATGCCTCATGTGCGACACGTTCGGCGGCAGACCAGGGTTGACTAGCTGATTTTGCTAGCACTTTGGCACGGGTTTTGTTGCCGGGCCGCCCCGGTGTGGCCGCCAATGCGGCGACCATATGATCGAGCCGAACCCCACTGCGCAGCGCCGTATCAACGATCGCACTTCCCTTGCTCGGGATCAGGTCTATTACGGTCAGCGCTGCGCAGCCGACCCGGATACCACTGTCGAACTCGATCAGTTCAACCGGTACTTGCCTGCGTGTCTTCTGCAGCCAGCCACGCGAATGTAGGCGCCGAGATGCCACCTCAATCGTTTGACACTCGGCCACTTCGAGTAGCCCATGAAATGTCGCGGCCGCTGAACCAACGACCACAGCATCGGGGTCAGCTTCCATCACCGCCCGCATCTTGATCCTCAGCTCGTGAGCCTGCCCAGCCTCCGCGTACACCGCTGGCAGAACCCGCACAAGTTCGCCGCTTCCGAGCGCCCACCGGATCTGTCCTTCGAGTTGAGGCATTTTTACGCGACTGATCACGCCACCCGTGGCAGAGAGAGCCGCCCGAAGATCTGCATGCACGCTATAAAGATCGGCAAATGACCCTCGAATTGTTCAGCGGGCTGCCATCTTGTGGATAACTTGGCGAGATTTGGACGTCAGAACCGGCTAACACCCGTGGTTGGTCCCCAGATGCCGTCTCTGTGTCGATTTCATTGATTAGGGACCATCTGGGGAGCAACTACGGGTGTTGAAGAGTTCTGACCCGCCAGGAACCTCTCGATATTGTCGAGAACTTTCGCGCTCAACCGGTCGAAGGCCTGCGCCGTGCGGCCAACCGAGACATTCATGCAGTTCACGTGCGGATGGCTCAGCTCACCCAAAGCGCCAGCTGTATCGCAGAAGAACTCATTGTCGCCATGTGCGAGCCACTTCTTCAACGCCACCAAATCGTGTGAGGGCCCGATCGACGTGTTGAAGAGGATCTTGCCGTTGTCCAGGACCTCGAATTGCTCTTCACGCAACAAGATGACGTTCTTGGTCAGGCAGGTGCAAACGACATCCACCGTCGGAAGGAGTTGGCCCAAGTCGAGATAGCGAATCCCCTTCGCCTCTTCCTCGGGCTTGCGAGTCCGGCTGTAGTAGTACAGATCGGCACCGAATGCGCGCAGAACATCGGCGATCATGGTGCCCGTAGTGCCCAGACCGATGATCCCTACCCGCAGATCGGTGAGCTCTATCGGCTGAGCTTTCCACTGCTTATCACCGAAACCGTGCAGATACCTGATGAGCTCACTCGTCACGTACTCCACGACACCTGGATCGCCGTAATCCCTGATCCCGGTGACCACGATCCCGCGTTCGTTCGCCGCAGCAATATCCACATTGGCGCTTGCGGGTGAGTACAGACTGCAGCACATCCCGATGTAGCGAATATCAGGACAGGCTGCGATCACATCCGCGCCGATATCGCTGGTGTAGTTCACCAGGACCGCATCGGCATCTGCGATTCGCCGGACGATCTCCTCGCTGTCAGCCGGTA
>JALHFX010000036.1:27791-28897 GCA_022837595.1 Propionibacterium sp.
GAGTCGCGACCGCTCTCCAAGGCGCGACCGCGCTGGTGTGCGAACAGATCTTTGGCTCCGCGCTCACCTCGTTTCCATTCAAGCGAATCGTATGCTCGTCGCGCGTCGAGATCAGGCATCGGGACCGCCATGAGACCCGGCTCCAGAGCAAGCAGTTCGTCGGCCGTCTCGGCAAGCATCCGCCACATTCTCGCGAAGCCTGAATCCGCCGATAGGCCGCGTCGCGAGCGGCACCTGGCGGGGGCGATGGCAAGGCGGACGAAGGAAGCGCACCGGGGAGGACAACGCAGCCAGCGCGCACGCCAGGGGACGCGCAGCAGCGGGAAATCGGCGGATTCAGGCTAAGTTTCCCGCATCTCGTCAGCACCAGCCTGGGAGGCGCGCAGATATCCGGTCGTCTCTGGTTTCATTCACTGGGGTTGCTTACGGGTCCGACCGCGAAGACTGCTGAACCTGCCACGAAGAGGAGCCGCTCGGGTTTCCGGATGCGAAGTCGGCCCCCGGGTTCAGGACCGACGAGCCTTCAATTCGGGAAGTTGGCTCAGTAACGGCCCCAATTCGCGGGCAGCCGCTGCATCCACAACCTCCTCCCGGCTGAAGCCGAGCAAGAAGAGGACAGCATCCAGATAGGGCACGTTCAGCGACGTGTCCGCAGACGCACGTACAGCAGGTTTTGCGTTAAAAGCCACGCCGAGCCCGGCCGCCGCGAGCATGTCGAGGTCGTTCGCACCATCACCGATGGCGACAGTGCGTGACAGCGGCAACCCCTCAGCGGCCGCGAACTCACGCAACTTCTGCGCCTTCGCAGCGCGGTCTACGACTTCCCCCTGGACTCGGCCGGTGAGCACCCCGTCGACTACCTCCAGTGAATTCGCGTACACATGCTTGATGCCAAGGTCTTCGGCCAGCGGCCCGACGATTTCGATGAATCCACCCGAAACCAGTGCGATCGCGAATCCCAGATCCTGCAAAGTGCCGATCAGCGTCCGGGCGCCTGGCGTCAACCGAACAGAACTGCGGACTTCCTCAAAGACCGAGACCGGCAGGCCTGCGAGTTTCGAGACCCGCTCGTGCAGACTCGTCGCGAAGTCGATTTCTCCGCGCAT
>JALHFX010000131.1 GCA_022837595.1 Propionibacterium sp.
CAAGCGATGGCCCGACTGCGTTCAGGACGCACGAGCTTCGTCATCGCGCACCGGCTGTCGACGATCCGCGATGCCGACCTGATTCTCGTGATGAACCGGGGCGCGATCGTCGAGCAGGGTAACCATGACGAGTTGATCGCGGCGAAGGGCGCCTACTACGACCTCTACCAGTCCCAGTTCGCCGCGGCGATCGAGGAGGACTGAGCCGACCACAGTATCGAGATCATCGGTTCGAATCGCTAGGCGCGTTCTTGTAGTCTGGCTCTTCGTGGAGATAGAGATAGTTGCCGATAGCGAGATCCTCGCGGACGAGCGCCGTCGGCAGCGCAAGTATGGTCGTATCTACCGAATCGCCACCGCAATCCTGTTGTCCGCGGCTTCGGTTGGTCTGGTCTATCTCGGCTTCCTAACCAGCACCCGGTCCGGCTGGGTCGTATTGATCGGAATCCTGGCGATGGCCGCGGTCGTCGCTCTCATGATGTGGAGGATGGATCGCAAAGGTCCCGAGGATCTGGTCACCAATGGCCCCTGGTCGTGGGGCCAGGTTTATTCCGGCTCCCAGACGCGTGAGATTTGGGATCATCTGGGCGCCGTGGTGATGCGCCATGGCCTGGGTGTGACCAGAATCACTCGCAGCACCGCTATGCTGGAACGCAAGGCCAGCTTCCTCTACCGCAAGGGGATTCATCTACTTGATGTGCGTCCGTCTCTGGATCATCCGGGTTGGTGCGTCGTCACCGTGCAGTCCTCCCCTGATCTACCTACCAGCCTCACCGACTTCGGACGCGGGCGCGGCATCAACACCGAACTTCTCAGCGCAGTACCGGCATTTCGTAAACCCGACGATGCCGATCTCGTGATCGAATGATCCCGCACAGCGGGTACATCCAGGTGGGGCAGGATAGTGAATATGGAATCTGAAATGCTGGCCGGCCGCTACCGACTCGTGGCCCAGGTCGGAGCAGGTGCAACAGGACGGGTTTGGCAGGCTGTCGACACTTTGCTCCAGCGCGCCGTGGCGATCAAGATCGTCGATCTGACCGGAGCCGCCGATCCGGCGCTGGCCGAGAGATTCCGCCGCGAAGGTATCGCGATCGCGGGTCTGAGCAATGATGCAATCGTCAAGGTCTGGGATACCGGTACTGACGATCGCCGAGGCTGGCTCGTGATGGAACTGCTCAGTGGCCCGAATACCAACACGCTCGTCAAAGAGCACGGACCGCTCAGCTACGAGGTGGTCATGCCATTACTCGCCGCCGTTGCCGATGGGCTGCAGGCGGCACACGATGCCGGCATAACCCACCGCGATGTCAAACCTGCGAATATCGTCATGGATGCCCCTCAGGCCGTCGACGGCACCCGACCCGACCTCATAGCTCATCCCGAGCTGGGTCGTCCGGTACTCGTCGACTTCGGCATTGCCCACGTTGTGGACGAGGCGGGCAAGCAGCTCACTCGTCCGGCGACCGCGATCGGTACTGCTGCCTATATGTCGCCCGAACAGGCCCGAGGTTTGGAAGTCGATTCCGCATCCGATGTCTACTCGCTGGCGTGTGTCGCCTACCACCTGCTTCTGGGACGACCACCGTTCCTGGCCGACAGTTCAATCGCCGTAGCTCATGCGCAAGCCTTCGACACTCCGGTTCCGCTCGCCGAGTTGAGCCCCGATGCGCCGCCCGCACTCGACACGCTGATCGCGCGCATGCTCGCGAAGGATCCCACGCTACGCCCGACCGCTCGGGAAGTGGCCAAAGAACTGCGGGCGATCGCCGCGAACCCGCGGATCGCTCCCAGCGTCCCTCTGGATCCAGCGGCGACACAGCTCATGGGCGCTACCGCCGAGACCCAGGCGATCACCGCCGGATCTCCGGTCGAGGCCAGCCAGCTGGGACAGACGCAAGTGATGCCGTCCACTCAGATCTCGCCAGTAGTGGCCCAGTACCCCTCAGCGCGCTACCCTGCGTCCACCCAGACCGGTTTCGACGATCAGGTCGGTGTGGCCGGTGGCGGCTCGTTGAGCGACGACCGCCGCAAGGATACCGGGACCCCACGACACTGGGGCCGCTGGCTCGTCGGCGTGATCATCCTGGTGCTGCTGGGCGCATTGATCTACTTGTGGACGACCGATCACACTCCCGCGGAGCTACCGACGGTCACCATGACCTCGACGAAGACCGCAACGCCCACCATCACCGCTGCGCCCACCACAGCCGCTGTCCCGACCACCGAGGTGGCGCCGCTGCCAGTGACAACAGTCCCGCCAGCTCCGCCGACGACCAGCTGGGTTGCGCCGACAACCAGTCAGCCGGTACCGACGACCGGTCAACCGCTACCGACCGGTGAGCCGACTCTGCCGCCCACGACCAGCCAGCCGGTACCGACATCACCAGATGACACAGACACCGGCGACTACGACGAGTCGCCGTAAAATACGGTTGTTCACGGAGTGAATACCAACAGCGCGGACCGTGCACTGCTGTGAACATGACGAAAGGACGCCTGTGGAAGCCAATTTGACGCAAGCCTATGACCAGATCATCGCCCGAAACCCGGGAGAAGCTGAGTTTCACCAAGCGGTACGCGAGGTCTTCGACACTCTGGGGCCAGTGATGTCGCGCAACCCCCAGTACACGGAGGCCGCAGTGCTGGAACGCATTTGCGAGCCCGAACGCCAGATCATCTTCCGGGTGCCATGGATGGATGATGCCGGCAGAGTGCAGATCAACCGGGGCTTCCGGGTGGAATTCAACTCCGCACTCGGACCGTACAAAGGCGGGTTACGTTTCCATCCGTCCGTCTACCTGGGCATCATCAAGTTCCTGGGTTTCGAGCAGATCTTCAAAAACTCTTTGACCGGCCTGCCTATCGGCGGCGGTAAGGGCGGCGCAGACTTCGATCCTCATGGCCGTTCCGACGGCGAGATCATGCGCTTCTGTCAGTCGTTCATGACCGAGCTGGCCAATCACATCGGCCCCCAAACCGATGTTCCTGCAGGTGATATCGGCGTCGGCGGTCGTGAGATCGGCTATATGTTCGGCCAGTACCGCCGCATCACCAACCGCTACGACGCTGGTGTGCTGACCGGCAAGGGCCTCACCTGGGGTGGCTCGCTCGTTCGTACCGAGGCCACCGGTTACGGACTGGTAATCTTCACCGAGCGGATGCTCCGCACGCGCGGGCTCAGCCTCGACGGGATGCGGATCGCGATTTCGGGGTCGGGCAATGTCGCGATGTACGCCACCGAGAAGGCGCAAGAGCTGGGTGGCAAGGTCATCACCTGCTCGGATTCATCGGGTTATGTCGTGGACAAGGCCGGTATCGACCTGGAGCTCCTCAAGCAAGTCAAGGAACTTGAGCGAGGACGAGTCTCCGACTACGTCATGCGTCGCGGCCCGAGTGCCACCTTCGTGCCCGGCGGGTCCGTCTGGGGTGTTCCGGTTGATGTTGCGCTGCCGTGTGCGACCCAGAACGAATTGGACGGGGATGCCGCGGCCGCACTGCTGACCAATGGCGTCACCGCGGTCGCGGAGGGTGCCAATATGCCGTGCACCCCGGACGCGGTCACGGCCTTCCAGAAATCGGGCGTGCTCTATGCTCCGGGCAAGGCTTCCAACGCGGGCGGCGTCGCGACTTCAGGTCTGGAGATGCAGCAGAATGCGTCTCGAGATTCGTGGAGCTTCGAGTACACCGAAAACAAGCTCGCTGAGATCATGAAGAATATCCATGACACCTGCGAGCAGACCGCCGAGGAATATGGTCATCCCGGTGACTACATGGTGGGTGCCAACATTGCCGGGTTCATCAAGGTCGCCGACGCAGTCATCGCGCAGGGCCTGATCTGATCGCTGCCGGTCTCATGCCCGGTTCTCCCTCTCTCCCGGATTGTGTAGGTTCAGGGCCCATGACGGGCTCCATACCTACACAATCCGGGATGTGGATGGGTCGGACGGCCAGTCGCGGCGGTAGTGAGCCAGCCATTCGAGACGGGCCTGGCGCCAGACGACCATCGCACCGGTTGCGCACAGCGCGAGCCCGAGGTAGGCCAGCTCATACCAGACGTAGCCGGGTGCTCGCCAGAGCACCGCAACGAACGCCCCATAACCTGCCACCAGCCACATCACGATTGCGATCACCATCAATCCGAGCACCGTTATCCGGCCAACCTCACGCTCGGGTATCCGTTCAGGACTGCTGGTCCTCAACCGTCGGGACGCGCCGCGTGCCAGCAGCCAGATCAGTGTCAGCATTATCGTC
>JALHFX010000037.1 GCA_022837595.1 Propionibacterium sp.
AACGGTCTGACCACTTGCGAAACCCGGGTCAGAACTTGCCGCTTGAGCCGCCGTGGCTGCTGCCCGACGATGAGGTGTGGGAGCTTGACCCGCCGCCGCTGCCGGAGCTGCTGCTCTCGCTCGGTCGCGCGGTTCTACTGACCTGACTGTAGAGGAACTGGTCGCGGCGGTCGGTGTATTGCACGCTGCCGCGGCGCACGTAGTTCCTCGCGGTGGGTTGCAGCCTGACGGTATACAGCTTCTTTTTCGCGACGGCGGTGACGAGCATCGCGATCACGAAGCCGCCCGGCAGGCTGAAGAGCAGCAACTTCAGATAGCTTCCAAGAGTCGGCTTGAAATCATCGGGCATATTGCCAACGTCGTATGGCTCGCCGTTTCGTGCCTGGGTGATGAAATCGTCGCTCAACTCTGCAAACGTTGTGAATGCGCCTGCAAAGTCTCCATCGCTCAGCTGTGGTCTGAACTGTTCGACCATGTATCGCTGGCCGGCATCGGTGAATGCGGGTATCCCGAAGCCGTGAGTCGAGATGGCCCAGTCACGTTCTTCCATGCTGACCAGTAGCAGGATGCCGTCGCGTCCCTCGCCCGCACCGTATCCGTTGTAATCGAAGAAGTCGTCCGCATACTCCGTGCTGGTCTTGCCGCCCAGCGAGTAGCTCGTCACGATGACGACATCGAATCCCTGCCGCTGGCTGATTTCGTCCAGCTTTGCCAGTAAGGCTTCTTCTTGGGTTGCGGTGAGCAAATCATTCTCGTCCACCAGTCGCGGCATAAGCCGCTCTGCGGGGATTGCCGGAGGCCCATAACCCAGGCGTAGAAGACGATCCACTTCGTGAAGATACAGGTTCGCTCCTCCGAATGGCCAGGCAACATCGTTATAGACCTGCCACAAAGCGTTCTTATCGTCTTCAGATATCAGGTCGTTCGCCGCACCAGACAGGTAGATGTACCAGTCGTCCTCGGTGATCGCGAGCAGCACCCCATTTGTCGCTGCATTCAATTCTGCATACCGACGTTCGGCGTATTCTTGCGCACTTCCCGGGTCGGTCTCGTCGATGTCGAGCAGGACGTCGAATCCGTACTCTTCATAGATATGCTGAGCCGTCACATTCAGATCACTGATCTCTTGCGCGCTGAGCGTGGTGCCGGTGTCGTGTATTCGCCCACCCACTGGTGCGGCCATAGCGGTCACAGGCATTAACAAGCAGGCCAGTAGCGCGGTCACTGCCGCCCAGAACAGACGCTTCATATCGCTACCCTCCTCACGACATCGTCAAGACGAGCATTACGAGCAGGCTGAGCAGCACGCTGAACACGGCCGTGAGAATCGCTCGCCATCGCCATAATGAGCTGACGCTCAGCGGTAGATCGCCCACGAATTTGCCGGTCTGCCCGTTCATGGCGAAGGTATATCTCGTGCCGTTCCACATGGTGTTCAAGAGCCACACGGGGAATAGTGCGTAGGACACCTCGCCGTTGCGGATACGAACATTGCTGCTTTCTGTCGTCACCGACTGATAGCCAGTCGTCGTGGCATCCATTGCTTCTGCTGCACTTCGCTGTACTCGCGCGTTAGCACGATGCAGGCTCTGCTCAGCACCTATATCGTATTTTTCCGCAAAATAGCCCGACAGGTACGCGGTCTGGAAATCGACAGCCTCGGCGCAATTGAATGGCTCGATGGATTCCATAAGATCGTCGGGCATCTTTTGTGAGCCATCCACGGGTATCCGTTCAAATCCGAGACGCCCGGCCCGATACAACGTGTAGTAACTGGTCTCTACATAGTTGTATTTCGAGTCGCTCCAAGAACGCATCCTTGTCGCGCCGTAGCGGGCCTGTACATCAGCGTCGGCATCGAACAACCAGAAGGGAAGATATACGCCCTTGACTTCGTCGATGTGCTGACGATCCTTGAAGATCTTCGGCAGGAATGGTTTCCCTTTGAGATGCCTCGTCAACCCCTCTTTCGCCTGTTCCTTGTCGAGCTTGAAGGGAATCACGATATCTGGGCGCAGCATTCCGGAGACCTGTTCGACCATGACCACCGGATTCGCGCAATAGGGGCAACTGGTCGCGGCCAGATTCTGATCTCCGACGATCTCGCCGCCACACGAACGGCACAAATACACTCGCATCTGAAGCCGGGAATCGAAGATGATCGGCCCGCCACAGTTAGCGCATTTGTACTCCTGAAGTGCCATCAGTTCTCATCTCCGCTCGCATCAGATCTCGTCGATCGTCGACTCCTGGTTGTTCAGCACACTATCGGCCCAACGGGACACTATTCACACGCCAGTCCGTCCCCATCGCCATCACCACGGTTCCCGGTGCCGTATGCGAACCATTCGTAGATGGCCGCCTCATCAGGATTATCCCGGTTGAACGGTCCGGTCGGGTGCCCGGCGGTGTTCTTCTTGAGCTGGGCGCACGATGGGTATTGCAGCCACCAGCGATCAACCGCATCGTCGTCTTGGGACGACGGCTGAGTGGTTCTATCGGCAATGGCCTGACAGTCAAGTGTGACAACCGACCTGTCGGGGCCCAGCGAAGCAAGCTGAGCTGTGTGGTACGTGGCCTGTTGAGGATGCTCCGGGTATCCGTCGGTGGAGTCGTAGCGGGCAACCGCTTGACCCGCCTCCAGTTGCATCAACCCGAGATCGATTCCATCGCTGGTAATGACGTAACGGATGAGCCGGCCGTAGCTGTCCCGATCGTTTTGCCCGGCCGATAACACCAGCTGCACCGAGTCGCCCGCAGACAGCAGATCGCCGATCGTCCGTGACGCGTCATCGTACCCACACTCACCCATTTCCGGTGCGTCGATACCCATGAGCCGGACGGAACCTTTGTCGGTTTGGACGGTGTCACCATCGACGACGGCCATGAAGGTAGCCGACTGCCACTCAGAGCCTGGGAATGCCGGTGCCGACTTCGCCGGCGATGGTGCGTGCGTTGGGCTCATTGTCTGACCCTCCGACTGCACACCGGTCGGGACGGACTGCTCGGCGGCTGGCAGGGGCCCGCTCGCGCAGCCGCAGAGTCCGAGCACCACCACAGCCAGACCTGCCACTCGCGACGCGCGCGTACTTCTCATCTGGACGATTGTAGACAGCGCACGATTCAGCTTTCGCCTGGCCCTATCCGGTCCTGCAGGGGCGGGGGTCGGCTCGCCCCCGCCCCTCGCCGTCTTCTCCGCCATGCTCTCGGGTGTCTTCAGTCGTGGCTGGACGTGCTCGATCGGGTTGCAGTGATACGTGCACTCGAACTCATGGCGCGGTGCCCTACGCTGGCCCAGCCCGCAGGGCTTGGGCCGCGTAGGGCACCGATGAGGCCGGTCGCATCAGGCTGCTTGCAGGACCTCTTCCTGGTTCAGGATCTTGCCCTCGTTCTCGAGCCAAGTGATCGTGTCGTACATGGTCTCGGAGAACGGGCGCGTCGTGAAGCCGAGTTCGCGCCGAGCCTTGGAGCTGTCGAAGGCGTTGTTCCGGGTGAGGTTGTACACGGCAAAGCCGGTCATGCGAAGCGGCTTCTTGGCTATCCGGTTGTACAAATCGGCACCTCGGCCCAGGAACTTCGCCACCCCCGTGGGCACGATCTTGGTCACCCGCGGAAGCCCGGTCAAGTCGCTCAGCTGTGCCAGCATGTCTTCCATCGTGACGCACTCATTGCCGAGGATGTAGCCCTCCCCAGTGCGTCCATGCTCGGTGGCTGCCACGATCGCATCGGCGAGGTCGCGCACGTCGACGGCGTTGAAGCTGCCCTGGATGCCTGTATCCATTTTTCCGTCGCAGTAGTCCATGATGAAGCCAGTGACGGGGCCGAACGCATAGTCCTCGGGTCCGCAGATCCCGGTCGGGAAGACGATCGTGGCATCCAGACCAGTGGTTCGGACTGCATCGAGCACCAGTTGGGTAGCCTCGGCCTTACTCTTGCCGTAGTAGCCGACCACATCGTCCGGGGAGAACGTGTCCGGTTCAGTGATGAGGGTCCCATTCGGGGTCTCCGGGATTGCGCCGGTGGAGCTGACATAGACCAGTTTCTTCACTTGATGTGCCTGGCAGGCCGCGACGATGTTGGCGGTACCACCGATGTTGACGTCATGAACCACTTGGCTATAAGCCGAGCTCACGGTGACCATGGCCGCGCAGTGGATCACCACGAGATCACTGTCGTCGTTTGTGGTGAAGAACGGTTCCAGGCTTGCAGGCTTGGTGACGTCGCCGGTGTGGATCTCTACACCGGCCGGCACGCGGGCGACAGCCGGATCGCCGGGCAAGACCAGCCCGCGTACGCGCTGGCCGTCGGCGAGCAGCCGAGTTGCAACGGAGTTTCCCAGGTTTCCTGCTACGCCGGTGACAAGGTAAGTGGTTTGAATAGTCGAGTTGGTCATTGGAGTTCCTCTCATCTGTTCGTAACGTCTCGGACCGCGGGTACGGGGATTCCCAGGTGGATTCGGGTTACCTTGGTTCCCCCGCTGTCTTCTTAAGTTTCTGTCGAACCAGGGGAGAGAACATCGTCTGCAAGCAGCGTTCATCGGTACTGCGTTTGCAGCAGTAGCTGGAGGGCCCTGCGCCAAATCGAGGCACATTACTGGTTGTGCCGAGGCCAGGACGAGCACGTTTCGCCAGATGACCGCTGTCGTCCGATTGCGTGCATCGGTTCGGGGAGGTGGGTGATCACGGCCAGTGCCGCGGCGGTCGACAGCGCACCGTAACCCGATGCGGACCATTTCCCGATCGAAGTGTTCAATCAGGCCGGTTGCGTAGTCGCTGCCGATCTACGATGGTCTTCTTCCACCAGCAGGGGAGGTCACGATGTCCAGATCGCCAGCGGTCCCCAAGCATCTTCGTGGCAGTTGGGCTGACATTTTGACACCGACTGCCGATGCCCCGCCTTTCCACCCAGACCAAACCGCCCAGCTACCGGACGCAGCCCGACGCTGGTTGGGTCACGCCATAGCCGCAGGCACCTTGTTACGACGCCGCATCGAGATGCGCCAACACGGGCAAATCAAGATCGCCGGCCGCTGGTGGCCCATCCGTTGTCGACAGGCACTCGATCCGCTGCAGGGCTATTTGTGGCCGGTGCGCACGTCGATCGCGGGGCTGCCCCTGATCGGGTTCGACCTGCTCGCAGACGGTGAGGCCGAGTTGACCCATCGCCTACTCGGCGTGATACCCGTGGTTCACGTGCAGGAGCCCGGCCTGGTGCGCAGTGCAGCAGCACGCGCCGCGAGCGAGATATGTTGGTCGCCGGCTACCGCCTTGCATCCGGCGGTCAGCTGGAACGCCGCCGGCCCGGATGAGGCGACCGTCTCGATTCCCGTCGCTGGGGAGACGGTTGACGTCACGTTGAGGGCAGCTCGTGACGGTTCCTTGATCAGCCTCACCACACGAAGATGGACGCGATCCGATGATGGCTCGTGGCAATGGCGTACCTTCGGCGCACACGTGCTCCAAGAAACCACCTTCGCCGGTTTCACGGTTCCGAGCCGTGTGGTAGCCGGCTACGGCGACGACTTCGCGGGGGCGGGTGCATTCATCCGCTTGGTCGTCGATGATCTGATCGCGCACTGAACAAGTCGCAAGACAGTCGTGGCTAGTCGCCAGGTTCTGAACTACGGAACCTCGCGACCTCTGTCGACGTGTGCGCAACGATCGGTGGGTTGTGGCCCCGACTTTGTTGTCTCCATCCCGTTTGGGCCGCGCACCCATCGAGATACGCCAGCAGCGCGTCGAACCTCACCTCCCAACCAGGTGACCGTATCCGTGACACAGACCGCCGATCAGGTCCTCGAATCCCTCGAACGACCATTGCAACGAACTAACGGTGCGGGACACTAGGCGAGCTGACAAGGGCTGTGCGGGGGACATCATCTTCGGACGAGCGCTCCGGATCGATCAGTACGTCAGATAGGGAGCGATCAACGCACCTTGGGCTTCGGTCAATGGAGTTTCCTGATAGGCAGCCAAGCGCTGCTCAAGGGCCTCCAGGGCGTTGCCCTGCGCAGTCTGCTTGCCGTCCTGCTCCCAGGATGCATATCCAGATTTCTGGAAGTACTTGCTCACGTGCAGTGAACTGCGCATGAACTCGAAGGTGTGATCCTCGGTGAGATATTGCTCGCCGTGGTCGACATCCAGGATCGTCTCGTAGGCGAGGGTGTCCTCGTCCACTGGTACGCCCTGCCGGACTCGAAGGGCCATCTTGGTCATCTCTTCGTCCAACAGGAACTTGTCGTAGGAAATCACGTTGTACGAATCAAGGATTCCGGCACTGTGCATGACGAAGTTGATTCCTGCTTGCACCGTGGCGAGCATGACCGTCGTTGCCTCGATGCCTGATTGTGCGTCGTTCTGCTTCGCGTCGGCCAACGATCCACCAGCCCGGCTCGGCACTCCCAACTTGTCTGCGAGCGACTTGGCATAGATCGCGGTCAGGGCTGCCTCCGGTGTACCGATCGCCGGCGTGACATACCGCGGATCCATGGCCCCTGCGGCGTTCCCATAGATCACAGGCACGCCTGGGCGGATCAGCTGTGCAAGGACGATACCGGCCAGCACTTCCGCGTGTGCAAGCGTCAAGGCTCCGGCGAGCGTGATGGGCCCAGTCGCCCCCGGCAGCACGCAACTGGCGAAGAGCATGGGCTGGTTCTCTTCGACGTAGGCGATCAGGGCCTCTAGCATCCGGTCGTCATACGACAACGGCGAAATCGGGCTGATCAGGCCCAATCCGACGTGGTCGTCCTCGGCGTGACGGTCATAGAAGTCCCGCAGCAGGTTGATGGACATCTTGGAATGCTCGTAGCCGTCGGTGAGGCCGACGATCGGTTTCGTCGAGTACTTCAGCGCCAATGCCAGTTGGTAGAGGGTCTGTTTGTCGGCGGGCACGTCGGTTGCCGTCGCCACCCACGGATCAGCCATGGTCAGCACGTCGCTGGTTTCGGCGAGCTTGAGGAAGTTGACGACATCCTCGCTCTTTGACGGCCGGTATTCGTCACCCTTCTTGATCTTGATCGGCCCATGCGGTAACGAGAAGCAGGTCTCTGCGCCGCCGATCTCGAAGTCGAACTTGGGGTTGCGGGCCCGGATGACAAATGTCTTGGGTGCGCTGCTCAGCGCCCGCGAGATCAGCTCCGGCTCGTAGTAGACGATCCGGTCTTCGACTCTGGCGCCCGCGGATCGGAGGATCTCCTGAGCGGGTTGGTAGGGCATCCGCACGCCCTTCGTTGCCAAGATCTTCAGAGCGGTCTCGTGAATGGCGTCGATGTCGGCAGGCGAGCCGGCAAGGTTCGGAAGAATCATTTTGTTCACTTTCCTGTTCGATGTCGTTATCAGGCTGCGGAGGTCTCGCGCAGTGACATGCCCTTGGTCTCTTCAGCCAGTGCGGCACACAAGACCACGCCCGCCAAGCAGACGGCGGCCATCACCAGCATTGTGTTCGATACACCGATCTCGGTGAGCATCAGCGGCACCAGATAGGTGCCGACGGCCGCGCCGATTCGGCTCATTGCCGTCGCTAAGCCAGTTGCGGACGCGCGCACCTCGGTCGGGAAAAGCTCATTGGGTGCCAGCCAGGCGAGGGCTGATGGCCCGCCCTGCGCGAGACAGAAGATGATGAAGCCCACGAACACGACGATCGGTGAGACGTTCGAAAGCAGACCTAGTATCGCCATACCGATGGTCATGCCGACGAATGACCAGATGTTCAGCGGGCGTCGGCCCCAACGATCCACCAGCAGGACTGCGACGAAGCAGCCCACGCCGAAGAAGATATTGCTTAGCACGTAGGGCACGATCCACCGGTCACCGAGACCTAGCAGATCGTAGATCTGTGGGCCGAAGGTGGCGATGGCGAAGACCGGGACCGTCATCAGTGCGTAGAAACCGCCACAGTACAACAGTCTTCTCAGGTAGACGCGGTTGGAGAAGATAATGCCCATCTTGGAACCAGCCGGTGCCGTTTCGCCGAGTTCACCTATCTGCTGGTCGATGTTCTGGCCAGGGAAGGCGCGGTGCAGCACGTCTATCGCTTCATCGCGACGGCCACGGCTGGCGAGCCAGAGCGGGGACTCCGGAGTGCCGAGACGACCGATCAACAAGATCAGAGCGATGAGAGCCGGGCTGGCCAACATCCAGCGCCAACCTTCGTCAGACCCCAGATACAAGGCGTAGCCGACCAGAGCGGCTGCCACCCCGCCGACGTACCAGATGCCATTCAGCGCGCCAACCATCCAGCCGCGGCTCTTCGGAGTTGAAAACTCGGTGATCAGGGTGCTGGCGATCGGGTAGTCCGCTCCGATCACCACGCCGATGAGTACACGCAAGATGACGAGTTGGGTGATGTCTTGGACGAAGAACTGCGCCGCCGACAAGACGATGATGACGCTGACATCGAAGATGTACATGAAGCGCCGACCGATCCTGTCGGTGATGTATCCGCCGACGGGGCCGCCGATCAGGATGCCCACCAAAGTGCCTGCGGCGAGCATGCCGGTCTGGGAGTCACTAAGGTCCCAGAGGGGCACGATCTGTAGTAGCGCGAGCCCGATCATGACGATGACATACCCGTCGAGGAATGGGCTACCGCTACCGAAAACCAGTACTTTGCGTTGCAGCGGACTCAACTTGAGCCGCTGCTGGGATGCTTCGGTGATTTGTGTGGTCACGGAAATGTCCCCCTATCACGAACGCTCAACGAGCGTCAGGTACCGGGCGTTGTCCCGCTCTTCCTGCTCGACGGCCAGGCGCATGCCAGCGGGTGTGATGCACAAACCACCTCGACAGGTACAGCGCAGTTCGCTGGGCAACTGCTTGCCCACTCGGAACATGGTTTCGGCCGATTCATCCAGTGGGATCAGCGGGTCATAGCCGCCCATCACGATGTTGGCAGACACCACCGCGTTGGCCACCGACATCGCGTTGCGGCTGATGCACGGTACCTGCACTAAGCCGGCAACTGGGTCGCAGATCGTGCCGAGGATGTTCTGCACTGCGCATGAGGCGGCATCCAGCGATTGTTTGACCGATCCGCCCATCATCGCTACCAGAGCGGCTGCCGCCATCGCCGAGGCAGCACCCGGCTCCACCTGGCAACCGTAGAGTTCCGCCGAGTAGTTGTGATCTTTGGACATCACAATGCCTACGACGGAGACGGCCAACATCGCCTTGATCCGCGCATCCAACGGAAGACCGAGCTTGTTGGCCACGCCCAGCACTGCGCCCGGGAAGACGCCCGCGGATCCACCGGTCGGCGCGCAGAGCACCACACCCATGGCGCTGCTGTACTCCATGGTGGCCATACCCCACGGCACACCGACGTCAAGGACGCCCATATCGAGCCAGGTCTTGCCGATCTTTGCGGTCTTGGCGATCTTGCCGGCTGTGGGCTCGATGATGCCATTCATCTCAATGTCGCCCTTGAGCGCTTCCTGTACGCCGCTCTCCATCGTTTCGACGACGTACTTCATATAGTCGTAGACCTCGTCACGCGTCCAGCCGCTGCGCGCACATTCGTAGTCGATGGCCAGCTCCCACAGTTCGCGCCCGTCGCGCTCGGCAACCTCCTGGAGGTCGGCGGCACTCACGAACGGCATCGGGGCGTTGCGGTTCGATGGCACGACGAGCACCGGCCGGATGAGCTTCACGTCGGTCACGCCGGCGATTCCACGGGCGAACTCGAGCAGCTCGGCGGCGGGTTCGTCGCGCAGTTTGACGTTGACCAGGGCACTCGAGCCGGCAACTGAGGCGGTGATGCCTTCATTGCCCTGGATCCGTTCGAGCAGCTCGAATTCCACTCGCGAGATCTCTGCCTGCTCGGCGGAGTCGACAAAGACCAGTAATTCATAGCAATCACCGACGATGGCAACGTCGAATTCATCCACCTTGAGCAGTTTCACGGTGCCGCCGCCAGTCGAATCAGTATGGACTACGATCCTCTCGCCTTGGTCGCTTTCCATCGTGATGATGGACAGGTTGGGCATCAGCGGTTTGGTGTCGGAAATCACGAACTGAATGTCCACATTCGACTCCTTTGCGAGTTCGAATGCCTTGCGTAACCGCGGATCCTCTGGGCGGAAGCCGAGCAAGCCCGACGCGAAGCCCAGGTCGGAGCGTTGGCCTTTGTACATCTTCGTGTAGGAGCCATCCTCCGGAAAGTCGATGGTCGCCTTCGTCAGGTTTCCGCGCAGGAGCTGCCTGCTCAGGTAACCGATCCGGGCGGGTCCACAGGTATGTGAACTGGACGGTCCAACCATCGTCGGCCCGACGATGTCATTGAAGATCGATGGGTTCTGGCGTTTCATTGTGCCTCCACTGCCGTTTGTTTCTTCGATTGACCCGACGATTCCGATCGGGTCGGTGTAGCCCACATCCCGGTGGTCGGCAAACAGCCGCACACCACCTTTCGCCGGCCAACTCCTTGTGGGGAGCAACGATGCTCCTCGCGATTAAGTCAAGCCTGAAGGGCTTCAAACAGATAGCACGGGCTTCCGACGGTTGGTAGATTCCTCTCGGACTCGCCAACCGGTGGTTATTTCAACTCGAGCAGGTAACAACCGGTGTAGGTGATGGTGTTCTCGCCGTAGTAGTAGCCAAGCGAATTCCCGACGCAGACTTCGGTCACTACCAGACCGAAGCTCTCCATGGATTCGATTGCCAGATGTGGCAACCGGCAGGGCGCGTCCGGGTAGGTACAGGTTGCGCAGATGGTACAAGCGCCATTTCCCAAGGCGATCAGGTGAGGATATTGCGGACGCAGCACTTCCCGAAATGCCGCATGCCGACGCGTCTGCTGTTTACCGGCAGACATCATCGTCTCGTAGTCATACGGGTCTTCGAGCTGCGCCGTGGTCTGTACGATCAGGCCAGACCGGTACCGCTCGACGATGCGCGCGTTCTCCGCCAGACTGCTGCTCGCCGGCGGGCAGGTCCAATTGCGGCCATATGATCGGCAAAGATCTGCCGCGCACATCTGCCGTACCTCGGGGCGGACCCGCAATGTTGCGGGGTCGAGCAATCCCGCATGCGAAAACCCGAAGTCGAGGGCCTGCTGGACGAGATCAGACATTGTCATCACCGGAGAAGGACATCTGCTCGATGTAGCGATCCATGAAGACCGGATGCGTTGCCAGCCCGACCTCTTCGGCCCGAGCGGCTCGCTGTTCGGCGATCCCGCGGGACTCCCGAGACAACGTCAGCAAGACCGCCCCGGTCAGCGCTGCGTTGCCGGATGCACTCACCCGCTCGATGAGCGTTGGCGGGAGCAGGCCGATTCCCACGGCAGACTCCGACGACATGTAGCTGCCGAATCCCCCTGCCAAGTGCAGCACCGACAGTTCCTCAGCCTGCTTGCCGGCCTCGGCGAGCAGCGTGTCGATGCCCGCCGCGATCGCGGCCTTCGCCAGCTGAAGCCTGCGCACATCGGCTTGGGTCAGCGAGATGCCACTGTTGCCGATCTCTATCGCCGTGCCTCGCATCGCCCCGGTCTCGTCGACAAGTTTCGCGTCCAGGAAGGTGCTGACGGCGCTGATCAAGCCGCTGCCGCAGATGCCCTTCGGACGCTTCCTAGCGATCGTCCGATAGCCGATTCGTCCGTCATCGGCCAGCCAGACGTCTTCAATGGCACCCGGCAGAGCTGGCATGCCTGCGGATATCTCGGCACCCTCGAACGCAGGCCCCGCCGCAGTCGAGCAGCACCACAATCGGTCGCCGTCCGATACCGCCATCTCACCGTTGGTGCCGACATCGACCAGCAGTTCTGCTTGCCCGGCCGCACCGACCCCCGTCGCCAGGAGTCCGCAGACAACATCGGGACCCACGTAGGTGGAGATACCCGGTGGCAGGTAGAGCTCAGCGTTGATCAGCCCGGGGAAGATATCGCGCGCCGGCCTCGTCTCGCCAAACAGCGTTTGGGGGGTGAAGGGATAGACCCCGAGCGATCTGACGGGCAGGCCATCGAGCAGATGCAGCATCGTCGTATTGCCGGTGATGGTCATCCGGGTGATGTCGGTTGCCTGTGCGCCGGTTTGCCGAAGGGCGGTGTCGAGCATGCCCGTCAACTGAGTGACAATCACGTCCTGCAGGCGGGCGGAGCCGACGGTCGCCGTGGCATCGATTCTGCTCAGCACATCGGAGCCGTAGGCTACTTGGTGGTTCAGTTGGCTGACCTCGGCCAATAGTTCGCGATCACCCAGGCGGAAGATCAGCAAGGTCACGGTCGTGGTGCCGATGTCGATCGCGCAGCCCAGGCTCTGCGGTTCCGTACCGTCGTATGAGATCAGTTCCATGCCGACGTCGGCGACCACAACTCCGGCGATGCTGGACGTGACAACGGCTACGGTCCCTCGAATCTGACACATGCAGGCAAGCCGGAAGGCATAGCCGGGTAGTTCCGGTTGTGGGTATCGGGCCAGCAGCGCAGCCTCGTGTTCGTCCGCAGGTACCGTCACGCCGGCGACGTAGACGCCGCACTTTCCGCAGGTCCGGCGACCGCGGCAGGGCATCGGCAGGTGGTGTCCCGCCGCATCCAGTGCATCCGACAGCAAGCCGGTTTGCGTTGCTGTGACTTTGTCCATCTCTCAGCCGCTCGCCTTCTGACGATAGTGAGTGGGCGACATTCCCGTCGCTTTCGTGAATACCTTGCTGAAGTAGCTCTGGTCGGAGAACCCGGTCTCCGACGCGATGTCAGCGATGCTCTTTCGTGACCCAACCAGCAATTCCTTGCACTTGGCCACCCTGACGGACTGCACGTAGGCGGTGAAGCTCATCCCCATGGCCGCGGAGAACACGGAACTGAGATAGTTCGGCGACATCGCCACCGCGCGAGCAGCGTCCGATAAGCTGACACGTTCCGCGTAATGCGAGCGAATGTACTTCACGGTCTGTCGCAGGACATTCGCATGCTGGAACTGAGAGAAGTCGAAGACATAGCTCACAAAACGATTGAATACCGAGACCAGCAGGCCGGAGACCTCGTCCAGCGTGCGACAGCTCGCGATACGCCGGTCGAGTTCGCGCTTCTCACCGAAGATCGACTGTACGTCGGCACCACCGTCGATCGCAGCTCGCGAGAACAAGGTGATGAGATCGGCTGCCCCCTGCCGCAGGCGGAGAAAGTCGCCGTCGCTGGCCAGGTAGAGGCTCGCGAGGAGTTGGTTGATCAGATGGGACGCACCGGCACGGTCGCCTTGTCGGATCATCGCGACCAAACGTTTCTCGGCATCCAGCGGGTATTCATTCGTTTCGCTCCATCCCGTCGAGGTGGCGTCCAGAGGCTTGAGGGCCACGCTTGGCTCCGCCGCAGGTGCAGGGGTGGAAATCGTGGAGCAGATCGTCGCCTGAACCCTGGTCAGTGAGCCCACCTCCGCCGGAGACCGTTCGGGTAAACGGACCACGAGTGGGGTCATCTCGACATCGAGGTCACCGATCAGATCCTCCACCGGCCCCATGACCAAAGGGCCGGTCACCACGCCGTAGCTGGGCATGCCCTGCTCCCGGACGAGCGTGGCAACGAACACGAGGCTCGCCGGGCAGTAGTAGACGAATTGATCGTCCCATCGCTCAGCCTCGTAACAACCGAAGCGGTGCGCGAGTTCGGGATCGCACCGACCGTCCGCCGCCAGTGGGCAGCGGGAGGCGCAGAACTGCGTCAACGAATCAGGCAGCAGTGCCCGCTCCTGGAAATCGAAGACCATCGCGCCCACGCAGATGGCCGCTGCCCACTCTGCAGCAGCCACCTGCGTGCGGGTGGCGATCGTCTCCACGAGAGATGCTGCAGAGCTCATTGCGCCAGCCCCATCAGGCGGCTGGCCAGCTCGGTGGCTGCGGCTGCGTCCTGGGCGAAGCCATCGGCACCGATCGCAATGGCCAGGTCAGAGGTGACCGGCGCTCCGCCGACGAGAATCTGAACGCGGTCACGAAGCCCCGCGTGCGCAACGGCATCGATCACGCCTCTGAGTTCCCCAATCGTCGTGGTCAACAGGGCAGATAGGCACAAGATGTCGGGCTCATGCTCCACCATGGCCTGCACGAAGTCGTCGGCGGAGACGTTGACTCCGAGATCGATCACTTCGAACCCCGATCCCTCCAGCATCAGTCCGACGAGGTTCTTGCCCACATCGTGCAGGTCTCCGTGGACCGTTCCGATCACGACGCGGCCCTTGAGGGCCCCGCCGGCCTCGATGATCAAGGGCCGCAATATCTGCAATCCTCGGTTGAGTGCCCGCGCTGCACTCATCACCTCGGGCACCCACACCTCGTTCTTGCGGAACTTCACTCCGAGTCGCTCGATTCCTGCCAATAGGCCATCATCAAGCAACTTCTGCGCAGTAATCCCGTCGGCCAAACCGGCCTCGATGAGCGCAAGTGCATCTCGCACCCGGCCTCGCTGAACCGCATCGCTGAGCTGATCCAGAATCGGCATCGGTCTCCCCTCCTGATCGCGGCGCCATCCCCGCACTCTGCGCTGCCCGATTGCCACCTCAATCGTAGGTCTCGGCCTGGCTTAGCCATAGGTGGCTGGATCGCGGGCGGTCTACGGGACGAGGGTGCTCGCCAAGTCCGCCGTGGACGCCGCATCCGGCGCATATCCATCTGCACCGATCTCGCTGGCGAACTCGGCCGTGATCGGCGCGCCACCGACAAGGATCTTGACTTGGTCACGCAATCCGGCCGCGCTGACGGCTTCGATCACTGACCGCTGCTGGTCCATCGTCGTGGTGAGCAAGGCCGACAGGCACAACAGATCGGGCTGGTGCTCGGTGATGGATTCGACGAACTTCTGATCCGGCACATCAATGCCGAGGTCGTGGACCTCGAAACCTGCACCTTCCAGCATCATCTTCACCAGGTTCTTCCCGATGTCATGCAGGTCGCCCTCGACGGTCCCAATTACCGCGACACCGCGCGCCGCTGAATCACCATCGGTGAGGTACGGCTTCAGCTTCGCTGATCCCTTGTTCAAGGCACGGGCCGACATCAGGACTTCGGGCACGAATACCTCGTTGTTCTTGAAGCGCACGCCCAGCAGAGCCATTCCCTTGAGCATGCCCTCCTCCAGCATTTGCTGGGCGCTGATTCCCTCGTCCAGACCGATGTCGATGAGAGCCAGCACTTCCTTGACGCGGCCGGCCTGTAGAGCCTCCGAGATCTTCTCAACGGTTGACATTATGCATTTCCTATTCTTTCGAGTTCGTACTTCTTCGGGTCATGGGCTTCGCTTGAGGCCTGCACGTCGTCGGACAGTTCTTCAGCTGCGTCAGGCAGGTCATCGGCACCGAAAGACCACTCGTCGGCTCCCCGATATTCACGGGAATCAATCGGTTGGCAGCCGATATGCCACCTTCAAGGGCCTCGCAATAGTGGTGACGGGCGTCGTCCATCGTCTCGCTCGTCACCCGCAGCGGCAGAAGGGCGAAATTGATCTCAGGGTGGACAGTTTCGCCGCCGATTACCTGGCTGATTTGTATATTGACAGGTTTGATGACGCGGCCGAACACGAACTCGACCAGGCCCCCAATACGCCCGCGATATCGTGTTCACCTTTGCCATATTTGATTCACTCCGTTCGCTCGGGTGCGGCTGTGCACCATATCGCTAGCCTCGCATCGAAGGGGGAAGGGATAATAGGACGATCTTCCGAGAGCAGGTATTCTCTTCCACACTTCGTTGCGGTCGACTGGCCGGGTTCAGGGCTGCACCTGAATGTGGACATCTCGCGGCAAGGCGACACCTGCTGCCACCTCGATAGCCTTCGTTGCGCCGCTCGGCACCGGGCAGGCCGTATGCGGGCAATACGGGCGAAAGGTTTCGTAGACGGCGCCCTGCCCAACCTTCTCGGCGAGCATTTGATAGGCATCAATGTCGAAGCTGCGGCCGTCGAGTGGGCGATAGTTCGGACAATCCGTCTCGACGGTGAATGTGGTGTTCTCATCGTCGTCAACGGTGGCGACAACCACCGTCGTGAAGCCGCAGATGCCTGCTTTGATGGTCGCGGTGGCCACTGCGGGTCTACTTTCCGGCGTAGTACTCATCCACCGTCGCGAAGAAGGCGTCGATGTTCTCCCAGGGAGTCTGCGGCGGAATGTCGCAGCCGGACGAGGGCACGAAGTTCGGGTATTGACCACATTCCTGAAGAAGCTTCTCCGTGGCCAACCTGACCGAGTCCGGTGTCCCGTTGCAGAACTCACGCGCGGGATCCACATTCCCGAGGGCGGGGACGTTCGCCGGTATGTGAGGCATCATTTCTGCCATGCTGATGGCATTGCCGAAGTGGTATCCGTCGGCACCCACCGACAAGATCGAGTCGATCGTCTTGATAGCGGTGCCGCCGCAGTTGTGGTAGATAACCGCGAACTCGTCCGTCCTCACCGCATCGACGATCTTCTTGGTGTAGTCGGCGGAGAACTCCTGCGCGAGTGCTGGTGACAGCAATCCGGCAAGCGGCTCGGCGATCACCACGCCATCTGCTCCAACATCCCGGTACGCCTTGATGTAGTCAATGAGGAAGTCAGTGGTTTTCGATAGCACCGTGTGCACCATCTCGGGCTCTTCGTAGCAGTAGACCATGGCTTCGCTGACATCCATCAGTCGGCCGGCAAGACTGAAGGGTCCAATCACCCCAGCGAAGACCGGGCGGTCCTTGATACCAAGTGCTGCCTGCCGGATTGCGTCGATGTACTGACTGGTACGTCCGGTGCCGACGGCGGGCACGCTGAGTGCATCTGCGTCCTCGGGCGTGCTGATGATGCCGCCAATAACCGTGGGCACCTCTTTATCGGAATAGCGGATATTTGACCCAAAGCACTCTGCTTCAATTGAGAGATCCATCATCGAAACCGATGCTGCTGTATTGCAGCGCTCGGCGATACGAATCATGCCCTGGGCTTGGTTCTCACCCAACGAGATTAGATCGACAACGGAGATTCCGAGCAAGCTGACGGATGGGAAGGAAAGAACCGGTATGGCCTTCTTCTTCGGTGAAGCGATCAGCTCTTCGATCCAGGTCTTCACATGCATTCTTCTGTTCCTTCAGATTTGGTGGGCAACTGGACGATTTGCCTGGCGACACCGAAGAAGCGCTATGGACAAAGGAATCTGCAGGGACATCAATGTCCGTTTGCTTCCTACGTTGACCAGACTTGCCCAGTATGTTTTTTCGGCCCCTCAACGGGCTAGGAATTTGATCTGCCCGGAGGTAGTTCCGTACGCAATCCGGCGATCAGCGAGCCATTCACTCCCGGTGACTGTGTGATAAACATCGGCATTGGTGACCGCGGAGTGTGGACCTCGCTGGCTGCCGCCGTCCTGTTCGATGGGGGCCCGACGCCGGCGCAACTACCGCTGGCGGGCGATGTCAGCTGAGGTTGGTTGCGGGCCTGCTGGTTCCTCTGGTAGGGGCGGCGTTCCCTCCCGCTGTGCTGCACCGCGTTGAGCGGGTGGTCGAAGCCGTCGAGAAACCACTAACTGGTCTCCAGGTGCTCGGCCTTCTGGAGACGTCAGCATGATGGTGAGGCGTGGGTTGAGCTAAGTGGGGCACGATCCCATTGGGACTCCTGCTCTCCACGTGACCGCATCGGGGTCGTGCTGCCTGCGGTAGCTGTATTCAAGTCATCTGGTCAGACAATGTCCCGCACCCCGAGCGTCCGGGTTTCAATGAGCGAGCACTCGTAGACCCCGGACGAGCGCCGCGACCAGGTGGCGCCCTCACGCCTCCGAGTTCAGCTTCTCCAGGATCTCGGTCGGTACCTCGGACTCGTTGATGACCGCCTCGTTCAGCACGATCTGCTTGGACGCGCTCACCTTCAGGTAAGTACCCGGCTGGTACAGCCCATCGTTGGAATCCGCCCGCTTGTCGAACTCCAGGACGCGGCGGTTGAGGTCGGTGTCGTATCCGACCAGTTCGTAGGAGTATCCAGTGTCGGCCGGGTTACCCTCGGAGTCGAGCAGGTCCCCGAGCGCGACGGGCTCGTCCGCAGGGACGACAGTGTAGTAGTCCTGCCCGACGTAGCGGGAGTCGTAGTAGTTCTTGACCCAAAGGGCTCCGGCAACGCCGATCATGATGACGGCGATCAGGGTGATGAGTATCGAACGCTTCATTTGTCTCCTCGTCAGAAGTCGAGTTCAGTTCGCACGAAAAGCTGCCGGGTGAGCACGGTCGGCACGATGAAGTACGGCGCTATCACAACTATGCTCACCACGAACGTCCAGCTTACGGGCGTCGACGCCTCCCCCAACTCGGCGGCCAGGTTGCGCGAAAGGTATCGCGTTAGGTCGCCGATCAGGTCGATGACCGCACGATGGTTGAGGAGCAACACCAGCATCACCTCGAACACCCCGGACGCTAGCAGCGCGAACACAGTGGTGGACGCCGTGGTCTCCTGACGCGCGAAGGCGACAACTCCGGCGTGGATGTCGAGGTTGAATACGAAACCCGCCACCCACCACATCGGTGATCAGCGGCAGGATCACGCTTGTGGGATATCAGCGCGATGATCTGTGCGAACCCGTTGGAATCGAACAAAAACGGCCTAGTCAGTAAGTATCTGACCAGGCCATTCATTTGGTATCCCCAACCGGATTCGAACCGGCGCTGCCGCCTTGAAAGGGCGGTGTCCTAGGCCACTAGACGATGGGGACGCGTGGGTAATCCTAACCGAGAACAGCCGTTGTGCCCAAACGAGGACCGCGGGCGGGTGTAATCACCAAGATCATCAGGGCGCAGGCGAGGATTCCGAGGCCCATCCAGCCCAACAGTGCGAGGCGTTCACCGACGATCACCACAGCCAGAATCGCGGCGACTGCAGGCTCGATGAGTGTGATGGTGGTCGCAGTACTGGCAGGCACGCGCATCAGCCCATATCCAAAGAGTAGATAACCGACGAACATCGGGACGAGTGCCATATAGCAGGCCACGGCGAAGGCCTGAGTGGACGATACGAGTGGCGCACCGGTCACCAGCAGTACAGGCATCAGGAGAAGTCCGCCGGTGCCGAAGACTATTCCCATCGACGCGGCACGGCTGATGCCATCTTGCATGAGCTGTCGTGCGACCCACGAGTATGTCGCGTAGGTCGCGCCCGCAACGAGGCCGAGGACGACCCCGGTGACGGTCTTGGTCGAGACTGCCGCGTCCTGGCCGAAGCGGGAGACGCAGAGCAGGACGGAACCGATGATGCCGAGGCCTGCGGCGAGTTTCCATCTGGCACCCAGGTGTTTGCGTTCGACAATTCGCTCGAGTAGTCCCGACGCCAGCGGCGCCGACGCCAGTGAGATCACCGAGCCGATCGCGACACCGGCGTAGTGCATCGAGCTGTAGAAGGCCAGTGGATAGGCGGCCACTGCCAACGCGCCCACTGCGATCAGCCGCGCATGAGTACGCAGTTGTGCGCGGGCAGCTATCAGCTCGGGCACTGCGACCACAGCTTGAAGTAGTCCGCCGATTCCCAAAGCGGCTGCTCCGATCGCCAACGGCCCGGCTTGGGGAGCAAAGGTCGCAGCCGTGCCTGTAGTGCCCCAAAGGATCGAGGTGATCGTGATCGCGACGATGCCCGCCAGCCGGCCCCGCCCGCTCACCGGGCTTCCAATAAACGTGCGGCGATCCGGCGGGCGTGGGTCAGTCGTTCGGGCCCGCCTTCCAGCCCTGCCCGGGATACTGCCCCCTCAAGAAGGAATGCGAGATGCTCGGCCATCGCTGCCGAGTAGGTCACGCCGGCTTCTCGCAAGTGCTCGGTGAGAATGCGTTCAACCTCTTCTTTGTGTTGTCGCACGGCCGCACGTCCAGGAGCATCGACTGGCAGTTCTGCCGCCGCGTTGAGGAGACCACAACCGCGAAAACCGTTCTGGTAGGCGGCTCGCGCATGATCCAGGTAAGCGTCGAAGACCGCCAGCACCCGTTCCGTCGGCGAGCCGGCCCGCTCTAATCGAGCCCGGTAGAGCTCGAGCCATTCCTCATGGCGCGCCTCGATATACGCGAGCATCAAGTCCTGTTTGGACGAGAAGTTGTTGTACAGACTCTTGCGGGCAACCCCGGCTTCGGTGGTGATCGCGTCAATTCCGGTCGCGGTCATGCCGTCTGCATAGAACAACCGGGCCGCCGCGTCCAAGAGCCGTTGCCGTGCCGGGGCTTGTTTGGTTTTCGGTGAAGTCATCTCGATCTCCTGATAGGTAGATCAGTCTACCTATCAGGAGATCTGGTAACACTCCGTCTCGCAAGTCGCGCAGTATCAGAGCCCCGCGACCTGCGAAGGCAGGGTCAGCAGATGCGCATGCGCCCCGAAGCTCGATGAGCACATTGATCTTCGGTGAAACTACCAGTCGCGTTCTGCCAGCCGATGCGGCGCGGGTAGATCGGCGACGTTGATGCCGACCATCGCCTCACCGAGCCCGCGAGAGGCATCCGCGATGGCAGCCGGATCATCGTACTGGGCGGTTGCTTTGACGATCGCCGCCGCCCGAGCTGCCGGATTCCCCGACTTGAAGATGCCAGAGCCCACGAAGACTCCATCGGCGCCGAGTTGCATCATCAAGGCGGCATCGGCCGGTGTGGCGACACCGCCCGCGGTGAACAGCACGACCGGCAATCTCCCGGTCTCTGCGACTTCGCGGACGAGATCATAGGGAGCGGCCAGTTGCTTGGCTGCGACGTAGAGCTCGTCCGGGTTGGACTCATAGGTCGCCTTGAGAACCGCGATCTCGTGGCGGATGGTGCGGATATGTTTGGTCGCCTCGGAGACATCTCCGGTGCCAGCCTCACCCTTCGAGCGAATCATCGCTGCGCCTTCGGTGATGCGGCGTAGTGCCTCGCCAAGATTGGTGGCACCGCAGACGAATGGGACGGTGAAAGCTCGTTTGTCGATGTGATTGGCGTAGTCGGCAGGGGATAGGACTTCGGATTCGTCGATATAGTCCACCTTCAGGTGCTGTAAAACTTGCGCTTCGACGAAGTGCCCGATCCGGGCCTTCGCCATGACCGGGATGGATACGGTGTCGATGATGGCGCTGATCAAGTCGGGATCGCTCATGCGGGCGACGCCGCCCTGAGCCCGGATATCGGCGGGAACCCGCTCCAAAGCCATGACTGCTACGGCCCCGGCATCTTCTGCAATCCGCGCTTGTTCGGGGGTGACGACGTCCATGATCACGCCGCCCTTGAGGGTCTCGGCAAGGCCATGCTTGTTCAGAGGAGAACCAGTTGATTGAGTCATGATGCCCATCATCGACCTGATACTGGTCTATTTCTAGATCCAGAAATCATCGAGTATCGGTAGACCAGTATCCTGGGTTTGTGCGTACCTCACCGGAGATCACTCTTCCACTCCGGCTGGGCGAGCAGAATGAACACAGCACGATCCCGGTGCAACTCGCAAGCGAGTTTCGGCGACTGATCAGCGAGACGGTGCTGTCACCGGGCGACGTCGTGCCGTCCAGCCGTGCGCTGGCCCTCCATCTCGGTATCTCTCGTGGATCAGTGGTGGCGGCCTACGATCAGCTCCTCGCCGAGGGATACCTCGTTGCCGCGGCCGGACGCTCGACGGTGGTGAACCCGCAGCTTCGTTCGGTGCAAGCGCCCAGTCGGGAGCGCATCCGTGCCACAGCGGCGGTGACCTCGTCCGAACTTGATCTGCGTCCCGGGCGGCCCTGGTCTCGTGATGTCGTCGGGGCAGCGTGGAAGTCGGCTTGGCGTCAGGCCTCCGCCGTACCCGCAGAAGATACCGTTCCTGCACTCGGGCTGCTTGAGCTCCGCGAGGCTTGGGCCGAGCACCTCCGCCGAATGCGGGCAGTGGTTCGGGATCCCTCGCAGCTCGCAGTCACCGGCGGAGGCAGGGAAGGTCTCAGCCTGTTGCTGCTTGCGCTGGCTCACGGCAATCCGTCGCGGCTACGCGTGGGTGTGGAAGAGCCTGGTTATCCATCGCTGCGGCGAGTCCCTGCGCGGCTCGGAGCGACGGTGATCCCCGTCCCGGTCGATGAGCAGGGGTTGCGGGTGTCTGACCTGCCAACCGGTTCGGAGGCGCCCGATCTGCTCGTCGTCACCCCCAGCCATCAATACCCGTTGGGCGGGTCATTGCCGATCGATCGGCGTCAGCTGTTGCTGGAGTGGGCCACCCGACACCGAGTCGTGATCGTCGAGGATGACTACGATTCCGAGTTGCGCTACGCCTCCCATCCGCTGCCCGCGCTGGCCTCACTTGACGACCCATCCGATGGACGAGTCGTGCTGCTCGGCACGCTCGCCAAGACTCTCACCCCCACCCTCGCAGCCGGCTACCTCGCGCTGCCGGAACCGTTGATCGACCTGGTGTCCAGCACTCGGGAAGAACTCGGTCAGCCCGTCGGACTGGTGGCTCAAAGCGCGGTTGCGAACTACTTGAACAGCGGTGCCCTTCGACTGCATACCCAACGGATGCGCAACCGATACCGTCGCCGTCGGCGGCAGGTGGTGCAGGCACTGTCCGAGCTGCCGGGGGTGCATGTCTATCCGATGGATGGCGGCCTGCACGCAGTAGCGGAACTCACTCGTCCAGAAGCTGACGTGGTGTCTGAACTCGCCGCGCGCGGAGTGCGGGTCAGCCCGCTCTCGCAATACTGGTCGCACGCCGGCAGCTCCGGCATCGTCTTCGGGTTCGGCGGGGTGGACGAGGCAGACCTCACGCACGGACTGCGTTTGATAGCCGAGGTTGCCGTGCTGAGATGAATCAGGCGGCTCGCCTCGAGCATCCCGCCGAACAGGTCAAGTAACGATCAAGATCAGTAGTTGACCGTCACATGCACGTGGTCGTAGTGGTTCGCGGTGATGCCGCCACGATCAGCCATCCATGTCCAGCCGCTTTGGCCGTTGATCCAGATGCGCTGACGCCAGATCAGGTACTCAATATTCAGATCATTGGCGTTGTTCTGAAGGTACTCCGCGATCTCGTCGCCGAGCGCAACATCACTCGATCCGTTCGGCATCATGATATCCACCGCACGCCCGCTCGGATGATCAGGAAGACTGTCCGCCCGTACGCCGTACATCGTCCGGATCTGCGGGAACTCTGCACGGATCGTATAGACGATGCCCTTGCCGCTCGCGGTCAAACCGTCGAGGCCCGACGATCCTCCCGTATTCAGCGTGGTGCCGGTGTTTGTGCCACTCGGAACACTCGGGCCAGCCGTAGATCCAGAGCCGGTATTCGTGCGGACAGGCTCGTCGCTGAGGTAGGTGGTCGAGATCCAACGCAGCGTGCCGGCATCATCGACTTGGCTGAAGTCATTTTGGGTGAGACCGGTCAGCTCTACCTCGGTGTTCGGCCTCAACACGCGGACGATCCGGTAGTCAAGTCCGGGGCCGGTGCGCAGGTTCACGTCCGTGGTCGTGTACGCGGTCTCGGTCTCGTCGGCGTCCTCATCGTCCCAATCGACGCTCCCGCTCGTGGACAGATACTGCGTGGAAACCCAGGCCTGCTGGCCCTGGTAGATGATCGGAGTCCAGCCGTTCTGGTCGGCACCCCGGGTGGTGACCGATTCACCCGTCCTCAGTACCGAGATCACTCTGTGGTTGGTGCCGGGACCGGAGCGAACGTTCAGCGCCGTGGTTGCGGTTGCCGTGCCTGTCTCACCGTCGTCTACAGAACCGGAGTCCTCGGGTTCGTCCGCCTCCGAGCCGCCGGTGTTGGTTGCCGGTGCGTCAGTGCTCGAGTCAAACGAGAGGTACGTGGCGAAGACGTAGCCGGCATAGCCCTTATAGGAGACCGGAATCCAACCGCCCACCTGCTGTCCGGTGATGCTAACCGTCTCGCCGACCTTCAAGGTACCGAGAATGCTCGTGAGCGTCGACGTTCCCGCCCGGACGTTGAGCGGTGCGGTAGCTGTGCCGGTGCCTCCTGCGGCCGAGTCGATGCCGCCGAGACGGGTGTACTCGGAGTAGACCCAGGCGTCCTTGCCGTTATAGGTGACCGGAGTCCACTCACCCCGCGGGTCGCCGCGCCGCTCGACCTGCTCGCCGGCGGCGAGGGTGCCCAGGATCCTCGAGCTGGTCGTGGGCTCGACACGCACATTGAGTGCGGTGGTCGCCGTGATCGTATTGTTGGACGCGATGGCGAGCTGAGGGAGAACGAAGGTCCCGCCCAGCAGTACCCCGGCAACCGCCATACCTGCGATCGCCGAGTTGGTTTTCCTTTTTGCTGTCATCGTGCTGGGGTTCCTTCCGAGCGACAGTTGTGTGATGGTCGGGACTGATCGGCGTCTTCCCCGGTCACCTGCGATACAAGTGACCACGCCCAGTCCCGGCCAATGTGGCGACCGTAAGCTGCGAAGGTGGCAGGCGGCTAATGACCTGAGACTTCACTGAAACCGCAAAAGTCTGTTGACAAGCAAAGATGAGAATCCTGTTCAGCTCAACCCCAAGTTGAGGTTCAGGTCTGAACCGAGGCTGAAGCCGCCTCTCGTCCGGTTGGTTCAGCTCTTAATCGGCTCGGTGCCCGGTGCAGAAGTCTCACAATCGAGTGCCGCGATGCCGGGCTCGGGAAGGCCTTGGGCGCAATCAGCCGCGTTCCTTGATCACCCAGCATGCCGAAGAATCGGCAACTACTCGCGCCGGCCTGCCCAGGTCAGTGAGCGTGATCGCGCCCGATTGGCGATCCGCGAACCCCACTGGTGTGCTGCCAGCCGCGGAGGCAAGATGCTCCAACGCATCGGGCTCACCCAACACCACACCTATCTGCAGTTTGTTTCCTAGCTTGTTCGCGATCACCGTTTCGAGAGCATCAGCGTCGATGCTCGGGGCAGCGATCATCAGCGCCTGCATATCAGCCGAGGCAGCACTCAATAGCGGAAGGATCTCGCGGATTCGCATAATGCCGTCAGCGCAGACCAAGACGCGGGGCTGTTCCAAGATGCACCGCTCCCCAGTGTGAGTGGCTAGGGTCGGGGCGGCCAGACGGCAATCGACTCGAACTGTGGACGAGGCAGTGAGTTCGGTGGCGAGCTCGCGTTCCTGATCGGGACTGAAGCGAACAGCTACCGGAGCATCGCGCAACAGTTGCTCAGCAGTGATGAAAGCGGGCGGCTCTACAGCTTGTCCTGAGTCCGCAGATGGGCGATTGCCTCGGCCCGCGTCCAATCCCGCGAGCTCTGCCTCAGCCGCTCGAGCGGCGCTGCGGCGGTCGGCCATCGCAGCAGCCAACACCAAGGCAGTACCGATGACGAGGATCAGCGTGACGATCACGGCCGGACTCATGCGTCCACTCTATGGGGGC
>JALHFX010000038.1 GCA_022837595.1 Propionibacterium sp.
GCTCACTCGATTACTGCATCCTGCGCTGATCGTCGTCGCTCGCGAAGTGGACGAGCTGGTGCACCTCGGCGTCCTCAACGGCGATCGAGTGATCTACGTAGACAAGGTCGAACCCGACAAAGCGATCCGTGTCTGGTCAGAGGTGGGACGCAACGCACCGGCGGCGACCACTTCCCTTGGCCGCGCCATTTTGGCCTTCCGGCCGATCCCCGACGATCATCTGGCCACGTTCGCGCGCTCTGCAGACGAAGCAGCCCAGCTCCACAGGGCGGTGACCGCAGCCCGAGAACGCGGCTACGCGACTGAAATCGAGGAGAACGAACCCGGCATCGCCTGTCTCGGGGTTCCTTTACTGTCGAATGGCGGCGCCGTCGCGGCGCTGAGCATCACGATGCTCGCCAAGGACGTCGACGATGACCGGATCGCCCAGCTCGCAACCCGGTTAACCGAACTCGTCCCGCCACAGTTGCCCACAGGGGTCGAGCTTCCGGCGGTGCTGACGCGTACCCAACCAACCTGAAACGGGCAGCATACCGCAGCTGAGAAACCACGCGCCCCCTAGCCAACGAAGATTGCAGTCTGCAGTTGAAACCTTGCGAGATCTCTTGGTTTCGCTGGCGCGGAGCCATCAGCCCGTGGCATCCTTGTCTACACGGTTGATTCCGGCGAGCTCCGGTTTGCCGATGTACGACCGAATGCCGGGGCTCGCGTCCCAGGGGGTGGGTGCGCGAGCCCCGGTTTCAGTTGTCTAACAGCTTCCGGACAGACCATCCCCGCTCATCACCCCAAAGCGTCCGCCGAACCGCGAGCAGAAAGGCAACCGCTCCACTGGAGGGAATAACGGGCTCGCTGCAGAGGTTCTGAAACCAACGGGTACCCTCAGATCCGTTGGACCGAGCGCACTAATCAAAGCAACCGACATCATCAGGAGAACCAGATGGCCACCGTCACAATCACTGCCGAGAACCTCGACGAGACCTTGACCGACAATGACATCGTCTTTCTCGACTTCTGGGCAGCATGGTGCCAACCCTGCCGCAGCTTCGCGCCGATCTTTGAGCAGGCCAGCGAGACCTACCCCGAAATCACCTTCGGCAAGGTCGACACTGAAGACCAGCAGCAGCTCGCCGGGGCGGCCGGCATCAACTCCATCCCCACGCTGATGATCTTCCGTGGTGGCATCCCGGTCTTCTCGCAGGCCGGTGCCCTCCCGGCAGCTGCCCTCGATAGCCTCGTCGAGCAGGTCATCGCTCTCGATATGGACGAGGTACGCGCCGCCTACGCGCAGCAAGTGGCGGAGGCGCAACAGAACTGACCTTGGCCAACAGTTCGTTCCAGAAAACAGCTCTTCTGCCTAGTCCCTGGTCAGCGAGGGATATAGCCCTCAGAGGCAGTCATCGGGCAGACTTGCATAAGACGTACTGTGCCCGATGACCTAGTATCGCTGATGAACTTGTTTCGCATTGCGAACTGGCAAGAGGGACGAGTTCAATAGCAACGCTGCCGCAGATCGGTAGTAGACGCGGGTTGAAGGGAGGCACGATGAGCTGGTTACATGGCGTCGAGCGAAAGCTCGAGAATGCGGTCAACACCGTTTTTGCGAAAACCTTCCGCGGCGAGGTTGAGCCCATTGAGATCGCCACTCGACTGACGAAGGAACTCGACGCACAGGCGAAGCTGCTGAATCGCGACAAACGCCTAGTGCCGAACGACTTCATCGTCCACCTGTCGACGCACGATTACGACGAACTCGCTCCGATGGCGCGCGCCATCAACGATGACATCGTCCCGGAGTTGCGTCGCCACGCGGGCGAACGCCACTACGTTTTCAACGGCCCGATCCGCATCAACTACGAATGCGACGACTCCCTATCCGTTGGGCGCTTCCGCGTCAGCTCTGAGGCGGTCGCGACCGTCGCCGAGACCGGCGGTGCGGCATCCACCACTGCGATCAAACGCGCTCCGCTGGTGCTCGAGGTCAACGGGGTTCGTCATCCGCTGCTGCCACCGGGTTTCACCATCGGGCGCGGAAGCGAGGCCGATCTGCGCATCAATGATCCAGGCATCTCCCGTCAGCACGCCCGCATCGTCGTCCAACCCGACGCCAACGGAGAGATCCTCGTCAGCATTGAGGACCTAGGATCCACAAACGGCGTGATAGTCAACGGCCAGCGTGTCACCAATGTCGCTCTCGGCGATGGATCTCGCATCGAGATCGGTTCGACACGGATGCTCGTCCATTCACCAGTGGGGTCCTGACTCTTGAGTACCATTCTTCTGGCCACGTTGAAGGTCGCGTTTCTGGTTCTGATGTGGGTGTTCATCCTTTTCGTCACGAACGTCATTCGAGTCGATCTGTTTGGACGCCGGGTCACCGCCGAAGAGCTGGTGGCCGCCGACGGTCAGACCGCTCCGCAAACGAAGGACTCTGCGTTCTCCGGCCTACGAAATCGCAAGACCGGCGCAGGGACTACGCCGACAGCTACACCAACTCGGGTCACCATCAGGGCCGGCAAAGGGGCCGGATCCAGTGCGGTACTTCCCGAGATAGGCCAAGAGATCTTTCTAGGTAGAGCTTCGACTTGCGACCTCGAAATCGATGACGACTACGCGTCGAGCAAACATGCGAAGATTTGGCGCGACGAGCAGGGTTTCGTCGTCGAAGATCTGCTGTCCACTAACGGAACCTACGTGAACGGTCAGCGCATTTCACAGCCCACCCGCATCGACAGAGGCGATACCGTTCGAATCGGCCGTTCCCAGATGCAACTGGACGGCTGAAATGGCGTTCTCGCTAGAGATCAGCGCGCACTCCGAAATCGGGTTAGTGCGCAACAACAATCAGGATTCGGCCTATACCTCGCCGCACCTGATTGTTGTTGCCGACGGCATGGGCGGTGCTGCCGCAGGCGATCTCGCCAGCTCGGTGGCCATCCGCGAACTGCAACGAGCTGACGCGCAGAATCTCGATACCGAGGGCGAACCACTAGTCGGTGACCGGATGCTTGAAGCGCTGAGCGGGGCGCTCGCCAAGGCCAACGACGCGTTAGCCGATTTGGTCGAATGGGACCATTCGCTGGAGGGCATGGGTACCACCGTCTGCGGTGCGATGTTCGACGGCGAGCGTTACGGTATCTGCCACATTGGTGACTCGCGCGGTTACCTACTGCGCGATGGCGAACTCACGCGCCTCACCCGCGACCATTCCTGGGTTCAGTCGCTGATCGACGATGGCAAGATCACCCCCGAAGAGGCGGCCCACCATCCACACCGCTCACTGCTGCTCAAAGTACTCAACGGACAGCCCGTACACACTCCCGACTTCACCTTGGTGGAGGCGCAACTCGGTGATCGGCTCCTGTTCTGCTCCGATGGTCTGTGCGGGATGGTGGACGACGATGTCATCGACAGGCTTCTATCGTCCGACAAGTCGCTGGACGGGATTGTCGCTTCACTCACCCAAGCCGCGCACCAGACCGGCGGACTCGACAACATCACGCTGATCGTGGCTGATGTCGTAGCCTACGACAAAGCGCTTCAGAGCATGCCACCGCAGGTCTTGGGTGCAGCCGAGGCATTGAAGATCCCCGAGATTGACTACTCCGAGCCAACTCAGCTCTCGGAACTGATTGAGGACACCACGCGCATGCCGCGCGACCGCATCCCGGTGCCGGCACCCGCGGTGATCGATGAAGAGCTGCCCGAGGGTGTCATCGACCCCGACCGTTTCGAGGCGATCCGCTACACCCCGCGCGTCGCCAACAAGAAGCGTCGCTGGCTCGGACGGTCGATTTTGATTCTCGTCATCCTGGCGCTGCTGTCGATCGTTGCTTTCGCGGGACACAATTACCTCAACTCTCAGCACTTCATCGGCCCAAACAATGAGAAGGTCGCGATCTACCAGGGAGTCCCCGAACAAGTCTTCGGGCATCCATTGTCAGAGCTGACCCACAGCAGCGAGATCCTCGTCGACGATCTACCGCCGTACTATGCCTCGAAGGTGCGTAACAAAGAATTGCGCTATGACTCCGAGCAGGCAGCCCAGACCCAGCTCCAGGTACTCGACGAGATGGCCGAGCGCTGCCGGGCTGAGCGCGCGTCCGAAGCCAACCCCGAATCATCCGAGCCGTCGAACAGCGCCGCTCCGGCTCCAGAAGACACCGAGACCTCACCCGAGTCCCCGGCACCCAGCACAACGACCTCCACAGCCTCCACCCCAACGCGGAGTTCCGTGTCGCCGGGTTCGTCCGCTTCGACCAACCGTCCCGATCTTGAGGCGTGTGGATAATGACTATGCCCAACAGCCAGCCCATGGTCGTCTACCGCCAGCGCCGTAATGTGGAGCTGGCCCTCTGCCTACTCGCGGCAGGGTTTGGTATCGGCGGCTACCTGATCACCCATCTCAACAGGGACGCCGAGCTGCCGGCCAACTGGATTCCGGTCTCGGTGATCTGGTTGGTGTTGTGTGTCGGCGCCCACCTGGCCGTCCGATTCAAGCTGCCGTACGCAGATCCGGTGATCCTCCCGACCACGCTCGCGCTCAACGGGCTCGGGCTGGCCATGATCCACCGCTTGGACCTCAGCTTCGATCCCTCACCCAACGCGGCGACCATGCAACTTATCTGGACGGTCATCGGCGTCATCTTATTCGCGACGACCTTGATCCTGCTACGCGATTACCGTGTGCTGCAAGGTTTCAGCTACATCCTGTTCATCGTTGGCATGGTCTTGTTACTGCTGCCGCTACTGCCCTTCCTCGCCTCACCGAATAATGCTGCCAATGGCTCCCAGATCTGGATCCAGATCGCCGGCTATTCTTTCCAACCGGCCGAGATCGCAAAGATCGTGCTAACGCTCGCATTCGCCTCCTACCTCACCGAAAACCGCGATCTGCTACAACTCGCCGGACGTCATGTCATGGGTTTCCAGATGCCCCGGATGCGCGATCTGATCCCCGTGGGCGTGATGTGGGCCGCAGCTGTCGTCGTGCTGATCTTCGAGAACGATCTCGGTACCTCGTTACTCTTCTTCGGCTTGTTCGTAATGATGCTCTACGTGGCGACCAGCCAGGTGCGCTGGGTTGTCATCGGAGCGAGCGCATTCGCGGTTGCTGCATATGTCATCGGGCAGATCGCCCCGCATGTGGCCACTCGAGTGTCGAGCTGGCTGGATCCGTTCAGCGACTACGAGCGGAACTACCAGATCATCACCGCCCAGTACGGCATCGCCTGGGGTGGTCTGTTCGGACGCGGTTGGGGTCAGGGGCGTCCAGGCCTGACCCCAGTTGCCAGTTCGGACTTTATCTCTGCGGCGATCGCGGAGGAACTCGGTTTGGTCGGGCTGGTCGCAGTCATCTTGATCTATCTCCTCTTGGTCGCCCGCGGGCTGAGAGCTGCGCTCACCTCTACGGACGTCTTTGGCAAACTCTTGGCCTCCGGTTTCAGCTTCGTCTTCGCGCTACAGATCTTCGCGATCATCGGCGGCGTCACCCGCCTGCTTCCGCTGACCGGCTTGACTACACCTTTCATGAGTCAAGGCGGTAGCTCGCTGGTCGCAAACTGGTTGATCGTGGCCATCTTGCTGTTGATCAGCCATCAGGCACGCAGGCCACAGATGCCGACGATGCCCGCACCCGTCGTCGATCTCGGCGACGACGAGACATCTTTGATCAAACTGAATGAGGGCGCTGCCTGATGAACAAGTCGATTCGTGGAGTCGCCGTTTTCATCGGTGTGATGTTTCTCGCACTGTTGGTGAACGTGACTGCCGGTTACTGGATTCGTAGCGATGAGCTGAACGAGGACGCCCGAAATACCCGGGTACGAGACGAGCAATTCGGCGGTCCGCGCGGACCGATTCTGGCGGCCAATACGCCGATCGTCCAGAGCGTGGAAACCGGAACCCTGCCTTACGCCTATCAACGCGAGTACCTGGATGGTCCGCTCTATGCCCCGTTCACTGGCTATTACTCCTATATTTACGGCCGTTCGGGGCTCGAAGCGCGCTTCAACGCCGAGCTCGCCGGCACCGCCGACTCACAGTTCATGCAACGCATCTTGGACACGCTGGCCGGAAGTACCCCCAGTGGGGCCCAACTGTTGACGACCATTCAGCCGAAGCTGCAACAGGCGACCTGGGATGCCCTGGGTGGGCAGGAAGGTGGCGCGATCGCCATCGATTACCAGACCGGCGCGGTCTTGGCGTGGGTTTCTACCCCCAGCTACGATGTCGCCGAGCTCGCCAGCCTGGATTTTCCTGCCACTCAGGAGGCCTGGGAGCAGTTCACTGCGGACGGCTCGACGGTGATGAACGATCGGGCCACCCAGGAGATCAACGCCCCTGGCTCGACCTTCAAGCTGGTGGTCGCCGCGGCCGCACTGGCGAACGGCTACACCGCAGGCTCGGTGATCGATACACCAGCAGCGCTGCCACTACCCGAGTCCACTCACCAGCTGACCAACCTCGCCGCCTGCGGCAACACCACGAAAACCCTCGATCAGGCGCTGACGTTATCGTGTAACACGACCTTCGCGAACATCGGTATGGCGCTTGGCCAAGACATCGTCGACGCTCAGGCAGAGGCATTCGGATTCGGCTCGTCGTTGGGCGATGGCTTCAGCTCAGCGGCCAGTGTCTTCCCAACAGGAATGAGCCAGGCAGAACTAGCGATGGCCTCCATCGGTCAGTTCGATGTGGCGACTACGCCACTTCAGATGGCTGTGGTCGCCGGTGCGATCGCGAATGGTGGCACTGTGATGGAGCCTTATATCGTCCAGGAGATCCGCGACTCGAACGAGTCGGTCCTGAGCACCTACGAGCCAGTGGTCTTCAACCAGGCAATGACTGAGGCGAATGCAGCTACGTTGGCCGAATTGATGACTCATGTCGTCCAATCGGGTACCGGCACCGCCGCTCAAATTCCTGGTTTCACTGTCGGAGGCAAGACGGGTACCGCAGAGACCACCGTCGGTGGAGGCGATCACTCGTGGTTCGCCGGCTATATCGCGGAGAAGCACGTGGCGGTCGCGGTCTACCTGGCCCACGAGACGACCACGACGGCAACCCCGATCGCACGGGCGATGATGGAGGCTGCATCATCATGAGGTTCATGCACATGCGAGGGTGCTGTGAAAGGACTTACCGATGAGCGTGGACCCCATAGTCTTGTCGGGTCGCTATCAACTCGAGACCGTCATCGGGCGCGGTGGGATGGCCGAAGTATGGCGAGCCCGCGATCTGAGGCTCGACCGTCCAGTTGCCATCAAACGGCTGCGCGTGGACCTCGCGACCGACAGCACCTTCCAAATGCGCTTCCAACGAGAAGCACAGGCAGCTGCCGGACTGAATCATCCAAATATCGTCAGCGTCTACGACACCGGCGAGAAGATCGATCCCGCCTCCGGTGTCTCGGTGCCCTATATCGTGATGGAGCTCGTCGAGGGCCAGACCTTGCGCGATCTGCTGCGCCAGGGACGCCCGATCGAGCCGCAGCGAGCCTTCGAATACGAGATCGGTGTTCTCGACGCGCTGAGCTATTCACACAAGCACGACATCGTGCATCGCGATATCAAGCCCGCTAACGTGATGTTGACCAACGGCGGCCAGATCAAGGTGATGGACTTCGGGATCGCCCGAGCGGTTTCGGACACCTCGGCCACCATGACGCAGACCGCTGCGGTGATCGGCACTGCCCAGTACCTATCCCCCGAACAGGCCCGCGGCGAGCAGGTGGACGCCCGTTCCGATATCTACTCGGCCGGCTGCCTGCTCTACGAGCTACTGACCGGACGTCCACCGTTCGTCGGGGATTCCCCGGTGAGCGTGGCTTACCAGCATGTCCGCGAGATGCCCATCCCGCCGAGCCAGCTCGACCCCGAGATCACGCCCGACATGGACGCGATCACCATGAAGGCGCTCGCCAAGCGGACCGACGACCGCTATCAGAGCGCCAAAGAGATGCGGGACGACTGCTGGCGACTGCTTAACGGGCAGATCGTGACCGCACAGGCTCCCGCAGCAGCAATCAGCGAGACACGCAGCGAGATGCCGACCCGGGCGCTACCGGCCGGATTGGATCCCGATTACGATCCAGCGGACGAAGCTGCCATCGAAACCTTCGAATCACATCTCGTGGAGGCCGACGGTTCCGAACTCGATAAACCCAAGCGGAAGATGTCGCCCGCCACGGGAGTGACGATCGGACTGTTGGTATTGCTGCTGGGTATCCTCGGCTTCTTCGCTTGGCGGGTCGTCGGCAGCAACTCGGAAGACAACAATGTGCAGGTCCCCTCGGTGCTCGGTCATCTGGAGGATGTAGCCAAAGAGCAGCTGAAGACTGCCCAGTTGACTCCCGAGGTCGTACGAGTATCCGGGCCTGCTGAAGGCAAGGGCACCGTCACCGCTCAGGATCCACCCGGTGGTCAGACCGTGCTGGTCGGTAGCACGGTGAAGATTACCGTCAACGATGGACCGCCGGTCTCAGAGGTCCCCGCGAGCGTCGTGGGTAAGCTGCAGGACGAAGCGATCACCGTTCTCAAGCAGGCCGGATTCACCAACGTGGAACCGCTGCCTGCACCTTCTAACCTCGACACGGTCGGCGCCAGAAAGAACGAAGTGGTCGCGATCTCCCCGGGCGAGGGAGAAATGGTGCCCACGGATCAGAAGATCACGATCTACGTGGCAAGTGGGCGTTTAACTGTGCCCGACACCATCATCGGAATGCCCGATGTCGATGCGCGTGCGCTGCTACAGCAGGCCGGGTTCACGAACGTCTCCAGCGACTATCTGAAGGCGGGAGACTCCGACGAGCCGGTCAGCTATGTACGCGGGCAGGTCGTCTATTCTGAGCCCGCCGTCGGATCGCCACTCGATTCTGGCTCCCGGATCATGCTCTGGCTGGCCTCTGGAGAATCGGAGATGCCTAATCTCATCGGTCTGACGCAGGATGACGCGGAGTCCGAGCTCGAGAAACACGGCTTCGAGAATGTGAACTTTGTCAACGGAGATGACCACCACAGCTGGGTGGTGACCGCCCAGTCCGTACCGGCGAATACGGTACGCGAACGTTCGGTCGAAATCACCGTTACCTTGGGTCGGTCACCAACATCGCCCAGTTCACCGAGTACAGCGCCGAGCTCTTCGAGTAGCTCCCCGACAGCTGATCGTTGACCGAAGCAGGTGCTCAGTCGGCAACCATCAACGGTCTCAGATCGGTCGCGCGAGCCGGAGCACTCGTGTCGCCGCAGACAGCGAGCCAATTCGCGAGCATTTGGTAACCACCCTGAGTGAGTACCGATTCGGGATGGAATTGCACCGATTCGATCGGTAACTCGCGGTGGCGCACACCCATAATGACCCCGGTATCGCTCCAGGCGCTCACCTCGAGAGATGCCGGTAGCGTCTGAGGATCGATCGCCAGCGAGTGATAGCGCGTCGCCGTGAGCGGATTCGGTAGCCCTGCGAAAACTCCTTGTCCGTCATGGTTCACCTGCGAGGTCTTACCGTGCACGAGTTCGGGGGCCCGCGTCACCGTCGCTCCCGCAGCTACCGCAATCGCCTGCAGCCCGAGGCAGATTCCGAAGATCGGCCGTTTGCCACCCTCTTCGCGGACCACATCGACGCAGACGCCGGCTTCCTCGGGGGTACCCGGACCCGGTGAGAGAAGTATCCCGTCGTAGTCGCTCGCCCAATCGGAGGATTCGAATCTCGGATCGTCATTACGCCAGATATCGACGTCGGCACCGATCTGGGCCAAATAGTTGACCACATTGAAGACGAACGAGTCGTAATTGTCGATGACGAGGATGCGTGCCATGCGCACCATTCTCCCTCACCGTGCCTGCGGCGCGAAAGGCTGCTCAGCTGGGCTGATGGTCAGGGCTCAACGCTGTGCTTTGGCCACTTTTACTACGGGATCGTTGAATGCCGGCATGGTGACCTGATCGATGCGCTGCTGCTGATAGCCCAGTTGGTAGGCCTTTGCGTATTGTCGGTAGATCTGTACCGCGTTGTCGGCTGCCAACCCCGCCTCGAGCGCGGCCTGGTCACCGATAGCTGTGATCACATACGGCGGCGCGTAGGGCACACCGTGCAGAACCACCGTATTACCGACGCATTTAACCGCGGTCGTCGCGATCACGCGCTGATCCTGGATCGTCATTGCCTCGGCGCCGGCGGCGAACAGGGCATTCATCACCCGCTGAATATCCTGCTCATGAACAACTAGGAGGTCCCCATCGACTCCCGGAGGCGCGAAATCGGCGGGTGCATCGGTGAGCGTGACCCGCACTGCCGGCCCCTCGACGGCTGCAAGCCCCGCGATCTGGTGCAGTTCCTGCTCGCTGGGATCAGGGCTCGCGATCGGTGCACCCTGAGCTTCAGCGAGTTCCTGGTTCTGTTGACGCAATTCCACAGCCCTGGAGGCCAGCTCGGTTCTACGTTGTTCTGCCTGAGACACCAACTCGGCCAGATCGCTGGTCCGGTCGGGACGTAGATCGCTACCTTGGGCGGTGCTCGCCGTTGCTCCGATCAGCAGCCCGGCAAGCAGGCCGACAATCAACTTCAGCAGTCCGCTGCGTATCCTGCTGGACGCCGGAGGCTGAGGAGTCTGATCGCTGGTGAGATCAGCATCCGGATCGGCCTCGTCGTCGAGGGATCGCGCCGGACCTGGAAGACCGAACGAATCGATCCTGTTCTCCGCGGCCCCCATGCCGCCCAGCCTACCGTTGCACAGAAACCTCAGCACCGAGGTTGGCGACCGCTGACCATCATCCGCGGCAGCCAGTGGTTGCGTTTCTACCGGGCTGGATTGGGACGAACAGTCATCAGCGGTCATACTGGAAGCAGTGGCGATGCTCGCCACCGAAGATGAATCAGATGAAAGACATGTCGTCCGAGGAGCAAACGAAGTGCCCGAATCGAAGGTCCGCAAACAGGCTGCCGAGAAGAAGCTGGGCAAGACGAGAGCAAAGCTCGACAAACAAGGCTCCCAGAATAAGCATGGCTCGGCCGCGGCAGGAACGCGTGACTGGGTGCCGTGGGTCTTCGTCCCGGCTGGCCTGCTGGGCGTCCTGTGGCTGATCGTCTTCTACATCGCCGGTAACCAGGTGCCCGGCATGCGGGACCTTCACAACTGGAACTATCTCATCGGTATCGGCCTGATCGCGACATCGTTCGGCGTCGCGACCTTGTGGAAGTGAGCTCTTCGGCGGCCATAGGACAGGCTCGACCAAAAAAGACCGGTCAGGTCTGCTGCTTTGGGTCGGTTACCGATTCGTCGGAGTACCCGTCTTGGACGAGATGTCTGCGGGCACGCTCAATATCTTCGCCGTATTCGTCCACGATGATCGCGTCATCGTCCTGCTGCCTCAGCCGATAGGTCGCCCGCCCGAGCATATGTGCCGAGACCGGTGCCGCGATGAACTGCATGATCACCACGAGCAGCAGCGTCGCGGCCACGTTTGCCCGCTGCATCACCAACGCCAGTCCCCCGCACATCACCACCAGACCAAGCACTTGCGGTTTAGTCGCCGCATGCATCCGCGCGAACAGCGAACTCAGCCTTATCATGCCCAGCGCGGTGACGAAGGTCAGGGCAACTCCAGCGGCAATCAATATGACCCCGACAACCTGTAGCCAGACGATCATCTCGTCTCCTCCTGCAGATCGAAGCCGTCGGTAGCGACACCTGAATCGTCCTGGTCGGCGTCCGCGTGCACCGGCTCGTCGTCATCGGCGAGCTCTATTTCGTCCGCTCGGGCAGCTTCCTCTGCAGATAGGAGCTGACTTTCACCGATTGACTCCGCGCGTGAGAAGCGCGCGATCGTTGTTGAGCCAATGAAACCGACCGAGGCCAAGACCACCAGAAGCGGGAGCAGATCGACGCGTCCGGTTATGGCCATGAGAACCACCACGATGCCGACCGACGCGGCGGTGATCACGTCGAGAGCCACTGCGCGATCGAGGTTGCTCGGCCCGCGCTCGAGCCGGACCAAGACGATCCCCATGCTGACCACCAGCACCGCGAAGCAGACCGATAAGACGGCGGTCATGATAACTCCACCTCGTTCGAGTCAGCTGGCTTATTCTTGGCTTCCGCAAGCCGGCGAGCTTTGAACTCGGCCATCTCGGCTTCGGTCAGACGTCCGGCCTTCATCGATCCGCCCGGTCGGAAACCTGCAATCATCAGTTCCTCGTCAGTCGCCAGCGCCCTCAGGATCCGTTCCTCCTGTTCAAGAACTCGAGCGTGCGCGTCATCGAGTGCCTCACGGCTTTCGATATCGAAGAGGTGGATATAGAGCATTCCGGTCATCCGGTGTGCATCGACCACGATGGAGCCAGGTACCAGCGCAGTGAAACCCGCGGTTGCAGCCAGGAAACCATCTGAATGCGCGCGGGTCTGGACCCGAATGATCGCTTCGCGTGGTTTCTTCCCGCGGAGGATAGTCCAGGCGATCTGTGTCGCGGCCACCACAACGTCTTTGGCGAAGACCACGGCCAGACGTAGTAATGCGATCGGGCGGATGACCAGGCGTCTACGCGGGCCTCGCGGCATCGGGACGAAGAACGCGATGATGACCGAGAGTGTTAACCCTGCGACCACGTTTCCCCAGCTCAGGTCGCCCCAAAGCAGTACCCACATCAATGTCAGCATCGCCAGACTGAGCGGGGAAACTCGATCGCGCCAGGAGTCGACGAAACTCCGACGGGGTCCACCTGTGGCAGTCATCGCTCACCCCCCTCGGTCGTGTCGGTATCCGACGACTCTGTGTGCTCCGATGAGTCGGCCCCAGACAGCGGTGACTTCGCGACAGACGGCGTCGGTAGCGACGGTGTCGGCCCGTCTTCGCCGACACCGGGATCAACCGTGTCGTGGGAAGACCCGGTGCCGCGCACAGTGTCGGGAAGCACTGCCGAAATATACGGCTCCTGCTCGCGGAGTTCGACGGCCGCATTGTGGGCATATCGATAGATCGGGCCTGCCAGCAGCGCCAGCAACACCGACGCGGCGACGAGCAGCACGGTTGCGAAGGTCATGGTCCACGGGACCGGGGGGCGCTCGGTGATCGGTTCGGTGCTGGTCTGCCAGAATGCCATATTCCAGGCCCGCAACAAGGCGTAAAGAGTGAGCAGCGAGGTCACTAGCCCTCCGGCGATCATCGTCCACTCAAGTGCGCCGCCCGCTTGCGCGGAGGCCTCGATGAGACCGACCTTGCCCAGAAAACCCGACATCGGCGGTACGCCTGCGAGGTTGAGCGCGGGGATCAAGTAGACGACTGCCAGGAACGGCCAGAGTTTCAATAACGAGCCGAGTTTGGTCAGCGAGGTACTACCGCCGACACGCTCCATCAGGCCGGCGACCAGGAAGAGCGCGGTCTGGACGATGATGTGGTGCGCAGTGTAGTAAATCGCCGCCGTGAGTCCGCCGACGGTACCGATACCCACACCCCAAAGCATGTAACCGATATGGGAGACCAGGGTGAAGGAGAGCAGACGTTTGATGTCGTCCTGCGCCACCGCACCGAGGATGCCGATGACCATGGTGGCCAAGGCGATGATCAGTAGCGCGTTATCGAGTCCCGGATCCGCGAAGAGCGTGCTCTGGGTGCGGATGATTGCGTAGATACCTACCTTGGTCAGCAAGCCGGCGAAAACGGCGGTGACCGGTGCTGGAGCTGTCGGGTAAGAGTCCGGTAACCAGGCGGAGAGCGGGAAAACTGCGGCCTTGACGCCGAACGCCACCATCAGCATGACCTCGATCAGCTGTGCGGTGGCCGGGTCGATGCTGTCCATACGCAGGGCGATCTGAGCCATATTGACCGTGCCGACCGCACCGTAAACCATCGCGAGCGCGATCAGGAAGATCGTCGAGCTGACTACTGAGACCACCACGTAGACCGTGCCCGAACGGATACGTTCACGACTGCTGCCCAGGGTGATCAGCACAAAACTCGAGACGAGCAGGATCTCGAAGCCAACGTAGAGATTGAAGAGATCACCGGTCAGAAAGGCGTTCGAAACACCAGCAGACAGAATCAGAAAGGTCGGCTGAAAGACTGTGATCGGCAGCCGTTTACCCTCGACGGGATCCTGGGTGAAGGAGTAGATGAGCACGCAAAGCGTCACGAATACCGAGACCACCAGCATCATGGCGCTGAGTCTGTCGGCTACCAGCGTGATACCCACCGGAGCCGACCACCCGCCGACATCAAGGGTCAGAGGTCCACGCATCGACAGATAGGCGATGAAGACCGCGGCCACCTGGACGATGCCCAGCGCGAGCAACGACACCACGCGCTGGGCCGTGTGATGGCGAGCTAGCAGCAGCGCGAGCGCGGCAGCGGCGAATGGCAGCAGCACCGGGATGCCCAGCACCCAGGACCAATCGGCGGGATTCACTGAGGCGCACCCCCACCCCGTCGACCTCGACGATGATGGAGCCGCTTCATCGCTCGCAGCCGGGTCGAGTCCGTCGCAGCCGGCAAATCTTCGGTCTCGTCGAAGACGCTGGCGGCCTGTTCGTCCAGGCTGGCGCCCGAGTCGTCGGTGACCCGCTCGGCTACCGTGTCACGCATCGCTGCGAGTGCGATCCGGCGGTCCTCGCGGTCATCTTGTACTTCGTCGTTTCCGTTGAGTTGCCAACTGCGGTAGGCCATGGCGAGCATGAAGGCGGTGAGCGCGAGCCCGATGACGATCGCAGTGAGCACCATCGCCTGCGGTAGTGGATCGGCCATCTCGGAGACTTCGGACTGGCCGAGGATTGGCGGAGCCCCGGCCCGCCCGCCGGACATCAACAGCAGCACGTTCACGCCATAGGTGATCAGGCTGGCGCCGATCACGATGCGACTCAGCGAACGTTCGAGCACGAGCACCACACCAGTACCGACGAGCACGCCGACCAGGATGAGCAGCGCCAAAGAAGGGGCCATGTCGATCACTGCGCCGCCTCACCTTCTGCAGCACCTGCCGGAGTCGAGGCCGAGTCACTCACAGCGACCTTCTCGTCAGTCGACCTCAGGTCTTCGCCGACCTCGATCTCTTCATTGACGACGTCCGCGGCCTCATCGTAGGCGATCTCCGGCGCGGAGCTGCCTTCTGCCTCTGCCTGCCGATCGATCTCGCTGCCCAACGAGGTCAGAATGTCGAGCACCAGACCCACGACGATCAGGTAGACACCGATATCGAAGAAGAGCGCCGTAGCCAGATGAACCTCATGGAAGATCGGCATGGTGAAGTTGAAGACCGTTGTCTGCAAGATCGTGCCGCCGAAGAAGACCGGGACCAGCGCTGCGGTTGTCGCCAACGTCATGCCCGCTCCCAGCAGTGCGCCCGGGCGTATCCGCATCGCCAAAACCAGATCGTAGCGTCCACCTGCCAGATAACGGATCACCAGCGCGATCCCGGCAAGCATGCCACCGGCAAAACCACCGCCAGGGTTGTTGTGACCGGCGAAGAGAAGATAGAGGGAGAAGAGAACCAATGGGTGGAAGACCAAACGTGCGCCGATTTCGAAGACCAGCGAGCGGCGGACAGGCGCCAATGTCGCGGCCCCGGGCAACCAGGTGCGGCCACGACTGCTCGTCGCCGGCCGAATAGGATCCTGCGGTTGAGTGAATTTCGAGACCATGAGTTCGGCCTCAGCAGCCGGGGTAGCCTGCAGCCCCCAGACCTGCGCACTCTTCACAGCCGACTGCAGGATCTTCCGAAACTCCTTCGGCCTGACACGTTCACGGATGAAGATCAAGGACGCCACCCCGGTGGCCGCGGCGAGCAAGACCGATATCTCGCCCAGGGTGTCCCAGGCGCGGGTATCGACCAGGGTCACGTTGACGATATTGCGGCCGTACCCGAAGGTGAAAACTTCCTCGGGATAATGCACCGTTACCGGCGGATCGACCCGCGCCGAGACCCCGATCCAGCCGAGTAACGCGACCGCGGTACCTACCACCGCCCCGACGATGACTCGCCGGGCGTGGTCGGAGCCGAAGGGCCGGTTGGAGAAATAGGGTGGCAATCTGCGCAGCACCAGAACCATGACCACCAAGGTCACTGTCTCAACCAGTGCCTGGGTGAGGGCCAGATCGGGTGCCCCCTGCAAAGCGAAGAGCAGCGCGGTGCCATAACCGATGAAGGCCGTGATCATCACTGCCTTCATTCGACGGCGCGATCGCACAACCAGGAAAGCCGCCACGCAGGCCACCGCGACGATCCCGGCTTGTACCGGGCTGTCCCACAGCCGCGGCATGATCATCGTTGGTAGATCCCTCAGGATGACCAGCAGCACTCCGGACCCCACCATGGTGAACAAGATCACCGTCAGATAGTTCGGTAGTGACCCGGTCTGGATGAGAGCGGTGACATCTCTGGAGAATCTGTTGAGGCCGAGCATGATCTTCCGATAGGCCTGATCCGCAGACCAGATCGTGAGCATGCCCTGCACCCGGGCGACTCGCGTCCGGAAAACGAAGAGCCCCAGCCCCCCGACGATCACCACGACGGTCGCCGCCAACGGCAGACCGAACCCTCCCCACAAGGCGAGATGCCCATCGGGGCCGGGAAGCGCCTGAGCGTAGGGGGCGAGCAGCCGATCGACGAACCCAGGCATCAGCCCCGCAGCCAGACCGGCCAGGGCGAGAATCCCGATCGGCAGACCGAGCCGAAGGTCCAGACGGTGAGCTTCGACGGGATCGACACCAGGCTTGCTGGCAAAAGCGCCCCACCAGAATCGGAGCGAGTAGCCGACAGTGAAGACCGAGCCGAGAACGATGATTCCAAAGACCAGCCACTGCGAGTCATGAACGAGCGCCTCGAGAGCCGCCTCCTTCGCAACGTAACCGAGCAATGGGGGTAGGCCGGCCATGGACGCAACCGCCAATGTTGCGGTGGCGGTGAAGACAGGCATTGCCCGTCCGATGCCTGATAGCTCGCGAAGGTCACGGGTACCGAACTCGTGGTCTATCGCGCCCACGACAAGGAAGAGGGAGGCCTTGAACATTGCGTGCGCACAAAGCATGGCCAACCCGGCCAACGCGACTGCCCGGTCCCCATAACCGACGAGCACCATGATCAAGCCGAGCTGTGAGACGGTGCCGAATGCCAACAACAGCTTGAGGTCATGCTGGCGCAGCGCGCGATAGCCGCCGATAATCATGGTCGCCAACCCCGCAACAAGAATGATCGGACGCCACAAGGGCACCGAGGCGAAACCGGGTGCGAGCCGCGCTACCAGATAGACGCCGGCTTTGACCATCGCGGCCGCATGCAGATAGCCACTGACCGGTGTCGGCGCGGCCATCGCAGCTGGTAGCCAGAAGTGAAAGGGGATCTGGGCTGACTTGGTCAGCGCACCGAGCAGAATGAGCACGACTGCGCTGGGCACCAAACCGGCCGGGACACCTTGACCGAGGCTGCCATCGGCGGCAGCTTGGACGAGCTCAGAAACAGAGAACGAGCCGCCGGGGATGACGCCGAGCATGATCAGCCCGGCAAGCATGGCTAATCCGCCGAGAGTCGTCACAGTGATCGCCTGCATGGCCGCTATACGGGAGGGTTGACGCTCGTGATAATGGCCGATGAGCAGATAGCTGAAGACGGTCGTCAGTTCCCAGAAGAGATAGATGATCAGCGTGTTATCCGAAATGACAAGGCCGAACATGGCACCGGCGAATGCCACGAAGACGCCGCCGAAGCGTCCGAGATGATGGGCCGAGCGACCGAAGTAACCCCAGGAGTAGATCAGGATGAGCGCGCCGATACCGCTCACAATCAGCGCCATGACCCAACTGAGCACATCGAATCTGAAAACGAAGTCCAAGCCGAGTTCCGGAACCCACGAGACTGCCTGCATAGGGTAAGCACCCGCATAGACCGCGCCGGTCTGGGTGAGCGCCCACGCGAAAGTGGCCGCTGGAACCAGCGCCAGCATGCCAAAAGCTCTGCGTCCGAAAGCGCCGAATAATGTCGGAGCAAGCATGGCTGTCACTGCATAGGCGCAGAGCAGCTGTATCAAGAGGCCCTCCGAGGCTCGTACGGGATCGCGACAGATGTCTTTACGAGGCTAGCAGGACGACCGATACCTGGGGAGGAACCGGGTTGGTCTCCGCGCGCTCAAGGTTTCGTGACTCGTGGTGCGGGTAACCGACTGCTCAGCGCGGGGCCAATCGGGCGTCCGCAAGTTCGGCGGGCGGCAGATAGCGATGCTCCACGACATAATGCAGCACAAGGTCAGGCGCAATCCACGCCTGACCAGTGGTATCGAGCACCTCGAGCGAAGCCGAACCAAGAAGAAGCTCTCTGCCGCTGGCCGTCGTCAATTTGGGGAGTGGTCTCAGCTCGTCATGACTACTTGGGCAAAAACGGCAACTGTAGCGCCCACGGGTCTGATCAACAGGATGGTCTCCAGCCTCCTGCAGAGTCCGGAGAAGGCCGGGTGGGCAGGCCCCGGTAGCGTAGTCGTGACCAGGTTCAAGCCAGCCGAACGTCCGCCACGATTTCTGTCGGCGCGCCTGGAAGAGTGGGCTGCTCAACCCGAAGGTGTCTCGGCGGTTCTTGCACCATTCCAAAAGAGTCGAGCGCCGCATCAGCGTGCCGTCGGCATAGTAGGTCACTGCCTCTCCTCAATGCTCGGTGGCTCACGGTACGAACGATCGGCAAGCGGCCCAATCGTAGAGCCGCGCCAGCACATCACGGCTCCCGATGAACGTACTCAGCCCTGCGGGCGTAACAGTGGGAAGAGGATCGTCTCACGGATCCCGGCGTCAGTGAAGAGCATGATCAGCCGATCGATACCCATACCCATGCCGCCCATCGGCGGAGCACCCTGTTCGAGAGCCGCGAGGAAATCCTCGTCCAACTGCATGGCTTCGGGATCGCCGGCGGCCGCCGCGAGCGACTGCTGAGTGAGAATCTCGCGCTGGATGATCGGATCGATCAGCTCGTTGAAACCGGTCGCCCGCTCCACACCCCCGATGATCAGATCCCAGGCCTCGATCAGGCCCGGCTTGCTGCGATGCCGACGAGCGAGCGGCTGAGCGACCTCGGGGAAATCGCAGACGAAAGTCGGATTGATCAGGTCCGGTTCAACGAGGTGCTCATAAATCTCCATCACCAACTTGCCATTACCCCATGCAGGGTCGAAGTCGATCTGGTGAGCGTCGCAGATCTCGCGGAGCCGTCCGACAGCGGTGTCAACGTCGATCTGTTCGTCGACGGCCTCGCTAACCGCGTCGTATATCGGCAGCCACTTCCATTCAGCGTCCAAATCGATGATGCGACCGTCAGCGCGTTCGATCTGATGAATGCCCACCGTATCGGCGGCGTCCATGATCAGCTTCTGTGTGAGCGCGGCGATCGTCTTGTCGTTGCCCCAGGAATGGTAGGCCTCCAACATGGTGAATTCGGCCGAGTGGGTTGAGTCGATGCCTTCATTGCGGAAGATGCGGCCGAT
>JALHFX010000132.1 GCA_022837595.1 Propionibacterium sp.
GTCCGGGGCCACCGGTGGCTCGGCAGACCCCTCGGATATCACCGTCGGCGTCGCGATGCCGACCCAGACCTCCGAGCGCTGGATCGCTGACGGCAACGCGGTCAAGGAAGGCCTGGAATCGGCTGGCTACAAGGTCGATCTCCAGTTCGCCAACGATGACATCCCGACCCAGACCCAGCAGATCGACCAGATGATCACCAACGGTGCGGACATCCTGGTCGTCGCCGCGATCGACGGCACCGCGCTGTCCAGCCAGCTGGACGCCGCCGGCGCCGCGAACATCCCGGTCATCTCCTACGACCGCCTGATCCGCGACAACGAGAACGTCGACTTCTACGTGTCCTTCGACAACTACAAGGTCGGAGTCGCGCAGGCGACGGCACTGCTCTACGGTCTGGGTCTGACCGACCGCGACGGCAAGGAAATCGCCGACCGCCCGAAGGGCCCGCTCAACATCGAGCTGTTCGCCGGTTCCCCCGATGACAACAACGCAGGCTTCTTCTTCAGCGGCGCCATGGACACCCTGAAGCCCTTCATCGATGACGGCACGTTGGTTGTGAAGTCCGGGCAGACCGCGTTCGATACTGTCGCCACGCTGCGCTGGTCGCAGGAAGCCGCGCAGAAGCGCATGGAAGACCTCATCACCTCCACCTATGGTGGCGGCTCTGAGCCCCTCGCCGGCGTGCTGTCGCCGTTCGACGGTATCTCCCGCGGCATCATCACCGCACTCCAAGGCGCCGGCTATGGACCGACACTGGCCGATGGCCTGCCCGTGGTAACCGGCCAGGACGCCGAGATCGCATCGGTCAAGCTCATCGCAGATGGCATCCAGCAGTCCACCATCTTCAAGGACACCCGTACCCTGGCCGCCCAGGCCGTCACGGTCGTCAAGGCGATCGCCGCCGGCGAGGAACCCGTGGCCAACGACACCACGACCTACGACAACGGCGTGAAGATCGTTCCCGCGTACCTGCTTGAGGTGGAGACAATCTTCGCCGACAACATCCAGGAAAAGATCATCGACTCCGGTTACTACACCGAGGCCGAAGTCCAGTCCGGCGTTGCCAGCTGATAGTTCCAATTGATCGACAGTGTGGGCGCGGGCCTCGGGATTCGTCCGGCGTTCGCGCCCACACTGCGAAACCCATTCACTGCACTTGGGAACGGAAAGACATGACGTCAACAATCTTGGAGATGCGTGACATCAACAAGGACTTCTCCGGGGTGAAGGTGCTCAAGCACGTCAACCTGGATGTCCGCGCTGGTGAGATCCACGCGATCTGCGGGGAGAACGGCGCGGGCAAGTCCACCTTGATGAAAGTTCTGTCCGGCGTCTATCCCCACGGGGACTACCAGGGACAGATCATCTTCGATGGTGAAGAAGTCGAATTCGGATCCATCAAGGATTCGGAGGCCAAGGGCATCGCGATCATCCATCAGGAACTCGCTCTCGTCCCATATCTGTCAATCGCAGAGAACCTCTTCCTCGGCGCGGACAAGCCGAAGAGGGGTGGGCTGATCGACTGGAATGCCGTGAACAGCCAAGCCGAAGCCGTGCTGGCCAGGGTAGGCCTACGCGAAAACGTCACTACCCGCATCAACCAGATCGGTGTCGGCAAACAGCAGATGGTCGAGATCGGCAAGGCGATGGCCAAGGATACTCGCCTGCTGATTCTGGACGAGCCCACAGCCGCGCTCAACGACAACGATTCCGAGGTCCTGCTGGACCTAGTCCGCGGCCTGCGCGACAGCGGCGTGACGATCATCATCATCTCGCACAAGCTCAACGAGCTCGCCGCGGTTGCTGACCGGACGACCGTGCTGCGCGACGGCCAGACTATTCAGACCCTCGATATGGCTGACCCCACCACAACTCAGAACAAGCTCATCTCGCTGATGGTCGGCCGGGAACTGTCCCAGCGCTACCCGGAGCGGGTGAGCCACATCGGCAGCGAACTGCTGCGCGTCGAGAACTGGACGGTCCTGCATCCCACCCAGGACCGCGTGATCATCAAGGACGCGTCGTTCAACGTCCGTCACGGTGAGGTCATCGGTATCGCCGGCCTGATGGGGGCCGGACGCACCGAACTGGCGATGAGCCTGTTCGGCCGCAGCTACGGGCGCTATCAGTCCGGGCGCATCTACAAGGACGGCGTCGAGATCCAGACCCGCACGGTCAAGGAAGCGATCGGGCACGGCATCGCGTACGCCACCGAGGACCGCAAGGTCTACGGACTCAATCTCATCGACGACGTCCGCCACAACATCGCGATGGCCGGCAAGGCGAAGATATCGAAATCGGGCTTCGTCAATCGCAACGAAGAACTGGCCGTCGCCGAGAAATACCGCGCGCAGATGAATATCCGCGCCAACTCGGTGATGCAGATCGTCGGATCACTGTCCGGCGGCAACCAGCAGAAGGTTGTCCTGGCGAAATGGCTGTTCACCGACGCCGACGTGCTGATCCTGGACGAACCCACCCGCGGCATTGATGTGGGCGCGAAGTTCGAGATCTACACACTGATCAATTCCATGGTCGATGCCGGCAAAGCGGTCATCATCATCTCCTCCGAACTCGAGGAGGTGCTCGGCATGTGCGACCGCATTTACACCCTCGCCTACGGGCGTATCACCGGCGACTTCCCGATCGCCGAAGCAAATCAGGAAAGGCTCATGGAGTACATGACCATAGAGCCGGCCAAGGAGCCTGTGAAATGACGGAGCAAGTCAATCTGAAGCAAATGCTGTCGAAGAACATCCAGCAGAGCGGCATTCTGCTGGCCTTCGTCATCATCGTCGTCCTGTTCTCGGTACTGAACCCCTCATTCCTGAGCCCGGGCAACATCACGAATATCGTCCTCCAGTACTCCTACGTGCTCGTGCTGGCAATCGGCATGCTCTTCGTCATCGTGCTGGGCCAGATCGATCTGTCGGTCGGTTCGGTGGTTGCCGTCACCGGCGCGTTGTCGGCAGTGCTGGTCATCAGGCAGGGCCTGCCCTGGTGGGTCGGCATTCTTGCCGCCATTGCCTTCGGGCTACTGATCGGCGCCTGGCAGGGATTCTGGGTGGCGTTCGTCGGGATCCCCGGCTTCATCGTCACGCTGGCCGGCATGCTGCTGTTCCGCGGCCTGACCTACCAGATCCTCGCCAACGTCTCGCTCTCTCCGTTCCCGAAGCCCTATTACAACGTCGCCAACGGCTTCCTCAACGGACTGCTGGGCGGTGAGGGCTTCGATCTGTTCACGCTGGCGATCTTCGCGATCGGCGTGGTCGGGTTCGCGTACTCCCAGTGGCGCACCCGCCAGGCACGCATCCACTACAACCAGACCGTCGAGGCCATATGGCTGTTCGTGCTGAAGATCGTGCTGATCGCGGCCATCGTCATGTGGTTCGGCAACCAGTTGGCGAACTCGCGCGGCCTGCCGATCGTGCTGATCCTGCTGGCCGTCCTGGTGCTGATCTACGGCGTGCTGGCCGGGTCCACCACCTTCGGACGCGATGTCTATGCCATCGGCGGCAACAAGACCGCCGCCGCCCTGTCCGGTATCAATGTCAAGATGGTGTCGTTCTGGGTCTACGTCAACATGGGCTTCCTGGCCGCAGTCGCCGGCGTCGTCTACTCCGCCCGCATGAACGGTGCGCAGCCCGGCGCAGGCAACATGTTCGAACTGGACGCGATCGCCGCCTGCTTCATCGGTGGCGCTTCGACCACCGGCGGCATCGGCAAGATCTCCGGTGCTCTCATCGGTGGTCTGATCATGGCCGTGCTGTCCAACGGTATGCAGCTGATGGGTGCGTCCACC
>JALHFX010000133.1 GCA_022837595.1 Propionibacterium sp.
TGCAGGTTGGCTCGGAGCTCGGCGCGGTGGGTGTTGTGTTGTTCGCCGGGCTCTTGGTGGTCGGGATGGTGCTTGCTGCTCGCTCGGGCGGGGCGGCTGCGGTTATTGGTGTGACTGCGTGGACGTGTTTGGCTGTGCACTCGTCCGTGGATCATCTGTATGAATTCTGGCCGGTGACGTTGGTCAGCGGGCTGGTTGTTGGGTTGGCTGGGGACGTTAGCCCAGTCAACAAGCAGGAATGAGGCGCTCTCCGCCGCTGACGCGTACTCTGAGTCCATGGAGATCGCTGGCATGCCGGATGGATCGGCTGTCATCTTCGCGGACATTGAGGCACCTGCAGATGTGGTCGACGCCCCCCAGAATGCGGATGGAGTTCTCGGCCTTCCCGTGGAGGTCGCCACCTGGTTGGTCGATGTCGTGGCGGCCGGGGTGACGTTCGATGTGCTCAAGTTGATCATGGCCACGCTGATCCGGCGAGGCTGGCGAAAGTCATCTGCGTCGGCCACGGCAGAATCCGTCACTCGAGCGATCAACCTCTACCTTCGTTCCTGCGGGTATGTCGACATCGTGTTCCTCGAAGTGAGGCTGGTTTCTGGGCACGGGTGGGCCCTGAACGGAACGGCCAACGGTGTGTTGTTCCAAGGTCTGACCGATGAAACCGGCAGCATCATCCATGTCCGCGTCCAGTGATTCCGCGCCCACGCCCGCCGAGCTTGGCGCGGTTCAGATGGCATTGATCCGGCTGGACGAGATCTGTGAAACCGAACCTCAAAAAGTCATCAATGACACCGAAGAGCTTCTCCGAGTGTGTGCTTCTTGGACCCGAAGCGATGCGTACGCCTGGGTGCTAGCCCTGCGAGCCAAGGCTTTCCGATTCCTCGACAGACTTACCGCCGTGCTGGAGGCCGCCAGCGTTGCGCTGAGGTCAATTGATGGGGACGCGTCGTCCGTCGCCGCGCATCTGCATCTTGAGTCTGGCATGGCGCTGAATCAATTCGGGCTTGCGCGTGAGGCTGTGGGCCATCTGCAGGATGCGGAGAGGATCTTCGCGCGCGCCGGAGACGATGCCGGTCGAGCGTGGGCCTTGGTCTCTCTTGCAGAGGCATATGCGGACGGCGGCGGAAGCGAGGACCCAGAACCTATCGCCAGACTCGCAATCGAGCTCGCTCAACAGTCGGGCGATGGGCGGGCTGAGCGTCGAGGATGGAAGCAACTCGCGGTGATATGCAGGTATCGGGGCCGGCCGGTCGACGCCCTCGAGGCAATCGGTCACGCGCTGGCAGGAAACGTCTTACCGCATGCCCGCGCCAACTATCTGCTGGAACTCGGACATCTTGAGGCATGGCTGGGCCACTATGCCGTCTCCGACGATGCGTACCAAGAAGCAGCCGTCATCTACGCTGAATACGGTGATCAACTTGGCCAGGCGAATATCGAACGCGCCCTGGCGAGCAATGCCTTGATCCTCGGACGCAATGCACAAGGTCGGACCCGATTGGACCGGGCCGCCGGACTCTACCGCCAGATCGGCAACCGAACTGGTCTCGGCTACGTACTTCGAGATCGTTGCCTGGTGCGCCTCACCGAGGGCGACAAGCAAGGGGCGGTCGAAGACGTTGAGGAGGCATTGGGGTGCTTTCGCGACGGGCCCGGGGTAATCGGTCTGGCCGGCACACTGCGAACCGCTGCCAAGATCCGCCAGCTTGTCGGGGACATCAAGGGGAGCCGGGAGGCGTTTGGGGAAGCCGAAGCGCTGACGCAAGACTCAGATAATCCTCTCGCCGAAGCAGGGCTCCAGCTGCTTCTCGCGGAGATCGGGGGGACTCTGGATGCGCGGCTCGCTGCTGGGATGAAGGCGGCAGGCCTTTACAAGAAGATGGGTATTCAAGACGGCGAAGCCTACGCTCTTTCGCACATTGCCGGGCTTCACGCGGGCGAGGGTCGAGTTGATGACGCCGTTGTGGTTCTGCGCGAGAGCCAGCGGGTGTTGCGCACTGCACGCGCTCAGGTACTGGACCCGGGTCGCCGCGGAGATCACGATTTCGCCCTTCGTGATGTCACGACCAACCTACTAACAGCTGCGCAGCGTTTGGGGGATGCGGGGCGCGACGTATTCGCCGACCTTGTTCTTGATGAGGCCCCGCTTGGCCTGCGTCGCGCCGTCAGCGACCAGCAAGTCAGCGCAGCGACCAGAGACTTCATCGCACGCATCCAGGGGATCTCGCGTTGCTCCGACGACTTGGCGTTCCCAAGGACGCATCTCCTGCAGCGACTTGGATCCAGCATCGCCTCCGTCGATCTTGAGGAGGGACCTGCTTGGTGTGGGTTCAACGACTTCGCTGCAGCCCATCCTCGTGACGCGATCCTCGCTGTCGCGTCACCAACAAGGAACCACGCGCTGCCTGTGGTCTGGAAGCTTCCGGGGAGCGAGCCCGAGGTCCAGCTCGTCGGACTGGATAGTGAGGACGTTTCGCAGATCAATGCACTCAGTTATGCATTCGACGCGGCCCGGACGGACATCTTGTGGAGACCCGAGCTACTCGAATGGCAGTCCCGTCTTGCGGGTGTGCTGGTGCCACGGCCCGTCCAGACCTGGTTGGTCGGTTCGGGGCCGCGGTCGATCTCCGTGCTTCTGCCGCCTGTCTTGACGCATGTCCCGATCGAAGCACTGCTCCTGGATGATCAACCTATCGGCGTGAGAGCAGCGATCACCAGGATTGTTGTGCCCACGGCGACCAGGCTTGTGGAGCAGCTTGGCGAGACGGTGGCCTATTTCGATCCGGGCCTGGAGTGGAGCAGCGAGCGGCAGGTGCTGGCGAATGTGTATCAGGATGCCGAGGACTTCCGCGCAGAGCTAGGGCCCGGTCAGCTGATCATTGCCGCTTGCCATGGGGAGTCGGCGCTGCGTGCTGAGGGCTCTTTGGTTGCCGCTTCCGGAGAGCGGGTCCTCGACGCTATCGATCTGCTTGCGCAGCCGCTGTCGAATAGTGTGCTGGTGCTTGAGGCCTGTTTCGCGGGACGATACATGGGGCCGCGGACGGGAGAGCCGCTGAACCTCGCAACTGTGGGCCTGCTGTCCGGTGCGGCGTCCGTGGTGGCGGGGTTGTTCGCGATACCAGCGAGTGATCGATGTACCGGCGTCATCATGGCAGAGCTGGTAGCCGCGCTCTTGGAGGGTTACCCTGCGGCGGAGGCTCTCCGCCGTGCGCGAGAGCGCTACTGGCGCGCGCGCCCAGAGGTAGTAGGGGTTCCTGGAAAGCCGGGCATGACTATGTGCAGTTCCGCGCCATGGGCCTGGGCTGGGTTGTGTGCCTATTCGCGATGACGTTGCAGGCTATCGATGGACGCTCGTCCGGGGACGTTGCGCGCGGGGACTGACGTGCGTGACTTGGCATTGCGGCTGATGGGTAAGCCGGAAAGCGGGCTTGCTTGTTGTTGATCTGCTGGTGCACGGTGACAGTCGTGGCTGGTTCAAGGAGAATTGGCAGCGGGAAAAGATGGTTGCCCTCGGGCTGCCGGATTTTGGTCCGGTTCAGCAGAACATGTCGTTCAACGCCGAGGCGGGGGTGACCCGTGGGCTTCATGCCGAGCCGTGGGACAAGTTGATTGGCCTGGCCAAGGGCCGCATCTTTGGTGCGCGGGTTGATCCGCGGCCGGGGAGACGTCTGGGGCGTCGTTCACTCTTGAGATGGGGAGAAGGCGGTCTTTGTGCCGCGAGGTGTCGCCAACGGTTACCAGGCGCTCGAACCAGATACTGCGTATTCCTATTTGGTCAATGAGCACTGGTCGCC